>DASZJO010000001.1:0-11802 GCA_035948015.1 Puia sp.
GGGTTGTCGGCAAAGGAAGCCACCTACCTGGCCATGAAAGATATTTCCGCCCCCGTAGTGGCGATCGCACTCATCCTCGCCGCCGTGTTTGTGCCCGTCGGGTTCATTCCTGGTATTGTGGGGCGGCTGTATCAACAGTTCGCGATTACGATCGCCATTTCGGTCGTCCTGTCCGCCTTTATCGCCCTTTCATTGACCCCGGCCTTGTGCACCATGTTGCTCAAGCCTACCGATCATAAGAAGAAAAAGCGGGGAATGGCCAGGATGTTCGAAAAATTCAACGCCTGGTTCGACCGGGTGACCGAACGATACAAAAATGGTGTGGCCTGGAGTATTAGGAACTATTGGCTGATTATTATTTTGTTGTTCGCCATTTGCGGCGCCGCCTGGTTCCTTTTCGAGAAAAAGCCGACCGGTTTCATTCCATCAGAGGATGATGGCAACCTGTACGTCACCTTCCAACTGTCCCCCGCTTCCTCCACGACGTCGTCGGTGGATGTGATGAACCGGCTCATGAAGGTCGTCATCAACACGCCCGGGGTTGCGCATTATGCCGCCCTGTCGGGGTTGAACGTCGTCAACAATGCCACCAACTCCAATGCCGGTACTATTTACGTCCAGCTCAAGTCCTGGGATGACCGCAATACGGATGAAGAGCGCGTACCCGGCATTATCACGGTGATGCAAAAACGAATTTCGGAGGCGGGGATAAAAAACGCGAATGTCGAGGTCATCCAGCCCTCCCCAATTCCTGGCGTAGGTGAAACGGTCGGTTTCAGCATGCAGATCGAGCAGCGATCGACGAATGATGACTTCCATGCTTTCCAGGCGGTGATGAACCGGCTGATCGCCGAGGCCAACCATTGCCCTGCCATCAGCGGCGCGTTCAGTTTTTACTCCGCCAATACTCCCAGCTTTAACCTCAAGGTGGACCGGGAGAAATGCGAAAAACTTGGCGTCAATATCGGGGACGTGTTCACTACGATCCAGGCGTTCATGGGTAGTCTGTATATCAATGATTTTACGGCCTATAACCGGACTTTCCACGTGGTCGTACAGGCGGATACCGCCTATCGCGGGCTCATCACGGATATGGATAAATATTATATCCGCAACCAGGACAGCGCGATGGTGCCGCTCAGCACGCTCGTCACTTATTCCCCGACCGAAACGGCGCCATTGGTGCAGCATTTCAATATCTTCCGCTCGGCAGAGATCGATGGCGCCCCGGCGGCGGGCTATAGCAGTAACCAGGCCACCGACTCGCTGATCGCCATTGCCAATAGGGTCCTGCCGGAAGGTTATAGCTATGAATTCTCCGGACTTAGCTATGAGGAGATCCGGGCGGGGTCGACGACGATCTATATTTTTATGTTCTCCATCACCTTCGTCTTCCTCTTCCTGGCCGCGTTGTATGAGAGCTGGTCTGTTCCCTTCTCGGTGTTGCTGGCCGTGCCCATTGGCGCGTTCGGGGCCATCTTTACGTTGTTCCTTGTTCCCAGTTTGACGGACAATGTCTATGCCCAGATCGGGTTGATCACGCTCATCGGTCTGGCGGCCAAAAATGCCATCCTGATCGTGGAATTCGCAAAGGTGCGCGTCGACCGCGGTGAAGAACTAATCCAGTCAACCCTGGAGGCGGTGAAACTGCGGCTGCGACCGATCGTCATGACCTCCCTGGCATTTATTTTGGGGGTTTTGCCCCTGGTGCTGGCGACGGGTGCGGGGGCCATTGCGCGGAGGACGATCGGATTTACGGTGTTGGGCGGAATGACTGCGGCGACGACGATTGCCATTTTTATTGTTCCGGTCCTCTTCGTATGCATCACCCGCTGGTCGTATGGCAAGGAGAAACTGGCGTGGCTGCAGGCGCACCATGAAGATCTGATGGAAAAAGCGCGGAAGGTGGAGGCGCAGGATATCGATGCCGAGCTGGAATATGAGCTGCAAAAGGCGAGGGAACTGAACAAATGATCGCAAATACTTTTATAAAGCGTCCGGTTACTGCCATCGTCATATCGCTGGTGCTGATCATCTCGGGCGTGATCTCCATGTTCAACCTGGCGGTCGATCAATACCCGAATATTTCGCCGCCCAGCGTGTCCGTGAACGGCAGCTATACCGGGGCGGATGCGCAGACGGTGGAGCAGACCGTCGCCATTCCGATCGAAGAGCAGGTCAATGGTACGCCTGGTATGGAATATATGCAGGCCACCAGCACGAACAGCGGCGGGATGAGCATCCGGGTGACGTTTGGGATCGGCAACAATGCATATGTGTCGGCGTTGAACGTGCAGAACCGGGTGGGGATCGCGCAGCCACTGTTACCAGCGGTGGTCAGCAAGCTTGGGTTGACGGTGAGGGCCAGCAACCCGGATCAGCTGATGCTCGTGTCGATCTATTCGCCGGGCGGCACGCATAATATCACGTTCCTCGATAACTATACGAGCGTGTTCATCCAGGATGCGATCCTGCGGGTGCCCGGTGTCGGGGATGTACAGGCGAGGACGGACCAGTTCGCGATGCGGATCTGGATGAACCCGCAAAAGATGGCGTCGTACCGCATCACTCCCGGTGATGTCCAGGCTGCGTTGCAGGCGCAAAATGCATATGTGGCGGCCGGCGCCGCGGGGGCGCCACCTCAGCAGTCCAGCCAGTCGTACGAGCTCAGTGTCCTCGTCAACGGCATGTTGAACAAGCCGGCGGATTATGAGAATGTGGTCATCAAAGCGAATCCGGCCACGGGTCAGCTGGTGTATCTGCGGGATATCGCCCGGGTCGAGTTGGGCAAATTCACTTTTTCCAGCAATGCGTTTATGGATGGGAAACGGTGTTCGCTGCTGATGATCTACCAGACGCCCGGAAGTAACGCCTTGCAAACCGCGGACGCGGTCTATGCCAAATTAGCGGAGCTGAAGAAGACCTTCCCTACGGATGTCGATTATAAAGTTCCCTTCGAGGCGATCACCATTATCCGGGTTTCCATGGAAGAGGTGCTGGGCACGCTGCTCAAGGCGCTGGCGCTGGTGGCCTTCGTGGTATTCCTCTTCCTTCAGAATTGGCGGTCTACAATTATACCGATCTTCGCGATCCCGGTGTCGCTGCTGGGGTGCTTCTGTTTCTTTATTCCGTTGGGTTTTACGATCAATACGCTGACGATGTTCGGGTTCGTGCTGGCGATCGGGATCGTAGTGGATGATGCCATCATCGTGGTGGAGGCGGTGCAGCACTATATCGACGAGCAGCATATGTCTGCCAAAGAGGCTACCTACCGGGCTATGAAGGAGATCTCGGCGCCGGTGGTGGCGATCGCCCTGATCCTGGCGGCGGTATTCGTGCCGGTTGGTTTTATACCCGGTATTGTCGGGCGGCTCTACCAGCAGTTCGCCATCACGATTGCCATTTCGGTGATCTTGTCCGCGTTCGTCGCTTTGTCGCTGACGCCGGCGCTTTGTACGTTGCTGTTGAAGCCCCACGATCCGCAGAAGAATAGGAATCTGTTCGACCGCTTTTTCGCGTGGTTCAACCGGGGATTCGACCGGTTTGTTCGTGGGTATACGCATGGGGTGCGGCGGAGCATCCGCTATTCATGGCTTATTGTCGTGTTATTACTGGGGATGTGTGTCAGCGCCTTCTTTTTGTTCCGGATGAAGCCCGCGGGGTTTGTGCCTAATGAGGACGGCGGAAGGCTCTTTATTACTTTTCAATTGGCGGATGCCAGTTCCACCACCGAGTCGGTGGAAGTCATGGGGAAGATCATGAAGGTGGTCAACACGACGCCGGGTATCATGCATTACACGG
Source organism: Puia sp. (assembly GCA_035948015.1). Lineage (GTDB taxonomy): Bacteria > Bacteroidota > Bacteroidia > Chitinophagales > Chitinophagaceae > Puia. The sequence goes on from DASZJO010000001.1 coordinate 3,802, forward strand.
CTGTTTCGGGCTTCAATATCCTGAATGGCGGGGCGACGTCGAACAGCGGCTCCTTTTTTGTGATGCTGGATCCGTGGGACAAGCGTACGACGCCCGAAACAAAGGTTCCGGGCATCATGAATGTGCTGCGACAACGGATTGCCGCCGTGGGGGTGAAGAATGCGAGTGTGGTGGTGATCCAGCCGGCGCCGATCCGGGGAATCGGGATTGCCGCTGGTTTTGCCTTTCAGATCGAAGAAGGTAATTCAACGGACGACATCTATACGTTTGAGAAAGTGGTACAGCGTTTCACAGCCGAAGCGAAAAAGATCCCATCGCTGTCGACGGCGGTTTGTTATTTTTCGGCGCATACGCCCAGCTATGACCTGACGGTCGACCGGGAGAAATGTCAGAAGCTCGGCGTGGATATCTCGCAAGTCTTCCAGACAATGCAGGCCTTTATGGGGAGTCTTTTTGTCAACAATTTCACGCTTTATAACCGGACCTATCACGTGGTGATCCAGGCGGACACGACCTACAGGGCACTGATCGAGGATATGAACAAATACTATGTCCGCAACCAGCGGGATTCGATGGTGCCGCTGAGTACGCTGATCACGTATAAGTCGTCGATAGCCGCGCCGCTGATCACGCACTTCAACATCTTCCGGTCGGCGGAGGTGGATGGAAGCATACCGCCGGGTTACAGCAGCGGGCAAAGCCTGGCCGATCTGCGCAAGCTGGCGGCGCGGGTCCTGCCGCGCGGGTATACCTATGATTTTTCAGGGCTTAGCTATGAGGAGATCAAGGCGGGGTCAATGACTATTTATATCTTCTCCTGTAGCATCATTTTTGTGTTTTTGTTTTTGGCGGCGTTGTATGAAAGCTGGTCGGTGCCATGGGCGGTGATGCTGGCGGTCCCCATCAGTGCGTTTGGTGCGATCGTTGCCCTCACCATTGCGCCCACGCTAACGAATAATGTTTACGCGCAGATCGGGCTGATCACGCTGATCGGGTTGTCGGCCAAGAATGCCATCCTGATCGTGGAGTTTGCCAAGATCAGGGTCGATGCGGGTGAGGATCTGATCATGTCGACGCTGGATGCCGTGCGGCTTCGCATCCGGCCCATTATCATGACTTCGCTCTCGTTTATCTTTGGCGTGATGCCGCTGGTGCTGGCCAGCGGGGCGGGCGGCGCCTCGCGGAATACGATCGGGGTAACCGTTATGGGAGGGATGATTGCTTCGTCGACTATTTCCATATTTATTGTTCCGGTACTGTACGTCCTTTTTACCCGCTGGTCTTATGGGAAGAAGCAGTTGGCGTGGCTGAAGGCGCATCGGGCGGAATTGGAGGAAAAGGCAAAAAAGGTCGAGTCGCAGAATATCGATCCGGAGCTCGAATATGAGATCGAGCAAGCGCATAAGGAGCATAAGGAGTTTAAGGCGAGCCGTGCCAACGGCAATGGGGCGGCGACGACATAGGGACAGTCCGGCTACTCCGTGTGCAGGCTGTCGACCGGGTTGCTATTGGCGGCGCGGTAAGCGAGCACGCTGACGGTGACGAGCGCGATGGCCATGGCGAGGACGCCCGCCAGCAGGAAGATCCACCAGCTGATGTCGATCCGGTAGGCATAGTCTTCGAGCCAGCGCCTTACCGCAAAGTATGCCAGCGGCCAGGCAATGAGGGTGGCCAGGAGGACAAGGAGGACGAAGTGACGTGACAGCAGACTGACGATATTTTGGATGGAGGCGCCCAATACCTTGCGGATGCCAATCTCTTTTACCCTTTTTTCCGCGGAATAACTGGCGAGGCCGAAGAGGCCGAGACAGGAGATGAAAATGGCAAGGATAGCCAGAACGGTCACCATGGAAGTGACCTGCTGATCCGCGCGGTAGACATCCTTAAAATGGTCATCGAGGAATTGGTATTCGAAGGGGTGATCGGGGAAGACGGATTTCCAGGTGTTCCCGATGAAGGTCACCGCCTCGCTGGCTTTCGCCCCGTCGATCTTGACCGACACCGTACTGAAGCCCCATTGAGGCTGGTTGAACAGGAACATCGTCTCGATCTTATTGTGCAGGGAATTGAAGTTAAAGTCGGGCCCATCGGGAACATCGAAAGGGCTACTTTTTGCGAGGCAACCATGCCGGGGAATTTCTGGACTTCATTCAGGCGGTAGAGGTTTTTGGAATGGAAGCGGTCAAAACTTTTCTCATAGAACACAAAGAGCAGCATGACGATTGAGGCGGCCATACCGATGGCCAGTCCGGCGATGTTGATGGCCGAGTAGATCTTGTTCTTCCAAAGGTTGCGCCAGGCGATCTTGAGATAGTTGCGGAACATAACGGTAACTTTTATTAGTGTCGCTAAGATCCCGCTAATTGTTGCTTGAGGCGGGCAATTTTCGGATCAATAGCAGGTTAAATTTTTCCAGATCGGTCAGTTGATCATCGACGTTGTCGAATCTTGGCTGATACCAGGGTTGGGCAGCGAAGTAAAATTTCATGTCCGGTGTCTTGAAAATATAGCCATGACGTGCATAAATTTCATTCCGAAGGCGGCGGATCTCAAACGGGTCCAGGAATTCGAAGATATCGTCGGTTAGGATGACCGAAGAAGCGTAGGCGTATTTTCCGTGAAGACTGGTGTCCCCCGTCACGTTAAACCATTTGATCTGTCGCAGGCTCATCAGTTTCCTTCCTTTCTCATATTCGTCGTCTCCGTTGCCATTCGCTTTGAATAGGTCAAGGTGACCTTCCCAATGGTCATAGTAGAAGGCCTTGCTATTCTTAAAGATCAATATATCGGTGGGAAAATCATATTCGGTGCCGAAATCGTATTGGTCAGTGGTTGTCAGGTTTTCGGCGCTGGGCTTGTCCGGCCAAAAGATAATGACCCGGCGCGTTGCGCTATCCTGGTATTTCCCGGCGAGCTGATATTTTGTTCGGTTCGACCGGACAAGCGTATCGAGGTCAAAGTTCATGGGCTCTGATATGAGGAAATCGCGGATACCACCGTCTGGTGTCGGTAAGATTAAAACGATATGGCCAGCGATCAGCTTCAGGATGATCTTATCTCCCCGTTTGCCAAATGCTGGCTCGTAGTTGCTGTCCTCCCGGTATTGACCTGAGCTGTCCTCCTCAAATTTGCCGCCTGCAATATAGAGGGTACCATCGTCATGGGCTGCGACGATAAAATTAAAGGCGCCTTCATGGAGGGTTCCGCCTGAAAACGACACGAGCTGATCATTCACTTTCTTGCCCGAGTAGAATTGAAAGCCGTTGGTCCAACAGCCAACGAGTGCTTGCGAAGTGGAATCCGGGATCTTCTGAGCGGCGGCTTCGCAAAAAGGGCAGCAAAAGAACAAAAGAACAAAGATGTGGTGCATAGTCGAATGGGATGATTGAATTAAATTTACCTTGATTTTGGATAAAATCGGCGGGAGCGATTTAACTTTCACTAATAATGCGGAGATTTTCTCTTTTAATGGTTGGATTGGCTTGCTTTCTCTATGTAGGAGCGCAGCGCGGCAGCCAGCCGGCAAACCTGGCGGTGATTGCCACCCCTTCCGGGGTGGACCGGTATGGGGGGAATTACAATGAATTGAATGACGGGCTGGTGCCAACGGAGCCGGGCGGGTCGGCTGGGTCTTCGGGGGCTTCACGGCCAAAACGGTTCAGCACCTGGGTGGAATATGACTGGGCGCAGCCGGTCAGCACGGATAAGATCGCGGTGTTTTGGTGGGATTATACAGGGACGGTGCCGTTGCCGTCAGCCTACCGGCTGGAGTATTGGGATGGGGTTGCCTTCCGGCCGGTGGAGTATGCCGCTGGGCTGGGGTTGATGAATCGGAGCTTTAACGAGACGCGGTTCGGTGCGGTGAAGACCACGCGGCTGCGGCTGGACATGGATTCAGCTGACCGGTGGGTCGCCGCATTGTTGGAATGGCAGGTTTTCGAGGCGCCGGGCGCCACGCCGGTGGCGCCTGTCGTTGCGGCAGGTCCGGACCGGGATGTAATGCTGGATGGCAAGACCTATTTATCGGGGCGGGTGCGTTCGGTCCGGCTGGTCAGCCGCTGCCGCTGGAGCAAGGTATCCGGACCGGGAGAAGTGCGGTTTGGTGCGACGGATTCGACCCGGACGACGGCGACATTTTCGGCCCCGGGGAGTTATGAGCTTCGCCTGACGGCTATGCAGGAAGGGGGGCTTCAGACTTCGTCAATGGTTCGGGTAAAGGTAGTTTTGCCGCCACCGGCGAAGCGGCTCGATGTTGTTTATACTACGCGCTATAAGATCGACAATCCCTTGTGGAGTGAACGATTCAAGTCCATTATAGTACGTTGGATACCGTTTTGTATCGATCAGATAGAGCGTTCCGATCTGACCACGGGTCAGGGCGGGATCGATAATTTCATAGAGGCGGCGAAGGCGCTAAAAGGACTGCCGCACGGGAAGCACATGGGCTATGTCTTCTCGAATGCCTGGGTCTATCAGACGGTGGAAGCGATGTGCGAAGCGATGATGGTCGATCCGCAGGGTGACACGGCGATCATTCATGCGCAGGACAAAATGAAGGCGACATTGGAGAGATGGATCCCTATTATTTTGGCGGCACAGGAGCCGGACGGCTATCTGCAGACTGCGTATACGTTACGGGATACGAGCAAATGGCATAGCCGCTGGTCGCCGGAGGGCCGGGGTAACCATGAAGGGTATACGGCAGGGTATTTTATTGAATCGGCGATCAACCACTTCACGCTGACCGCGGGGCGCGACCGGCGTCTGTATGATGCGGCAAAGCGGCTGGCGGATTGCTGGGTGGCGAATATCGGGCCGGGCAAAAAAGTATGGTTTGACGGTCACCAGGAAATGGAGCAGGCGTTGGTGCGGTTCGGCCGTTTTGTCAACGATATGGAGGGCCAGGGTCACGGGGACGCGTATATCCGGCTGGCGAAGTTCCTGCTGGACAGCCGCAGCGGGGGTGACGAATACGATCAAAGCCAGGCGCCGGTGCAGGAGCAGTATGAGGCGGTGGGTCATGCCGTGCGGGCCACCTATACCTATTCGGGGATGGCCGATGTCGCGGCGGAGATGCATGACGTTGACTACCAGAGCGCGGTGATGTCGCTTTGGGACAATATGGTCAACCGAAAATATTATCTTACCGGTGGGATCGGCAGCGGCGAGACTTCAGAGGGATTCGGGCCTGACTATTCGCTGCGCAATGGCGCGTACTGCGAGTCATGTTCGAGCTGCGGGCTGATCTTCTTCGAATACAAAATGAATCTCGCTTATCATGATGCGCGGTATGCGGACCTGTATGAGGAGACATTATATAATGCGCTGCTGGGCTCGCTGAACCTGGATGGAACGGATTTCTATTACACGAACGCGCTGTCGACGGCGCAGCCCCGCTATGCCTGGCATTCCTGCCCCTGTTGTGTGGGAAATATCCCCCGGACCCTGTTGATGATGCCCACCTGGACGTATGTGCGGGGGGGTGATGGCATCTATGTCAATTTGTTTGTCGGGAGCACGATGAATGTCGGTCGCGTTGCGGGAACCGAATTGGAGATGGTCCAAAGGACCGATTATCCATGGAAGCCGGGTGTGTCGATCATCGTCAATCCGGCGGCCGCTTCGGAGTTCACCGTTTACGTCCGGGTCCCCAACCGGCAAACAAGCGAGCTCTATAGTGCGGCGCCTTCGGTCAACGGGCTGAAGTCGATTTCCGTCAATGGCAAGCCGGTCACGCCGGCTATCGTCCATGGGTATGCGGTGATCCGCCGGGTGTGGAAGAAGGGGGACAGGATCGATCTGGCGATGCCGATGGCGATCCAGAAAGTAGCGGCTGACCCCAGGGTCGCGGCGGACAGCGGGCGGGTGGCGTTGCGTTACGGGCCCTTGTTGTACAATGTGGAAACGGCGGATAACGCGTCGATCGGCGGGCGCCTTGGGCCCGGGCCGCTGCGGCTGGTATGGGCAGACACCTTGCTGGGCGGGGTAATGACGATCCGCGGCCAATGGGCTGACGGAACGCCGTTGGTGGCCATCCCCAATTATGCGCGGATGAACCGGGTCTCTCCTACCCCGACTCCGAGGTCGGAGTGGGTGCAGCAGCCGGCGGCCGGCAACCAGCCGCCGCAGTATCAGCCAAAGGCGCCGGTTTCGCTGGTCTGGATAAAAGAATGATCAACGATATGCGTTTAATCTACACATGCATGGCGATTTCTGCCTTGTTGTTTTCTGCCAGCGGGACGGGACGGGCGCAAGTGTCGCCCGCTCCCTATGTCCCCTGCCAGGAGATGCCGACGCTGATACAAAACTATCAGGCGGATGCGCGGGCGATCGCGCGATTTTACAACAGCAGCTTTTACGGGACGAGGTTTCGGGGGGATGTCGCGGTGTCGCCGGAGTTGCGGGCGAGGCTGGGGGCCCTCGATCGGGAGTATTTGGAAAAGCTCGACCGGCTCGACTTTGGCGGCCTTCCGCAGGAATGTAAAGTGGATTATATCTTGTTCCGGAGGGATTTGAATGATAAGCTTCGGGGGCTGGCGGTGGATTCGGGGCGGTATGAAAAACTCCGGCCCTGGTTCCCGTTCGCCGATTCTATTTATTCGCTGGAAAAGCTGCGTCGGCGAGGGCACCAGCTGGATGCGGCTTTGGTCGCGCGGGAATGGAACGATGCCGCGGCCCGGGTCGGGTCGTTGCGGGCGCAGCTAAGAAAGGATAGCAGCTTCGACCTCGACTTGTTGTATGAAGCGGGGTTGGTGGTGGCGGATCTCAAGCGGGCGGTCGGAAGTATTTACGAATTCTATCACGGCTATGACCCCATGTTTACGTGGTGGGTGCCGGCGAATTATAAGGAGTTGAACGATTCGCTGACCGCGTATGCGGCCGGATTCAGGGAGCAGCGGTTGCGTTTTGCGGCGATTGACAAAAGCGGCATTGTCGGGCGGCCGGTAGGCCGGGCGGAACTGTTGCGGCAGCTGCAATTTGAGATGATCCCGTATACGCCGGAGGAGCTGATCGGGATTGCCAACAAGGAATTTGCCTGGTGCGACAAGGAGATGCTGAAGGCATCGAGGGAGATGGGGTTCGGCGACAACTGGAAGGCGGCGCTGGAGAAGGTGAAGAATAGCTATGTGCCGCCGGGGCAGCAGCCGGAGATGATCCTGGGCCTTTTCAATGAATCGGTCGATTTTATCAAGAAGCACGATCTCGTCACGATCCCGCCGCTGGATGAGGAGACCTGGGGAATGATCATGATGACACCCGAGCGGCAGCGGGTGAATCCGTTCTTTACCGGGGGGGATGAGATCAGCATCTCCTATCCGACCGACTCGATGTCGGAAGAGGACCGGATGATGAGCATGCGGGGAAATAACCCGCATTTCTCGCGGGCGACGGTGCATCATGAGCTGATAGCAGGCCACAACCTGCAAGGCTTTATGAACGAGCGGTACCGCAGCTACCGCGATTTCGGGTCTGGGTTCTGGACGGAGGGCTGGTCATTGTATTGGGAGCTGCTGCTTTGGGATCTTAAGTTCCCGCAGACGCCGGAAGATCGCATCGGAATGTTGTTCTGGCATATGCACCGGTGCGCGAGGATCATTTTTTCACTGAATTATCATCTGGGCAACTGGACGCCGCAGCAATGTATCGACTTCCTTGTGGATCGGGTCGGCCATGAACGGGCAAATGCAGCGGGTGAGGTCCGGCGGTCTTTCGAGACATCGTATCCGCCGTTGTATCAGCTGGCGTATTTGACAGGCGGCAGGCAGTTCTATGCGCTGAAGACTGAATTGGTGGATGGAGGGAAGATGAGCTACCGGCAGTTTCATGATACGATATTGCAGCTGAATGCGATGCCGGTGGAGATGATAAGGGCGATTATGGAGGGGCTGCCGCTGGAGAAGGATTATAGGGCGAAGTGGCGCTTTTATGAGGGGATGAAGTTGCCGGAGTAAGGAGACGCCTGCCTAATTCAAAATTGACATTATTTGCAATCTTTTGGCA
>DASZJO010000002.1:0-11864 GCA_035948015.1 Puia sp.
AGGTGCTGGAGCATACGATCAACAAGTATTATAAGCTGAATGGGTTTAAGGACACTGCTTTTACCGCACAGGATTGGACGCTGCGGATGCAGTTGCGTCCTTCGCCGCTGGTGCTGACGTTTGTGCCTTCGCTCAGGGGCACCGATACGGTAGGCGGGATCATGACGTTCAACAGCGAGCAGAACAGCCTGCATCTCGGGCTGAAAGCTCCGCGGCTGGTCTTTGGCAATCAGTTCTTGCATAATATCGACATCGTTGCCGGCACTGCGGACAGCAGCCTGCGCTATGATATTTCGCTGGCCGATGGCCATGGCAGCGGACTCCTGATCTATAAAACAGCGGTCTATGGCGCCGTAGCGGATAATCAACTTACGACAAGCCTCCTGCTCAAAGATAAAAACAATAAAGACCGCTATCGGGTCGCCGGTATCGCCGACCTGCAGAACGACGGCATAAAATTCAGTTGCAATCCCGACAGCCTGCTGCTCAATTACGACCGCTGGCAGGTAAGCCGTGACAACTTCATCCAATACGATTCTACCGGCGTCATCGCCCACGACATCGTTATCAGTAACCATGGAGATTCCCTATCGCTCAACAGTCAGGGGACTGCGGGCGCCGCGCCCCTCGAGGTTCCCGGGACCGCCGGAGGCGTTCCCCTCGACATCAGATTCGGCAGTTTCCGGCTCAGTACCCTCAGCCGTCTCGCCAATCAGGATTCAGTGATCGCCGACGGCGTCATGAACGGCCATGTGGAGGTCAAAAATATAACGACAAATCCGGTATTCACCTCCAACCTGAAAATTCAAAACCTGTCTTACAAGACCGACACCCTCGGCGACCTCACCTTGAAGGTCAACAATAAAAAGGCGAATGCCTTCTCCGCGGACATCGGGCTTATTGGAAAGAACAACGATATTGCCGTGTCAGGCGATTATTATGCGGGCGACAGCAAAATGGACCTCCAACTCGATCTACGGCGGGTCAACCTCGCGGCCTTTACTCACGCCGCTGAAGGCATCATGGATAAGATGAAGGGCTCACTCACGGGCAAAATGACCCTGCAGGGAACGGTCGATAAACCTACTGTGCGGGGAAATCTTTATTTCGACAGCGCTGTGATCACGCCTACCATTTCCGGCGAAGCGCTCGACGTGTCCAAAGACCGGATCGCCTTCGATGAAGACGGCTTCAATTTCAGCGAGTTCACGCTCCGGGATTCCGCCGGCAACAAGCTAATCATCGATGGTAACGTTTTTACAAAGGACTATCATAGTTTTGGTTTCGACATCTCCCTGAACGCCCAGAACTTCCGGATGATCAATGCGCCGGAAAACAGTTCCCGGCCATTCTATGGCCAGCTCAACCTCGATGCGGCCATCAATCTCGAAGGGGATGTGGATGCGCCGGCGGTCGACGGGACCATCCGCGTAAACAAAAACACAAATTTCTATTATGTTTTGCCCGGTGACGATCCCGAGGTTGGCGATCGTGTCGGCGTGGTCCGTTTCGTAGATCATCGCACAGGTGATACTCTTGTCGATAAGATAGCGCTGGCCCTGCGTCCTAAAAGAAAGGAGATAAAGGGTCTCGATGTCAGCCTGAACCTTATCACCGACACCAGCGCGCTGCTCAACGTCGTCATCGACCCGCGCAGCGGGGACGCGCTCAGTGTTCGCGGCCGCAGCAATCTCGTTTTCCAGCTGGAGAAAAGCGGTAAGATGGACCTCACGGGTTCTTATGAGGTTAATGGCGGCTATTATAGCCTTTCATTTGAAGTGCTCAAGCGAAAGTTCAGTATTGAACCAGGCAGTGTGATCACCTGGACCGGCGACCCCACCACGGCCACCGTCAGCCTATCGGCCTCTTACACTGCGTTGACCCCTTCAATCGATTTGGTATCCAACGTCATTTCCGATCTACCCGCCCTCGAACAAAACAAATTCCAGCAAAAATTACCCTTCCTTGTTACGCTCAAAATGGAAGGCGACCTGCTAAAGCCGACCATCACCTTCGATATTTCGCTACCGACCACGGTCCTTACTCTCTGGCCCGACGTCGACCAACGGCTCACCGAGCTGCGTACTCAACAATCCGAAATGAATGAACAGGTCTTTGCGCTCCTGCTGCTCGGCCGCTTTGTCGGTCAGGATCCATTGGCCCCCGCGGAAGGTGGTGGCAGCACCGTAGGTAATCTGGCCTTCTCGAGCGCCAGCCAGATCCTGACTAATCAGATGGATCAGGTTGCCGCCAGTCTCATAAAGCAGGTGGATATCCACTTCGACCTCAACAACCAGCAGGACTATTATACGGGCTATAAGATCGACTACACCGAACTAAACGTCATGGTTTCAAAACAATTCATGGAAGACAGGCTCCGGGTTGGCGTAGGCAGCAGCTTTGACGTCGTAGGCACCGGTGCACCAAAACAGGCTCCTTCGAATGTGGCAGGCGATGTCAACGCGGCCTACAAGCTCACGAAAGATGGGCGATATTTGATCCGCGCCTATCGCCAGAACCAATACGAGGCCGTAGTGCAGGGGCAGGTGATAGAGACAGGCGTAGGATTCATCTTCACCTTCAACTACGACAAATTCAAGGAGATCTGGCATCGGGCCAAAGGCGAGACGATAGAACCAAGAAAAACAACAAACGCCAGCACAACTTCTCAACGATGACAGGCTTTCAACGCATGTTGCGGCTTTCTATACCAACGGGACTATTATTGACGGCCCTCGTTTCCTGTCATGAGTCCAAATATCTCACGGAAAACCAGACGCTGTATACGGCCAATAAGACTCAGGTCCAATCTTCCGTGCCCATGAAAAAGAGCGAGCAAAGGAAATGGAGCGAGGAGATGGAAGCGTATCTCCGGCCAAAGCTCAACAGCAAGATCCTGGGTCTTCGCGTAAAGCTCTGGATATATAATATAGCCGGTACGACGACCAAGAAAAAGGGATTCAAACACTGGCTGAAATACAAGGTAGGGCAACCGCCTGTACTGGTAAGTCCGGCGATCCTCCGCAACAACGCCGAAGTGCTGCAAAGCCATCTCGAGAACAAAGGCTTTTTTCACGATACGGTATTCGTCACAACCTCTGTCAAGGACAAGCATCTCACGGCGACCTATTCGGGGCAAGTCGGTCCGCGCTACAGCATCGGGAAGATCAATTATCCGGATGACTCCGATGCGATCAGCAACCTGATCGATACCATGCAACGGAACTCATTGCTAAAAAAGGGAGATTTCTATGATTTCGAAACGATCAAGGCGGAGCGGGTTCGCATCGATAGCCGGCTCAAGAATCGCGGTTTCTATTATTTCAATCCCGACTACCTTCTTATCGACCTCGATTCCGCCGTCGGCAACCACCAGGTGGATATGTTCATGAGGTTGAAGGAAGAGATGCCCGATCCTGCCCGCGAGGTATATCATATCGATAGTGTAACGGCTTATGTCAATTTTGGCAGCCGCGCCGATACCGATCGCCGGCACGCCTATGTAACCCCGGAAGGTTTTCACATTATCGATTCAGCAAAATTCCTGCGACCCAGTGTTTTCAGCCATACGCTGCTGATCAAGCCGAACGACATCTACAAGGAAGATGATCATAATTCCTCCCTTAGCCGTCTCGTAAGTCTGGGCGTCTTTCAGTTCGTAAAAGCCCGTTTCGAACCGGCCTCATCCGCCGATACCAACAGCAGGCTGAACCTCTTCTATTACCTGACCCCCGCGCAGAAAAAACAGTTACGATTCGAGGTTACGGCGCTTACCCGCGACGACAACACCACAGGTACCGAGTTGGCCCTTAATTGGCGACATCGCAATTTATTCAGGGGCGGGGAATTTTTCAATATCCGGCTTTATAGCGGGCTCGAAGGGCAGTCGGTCGGCCTCGACCCGCTTTCTGGCAAAAATATAACATCCCTGACCCGGCGCGCAGGCGTCAACATCAGCCTCACCATTCCGAAGATCGTGTCACCTTTTAATCTGAACACGAGCGGAAAATTCGTGCCCAAGACCAAGATCGAGGCGGATTATGATACCTACAGGAACAACTCGCTATATACGCTCACTTCTTCGCGTGTCAGCTTTGGCTACCAGTTCAAGAACAGCGTTACTTCCGGGAACGGGATTACAGTATTGGGTATCAGTTATGTCCGGCCTTCGAATATCACGGACAGTTTCCAGCAGTCGATCAATAAAAACCGCAACCTCTATTACGCCATCGAACCGCAGTTTATCATCGGTCCTTCCTGGAACTTCAACTATACTTCTGCGCTCGATCCCCGCAATGCCCGGCGGCCGGGCAATATTTACTTCAATGCCAATGTAGACTTCTCCAATAATCTCCTCGGGATCTTTTCCGGCGCCAACTTCAACAAGACCGGGCAGCAGAAAGAGATCTTCGGCGTGCCCTTTGCCCAGTACATGCGGTTCGAGGCCGACTTCCGGCATTACCTGAGCTTCAGTAAGTATAGCATGCTGGTCACCCGGGCCGATGCCGGCATTGGTATCTCTTACGGGAACAGCGCCAGCCTTCCCTTTGTCAAAGCTTTCTTCGGCGGCGGAACCAATGATATCCGCGCCTTCCGCGCCCGGGCGCTCGGCCCGGGCAAATATTTCGGCGGAGATCCCAATACGGATGCCTTTCTTCCCGACCAGCCCGCAGATATTAAAATGGAGGGCAATATCGAATACCGGGCAAAGCTCTTTGACATCGTCCGCTGGGCGGTCTTCACCGACTTTGGCAACGTCTGGACCTTACGGAATGATACCAGTCGCCCCGGGGCCGTTTTCACTTCCGGTTTCCTCAAGGACTTCGCTGTAGGCGCCGGCACCGGCCTCCGCTTTGATCTCACGATCCTGGTCCTTCGCATCGACGTTGCTATTCCCCTCCGGACACCATGGAAGCCTGAGGGTTCCAAATGGAACTTTAAAAGTGCCACGGATATCAGCGATTTGGTGCTTAACCTGGCAATAGGGTACCCTTTCTAAGCGGGTGATTTCCGGGCGTTATTTTTAGGAGATGGCATGGCATGATTTTTTGGCCCGGATATATGGTAACAATATTCTTAACGGTTTAAAATGATCTGTATGAACGAACAAAAAAACAAACAGCAGCAGCCCCAACAAGGCAACAAGCAGGACAAGGATATGAACGAGCAGGGGCAGAAATCGAGTGGTCAGGACAAGGACATGAACCAGCAGGGTAAACAGGACAAACAGCATATACAAAACCAGACGAAACAGCCTAACCAGCCGGACAAAAGGACGGAGATCGACGATAATCCGGATGAAACGAAGAAGAAGATCCCGAATATGGAAAACAAGCATTAAATCAGAAAGATGACCCGGGGTTGGCCCGGAGTGATCTGTTTGGCAAGCAGGCCCGCCACGTGGGAAAATTCGTGGCGGGTCTTATTTTTTGCGGTTCGCGGATGCTGAGCAATAATTTCCTCAACGCGGAGGGAGGCGTGACCAACGCCTGTGGGCGCAAACCATTGTTGTCCATTAGTTTATGGGCGAGGCAAGGATTGGTACCGGATTTGAAAAAGGATTGTTAAAACGATATCGATATGCTGCACCAAACCGATCTGCGATTTCTCTGTGAAAAAATACAGGATCTCAAACACGCTATTTTTTTCAGTGAGAATACATCCTTGTTGAGGATGGCGACGACGATCGTGACCCTTTCGAAAATGGATGAGTTGGGACAGATTTGGTTTTTCGTACCACGCCCCCAACAGGCATTGCAGGAATTTGACCGTGAGTTCCCCGTCCGGCTGGAATTCTTTAAGAAGGGGCGGCAGTTCTTCCTGCACGTTTTAGGCAAGGCGTTCATTGTGACTGATCCGGAGGAGGTCAACAGCCTGGTGCATGACGATATCCGGGAGCAGGCGGCTGATCACCTTGTATTAATTAAGGTCAGGATGATGAGGGCGGATTATTTCGAGACGCCTGGCGAGAGAGTACGGGCGGTAAAGTGGTGGCGAGATCTCCTGAACCATGTGCATGGAGGGTTGTTTCACACGCGGCCTGCCATGGCATGGCATTTGAATCGCTGACGACAAATGTGCTAGTTATGAAAATCTTCTCAGCTTATTTTGTTATTGGTTCCCTCATACTTTTCGGCGCCGCCTGTAATAACGGTTCCGCGGACAGTGCGCAGGCGGCAAAAGATTCCAATGCCGCCAAAATGGATAGCGCGGCGGCTGATAGTACGGCAAGGATCATCCCTTCCACGGTATCCAGGGCAGACCAGGATTTTGCGGTCAATACGGCAATTGCCGGGATGACGGAGATCCAGGCGGGGCAAATAGCGGAGCAGAAGGGTATGTCAAAGGATGTGAAGGAATATGCGGCGATGATGATCAAGGATCATACGGCAGCTGCGGATAAATTAAAGGCCATAGCAACCCAAAAGAATATTACGTTACCAACGACACTTACGCCGGATGCCCAGAAGGATCTCGACGATCTGCAAAAGGAATCTGGGAAAAAATTCGACAAGGACTATCTGGCGATGATGGTGTCGGACCACAAGAAAGTGATCGGCGCCTTTGAAAACGAATCGAAAAACGGCTCTGATGCGGACATCCGGGCTTTTGCGGACAGTACCCTGCATACGCTGCATGTCCACCTGGATAAGGCGGAGATGTGTGAAAAGATGGAGAAAAAGATGTAATTGATCGACTTAATGCCGACAACGGTACCCGATGAATCTTATGGGGTAAAGCCCAGTTTAGCTACGGGCAGGATGAAATTCCTGCCCGTTTTTTTATTTTAGCCTGTAACATTGCCGTTCTGCATCCGTCATTTCCAGTAAGCATGTCTATTGAAGTCTTCCAAGAGCGCGTTTTGCCCATGAAAGACAAACTATTCCGGTTTGCCTTGCGCCTGTTGCAAAATGTGCAGGAGGCAGAGGATGTGGTCCAGGATGTGATGGCGGGGGTTTGGGTGCGGCGGGAGGAGTGGGGGCAGTGGAAGAGTTTGGAGGCCTATTGTATGGCGGCTACCAGGAATCAATGTATTGACCGGATCCGCAAGCATCGTTATCTCCGGGAAAAGGAGAAGACGATCCCGATCTCCGGAAATGCGCAGGATCCATTTGAAAAAATGATGAGCAAGGAAATGACAGGCCGGATCCGCCGGGTAATGGCGGCGCTTCCCGAGAACCAGCAGTTAGTTGTGCACCTGCGGGAGGTCGAGGGGTTCAGTTATAATGAAATAGCAGAGGTGCTCCATATCACCCTGGACCAGGTGAAGGTAAATCTGTTCCGGGGGCGGCACACGATCAAAAACACGATCATGAAGGAGGAAGGATTATGGAACAAACAGAAATAAAGGCGTTACTCGAAAAGTACTGGCAGGCCGACAGCAGCCTGGAAGAGGAGCGGCTGCTTGCTGAGTATTTCCGGCAGGTGGACATTCCGGCTGAGCTTGAGCCCATGCGGGGGTTGTTCGAATGGCGGGAGGAAGAAGCGTCGGTGAGGCCGGGGGCGGATTTTGACCGGCGCATGCTCGAGAGGATAGCTGAAATCGAGGATGCGGGGAGTTTGGATTCGCGGCGTGGATTTGCTATCCGGTTTGCGGCGGCGGCGGCGATCGTCTTGTGTTTCGGGATCGGGTTGTTGATCCCAAGGATCTCGCCGGGACCAGGGGCGCAGGGGGGATCGGGGCGTCCTGTGGCCGCGATCACCGATACTTATACCGATCCGCAGCAGGCATTGGCCGAGGTCAAGCGGGCTTTGCTGGTGGCGTCGGTGCGAATGAATAAAGGAACAAATATTACGCAAAAAAATATAACACGTCTTCACGACAGCTGGCGGGTTGCAATCGGCGATTAGCCGGCGGTGAGGCAAAACAAACGACTATGAATCAAATCAAATTCCGTACGTGGGCGCTGATGCTATCCTTAGTCCTGGTGGGCAAGGCAGGTTTTGCCCAGGACGATGCGATCGGTAAATATTTCGGGAAATATATTGACGACGAGCGTTTCACAGTGGTCTCGATCAGTCCAAAGATGTTCCAGCTCATGTCTAAGATCAACTGGGATACCGCTTCGCCCGAACTGAAGCAGACAGTCAGCAAACTGCAAAGCCTTCGCATCCTGAACACCTCCACCACGCCGATGGTATTTTACAAAGAAGCGTTGGCGACGATCGATCGGAAGGAATATGAGGAGCTGATGACGGTCCGCAGTAAGGATGACGATGTCCATTTCATGATCAAGGCGAACGGGAATATTATCCGGGAGCTGCTGATGATCTCGGTCAGCGAGGATGGTTTCACCCTGCTAAGCTTTGTGGGGGATATTGACCTCAACAAGCTTTCAAAGCTGTCTTCCGACATGGGGATAAAGGGAATGGAGAATTTAAAAAATGCAAAACGAAAATGATCAATATGAAAAAGATTATTCCGCCATTAATGGCCTTGTTTATCACGGTTGCCTGTCATGCGCAGGAAAGTCATCTTGACCAGTTCTATCAGAAATTCGATGCCGGCGGCGCGGAGACAGCCAAAGGATCGATCAACATGGCCCTGATGCTGAATTTCAGCTCTTCGGATACGGGCGACAGTTGGACCAAAAGAATAACGATGTGCCGGTTCCTGACTATCGATCCGGAGAAGACGGCGAAGGCAGGTCAGGAGTGGGCCGAGTTGAAGCAGTCGCTGAAGGACGATCAATTTGAAGAATGGATGTCGGTCCGGAAGGGGAAGAGCAATTTTAAGGTGATGTCGAAAAACAGGAAGGACGGGCAGGAAGATGTGGTCTGTGTGGCTGTAGATGAGCATGGAGAAGGCGTTTTCTTACAGCTTCGGGGTAGGTTCACAGCAGCCGACAAAGCCCGTATCCAGGCGGCGATGCAGGATCGGGAGGGTTGATAATTATCAAAAACTGAGGTCGTTAAGGGTTTATGCTTACTGTTTATCCTGATCGGTAAATTGCAATTGGCTTATCTTGTTAGGTTATGATCAGGATTCTACTGGCTGATGATTTCACGATCATCAGGAAAGGCGTCAGACAGATCTTAACACAGGCTTATCCAACAGCCCAGATCGAGGAGGTCGGGGAAGGGGAGGAGTGGACCGATAAACTGAGGGACCGGCGGTGGGATATGATCATATCCGTCCTACCTAAATCCGACGAAGGCGGGTATAGTGTGTTGCAGCGGATCAGGGAGGATTTTCCGGCGTTGCCGGTCCTGATATTGAGCCTGGGCAAGGATGCGGCGCCGGAGGAGCTTTTATGGGCAGTCAGGCAGATCCTGGCCGGCAAAAAATATATAGGCGTACCCAGAGATAATTGATTGACCGGCCTTATATTTAGGCATGGATGCAGCTAACAATTCCCGCAGAAAATTCTTAAAAAAGGCGTTGATCGCAGGCACCGGATGGTATATTGTTCCACGTCATGTATTAGGGGGGCCGGGTTATACGCCGCCGAGTGACAAACTCGTCATCGGCTCGATCGGTATCGGCGGAAAAGGAGAGGTAGATGTCAATTACCTATATGGTACGGGTAAGGCCGAGATCGCCGTCCTTTGTGACGTTGACGACCGGCGGGCGGCAAATATCCGGAGCAAATTCGGATCGGCGCGATATTACAAGGACTACCGTCAGATGCTCGACAAGGAGCATAAGCATCTGGATGCCATTTCCATTTCGACGCCCGATCATATGCATGCGATTATTGGGATAGCCTGTATGCAGCTTGGCAAGCACGTTTATATTCAAAAGCCATTGACCCATGATATTTACGAAGCCCGGATGCTGACCGAGGCGGCGGCCCGTTATAAGGTAGTTAGCCAAATGGGCAACCAGGGCGCATCCGGTGACGGGGTCAGGCAACTGGTCGACTGGTACCGCGCAGGAGTGATCGGGGAAGTAGCGGAGGTGTATTGTTTCACCAACCGGCCGATTTGGCCGCAGGGAATTGCCTGGCCGGACAAGAAGGCGATGGTGCCTGCGGAACTGGATTGGGATCTATGGCTGGGTACGGCGCCATACAGGGACTACGTGGATAACCTTGTGCCGTTCAATTGGCGGGGCTGGTGGGATTATGGTACCGGCGCTTTAGGTGATATGGGCTGTCATATCATCGCGCCGGCATTTCAAGTGCTGGGTCTGGGTTATCCTACAGAAGCGGAATGTAGTGTGGGTGCGGTTTGGACCGGCGAATTCCAGGCCGGCTACTTCCCGGACAGTTGCCCGCCTTCTTCGCACATCACTTTAAAGTTCAAGGGTGCGGCCGGTAAGCCGGATGTCAAGCTACACTGGATGGACGGGGGGATACAGCCGGAAAGGCCGGATGAGCTGGGGCCGATGGAGGTCTTTGGAGATGGCGATAACGCGACATATTTTATCGGCTCGAAGGGCAAAATGATGTGTGCGACCTACGGGATGAATCCTCAATTGCTGCCTACCTCAAAAACGGCACAAACGATTGTACCGCAGACGATTGCCCGGGTGCCTGGCGCCGATATCACCGGTCATTACAGTTCCTGGATCGAGGCCTGCCAGGCGGGGTATGGCAGTGAAAAGGAGAAAAACCTAAGCTCCAATTTCAAGATAGCCGGACCATTGACGGAGACGGTGCTGATGGGGAACCTGGCGATCAGGAGCAATCAAATCCGGCGGCCTCATGCTGATGGGAAGGGATTTGACTTTCCCGGACGGCATATCAAGCTGTTATGGGACGGACCGAATATGAAAATCACCAATTTCGACGATGCCAATCAATTTGTCCGGCGGACCTACCGAAATGGGTGGAGTTTGGGGGTTTGATAAGTCGTTGTCTTACATTCTGATAAAAATTTGATGTCCTATCGCGTTAAATAAATGCCCTTCTTTGAACAATAAAACGGGTAGTTTGGGCTTTAATAGATAGTAATAATCCGATATCCCCCATAGGAAAATCAGTAAAAAAACCCAATTAGTATGAAACCCAAACCTTACACAACCGCTAGACTGCACGGTTATTCCTTTCTAAAGAGTGACGGCTAGGCAGGGCATTGACCATTCTATTTGTCTGTGCAACCCTGTTCTATCGGCCCAGTCACCGCTCGCACGGTAGCGGATCTTCGCTTATAGTTTAATGTTGGTTTGCCGGCACATGGAATTGGCCATGTTGTGGTTGTGTGTGGTGCAATTTCCGTAAACTATGGTGCCACATCTCGAAAATAGAACTCTTTTTACCTGCAGGCTGCGGCGGTACGGTCGTTTGCTGTTATCGTTGATGCTGCTGGTGACGGGTTATGTGGGGTATGGCCAGAGCAGCCCGCCCCCGTATACGCTGCAGATTACCGTAACGACCAACAATTCAGTTGATGACGGGACGGCGCTTGACGTCGTATTGGTCACCGTTTTGGATGCCAGCAATAACCCCGTCTCCGGAGTAGACGTGGCGTTCTCCATCAACGGCGGTTCCAGCACGACGGTCAATGTTACCAATGCGGCGGGCCAGGTGACATTTGCGCAGGGGAACACCAACACGAGCGCGCTGACTGTCGATATCAATGCAAAATATTTGGGAATAACGGTTGCTTCCGGCAACTGTGTTTTCCTCTATGTACAGGGACCGCCGTCATTGAACCCCCCGCCCGGCTCACCAAATCCATCTTATTTTGTCGTTACCGGCAATGACGCGGCTGCTAATGGCACGGATACGAACGGCATCCAGGTACATGTCGCTGACGCACAAGGCGTTAATTATCCCGTTGGCACGCCGGTCACGTTCACGATCACCAGTGCAACTCCCGCTTCAGGGAGCATGATCTTTTATATGGGTCCCTACACCCTGACCTATCACGCCACGCTTGGTCAGGGCGGAATGGTGGATCTCCCGCTCTACGATGTG
>DASZJO010000003.1:0-15170 GCA_035948015.1 Puia sp.
TCGTCGATCCGGGTGGTAATGCGCACGTCATGGGCGTTGAAGCTCGTGGTAAAAGGATGTTCGGAGATATCCTGGCGGCCGGCTTCGAAATCGAAACCAAGCTTCCGAATGATGTCCATGCCGAAGTCCCATTGCAGGTTGCGGGGATAATGCTTATGAAGGAAGCTGTCATCGACCTGGGGGCGGTTGCCGATGCGGTCGAGGATATCCTTCAGCGGCGCGCGTATGCCAATAAACAGCTGATCGAGCAGTGCGGTAGTACAACCTTTCTCAAAATTATCGAGCAGTGCGTTGTAGGGGTGTTGCGTGTACCCGGCAAGCTCCGCTTCTTCTTTCTTCAGTTCCACCATCCGCTCCAGGTCATCTTTGAAAAGTAAGAAAGAGTTTGCGGTGCGGGCCCGGATCCAGCTATGGAAGCTACGCGAGCTGGCTTCGCTGAGGCGTCGGATAAATGCGGGGCTGAATTTTTTTTGCTTGTTATAGTCTTCGAGGCTAAGCTCAATGTTCCGGCGCTCATCTTGTCCCAGGTCACCGCGTTGATGCAGTTCCCGGATAAGGTCGCCGAGTTCAGGCGCGATCAGCCATTCGTGTGCGATCTCCGAGAGGCTTGCGAGTTGCCGGCTGCGGGCGGGCGCGCCTTTTGGCGGGAGGTAGGTTTCCTGATCCCATTCGAGGACTGCCGCAGCGTATTTGATATCTGCGATTTTTTGCATACGATCGACATACGATGTGTAGAGGTCTTGGGTGGAATTGGAAAACATGATATAATTTAGCTGAATGAACAAATATCGATTTTTCCTTGCCGTCTTTTTCTTTTTTCCGCACTTTGTTTACGCTCAGAAGATCGATTCCATGTTGAACATCTATGCGAACAATTATCCGCAGGAGAAGATTTATCTGCAGCTGGACAAGAAGATATACCGGCCCGGGGAAACGGTTTGGTTCAAAGCGAATATCTTTTCAGGCGCCGATCCTTCCGTGCTCAGCAGAAATTTCTACGCGGAGCTGTCTGATCCTTCGGGCAAGATCCTGGAGCGCAAGGTTTATCCGGTGACGGAGTCCAGCACGGCAGGCAGCTTCGATCTGCCGAAGAAGATAGAGAGCAGGCATTTGCATTTGAGGGCCTATACAACATGGATGACCAATTTCGATACGGCCTTTTATTTTGAAAAGGATATCAGGATCTATGATGACAAGCTGGATTCCTCCGGGACGGTCACGATCGTGCCCAGGGAGGCCAAGATTCAATTCTTTCCGGAAGGTGGGGATCTGATCGCGGGGGTGGAGACGATGGTAGCGTTCAAGGCGAATGACCAGTTTGGTTTGCCTGTGGCGGCGAAGGGGGTCATACAGGATCAGTCGGGAAAGGAGTTGTTGGCATTCGAGTCGCTGCACGACGGCATGGGCAAATTCCTTCTGTCGCCTGACAAGGGGGATTCGCTGACTGCGGTTTGGAAGGATGATCGGGGGATCGAGCATCGGACGGGGTTACCCGCGGCGAAACCGACGGGGGCGGTGTTGCGTGGTATCACGGGAAATGAGAAGGTCTTGTTCTCCGTCGCGCGATCGGCCGAAGGGCCCCAGGAGTTGAAGCATCTGACTATCATCGGGCATATGCATCAGCACCTGGTTTATAAGGCGAGGATCAACCTGGATGATAATTATATGAGCGGGGGCACCATCCCGACCGGGCAATTGCCAAGCGGGGTGCTGGTGCTCACCTTGTTTGACGGTAATATGATCCCGGTGGCGGAGCGGGTGGTGTTTGTCAACAACCATGATTACCTTTTCAGTCCGGAATTATCCGTGCAGATAAAAGGGGTCAACAAGCGCGGTAAGAATACCCTGGCCATCGATGTACCGGATACGATCAAGTCCAACCTTTCATTGGCGGTGACCGATGTGACGGCCGACGGGGAATTTCCGGATGACGACAATATTATCTCACGGTTGTTGCTGACCGGGGAGATCCGCGGGTATGTGCATAAACCGTATTTTTATTTTTCCAGTACGGCAGACAGTCTGGTGGGCATGCTCGATCTCGTGATGATGACACATGGGTGGCGGAGGATCAAATGGGAAGCGTTGGCGAAAGGGCAGGTGCCGGTTGTCAAGAATCCGGAACAGAATTATCTCGCAATGCGCGTTGATGTTTTGGGCGTTGATCCGTATAAGATCGCCAAGGACGAGTCCCTCAATGTGATCCTTAGTCGAAAGGATTCCAGTACGCAACTTTTGTCTATTCCGCATCTTTCCGGGTCAAAGTTCGGGGTAATGGGCCTGGTCTTTTTTGATACGGTAAAGGCGTATTACCAGTTCAATACCAATCGGGCGCTGGCTGATCAGGCCGCGGTCACTTTCAGCAACGGGCTGGTGCGGGGACCGAAGGCTGCCAAATCGTTGTTCAATGGGTTCGACGGTTGGACGGCGGAGGACTCGATGTATCTCAAGCGCAACCGGTATATCCAGCAGGAGCAGGTGCGGGTTCAGCCGATAGAGGATGCGAAGGTGAAGACACTGGCTACGGCAACGGTTATCGGGCATGAAAGGTCGGCGGCGGAAAAAATGGATGAGCGATATGCTTCCGGGATGTTTTCCGGCGGGGATGCGCAGACCTTCGATCTTCTCACTGATCCGTTCGCGTCGGCGATGCAGGATATCTTCATGTATCTGCAGGGGAAAGTAGCGGGTTTACAGATCACTCCCGGCCAGGGGCCCGGTGGTACCGCGTCATTAAGCTGGCGGGGGGGTCGGCCCAGCCTTTACCTGAATGAGATGCAGGTGGATGCGCAGCAGTTACAGAATGTCTCCGTGACGGATATTGCCTATATAAAGGTTTTCCGGCCGGGGTCGGGGGTAGGATTTGGCGGCGGAGCGGGTGGTACCATCGCGGTATATACCAAGAAGGGAGGTGACAGCAAGACGAATAACGACAATGTCAAGGGCATGCCGCGGGCGATAATCACCGGTTATTCAATGCCGCGGGAATTTTATTCGCCGAACTACCTTGAGAACAACCCGGGGAATGAACAGGAAGATCTGCGGACGACCTTATATTGGAAGCCGTATGTTATGACGGACAAGGAGACCGGGCGGGTAACCGTCGACTTTTTCAACAATGATATCACCAAAAAATTGCGTGTCGTGCTGGAGGGGTTCAATGAGGACGGAAAGTTGGCGCATTTAGAAACGATCATTCAGTAACAGGGCCGAGCACGGCGTCGAAATTAGTTATTCATGCATATTTCGGATATAATCGGCCACCTTGAGGCGCTGGCGCCGCCGGCCTACCAGGAGCATTATGATAACGCCGGGCTGCTGACCGGCAGTTCCGGTTGGGAGTGCAAAGGGGTGTTAGTGACGCTGGATGCGACGGAGGAGGTCGTGTTGGAGGCGGTTGCGAGGGGATGCAATATGGTTGTGGCGCATCATCCGATCATTTTTGGCGGGTTAAAAAAAATCACCGGCCGGGATTATGTCGAGCGTTCGGTTATTGCGGCGATCAAGAATGATATTGCGATCTATGCGATCCATACGAACCTGGACAATGTGATGGGGGATGGGGTTAATGGAAGGATCGCGGACAAGCTCGGGCTGGTCGGGCGGCGGGTGTTGGTGCATCGGGAGGGGACGTTGTGCAAATTGTATTGTTTTGTTCCGGTAGGTCATCTCGAGGCGGTGCGCGCTGCGATGTTTGGGGCTGGCGCCGGACATATTGGAAAGTACAGTGAGTGTAGTTTTGGTTCGCAAGGGGTAGGGACCTTCAAGGGTGGGGAGGGGGCGCAGCCGTTTGTTGGGCGGGCGGGGGAGCGGCATGAGGAGAAGGAGGTCCGGCTGGAGGTCATTTTGCCGGTGCATTTAAGCCGGCAGGTGGTGGCGGCGATGATTGCGGCGCATCCGTATGAGGAGGTCGCGTATGACCTGGTATCGCTTGGCAATCCGCTTTTCGGGGTCGGTTCGGGGCTGGTGGGGGAGTTAGGGTTGCCGATGGAGGAGGGCGCCTTCCTTGAGCGGCTTTGCGGGGTATTTCGGGTCCCGGTGGTTCGCCATACGCGATTGACGGGGCAGCCGGTGCGGCGGGTAGCCATTTGTGGAGGTGCGGGTAGTGGTTTCATTTCCAACGCTTTATCGGCTGGGGCAAACTTTTATATTACCTCAGATGTTAAATATCATGAGTTTTTCGACGCGAATGACCGGATGGTGATTGCCGACATTGGTCATTTTGAAAGCGAGCAATTCACTATTGACCTGCTGATTGAGGTTTTGCAGGGAAAATTTAGTAATTTTGCGGTCCTTAAATCGGATACCCGGACGAACCCGGTTAACTATCATATAAATTAAGCTATGTCAAACGTAAAAGAATTCTCTGTTGAGGAAAAGCTCAACTCTCTTGTGACCCTCCAAAAAATTGAATCGAAATTGGACGAGTACAAAATTCTGAAGGGAGAGCTGCCGATGGAGGTGAGTGACCTTGAGGATGAGATCACGGGATTGCATTCGCGGCAGACCCGGGTTGAGGAGGAGATCAACGGGATACAGGAATTCATCAATCAAAAGAAAGAGGCCATCAAGGAAGCCGATGCTCTGATCAAAAAATACGACAAGCAGAGCCAGAATGTAAAGAACAGCCGCGAGTTCGAGGCGATCAACAAGGAGATCGAGATGCAGCAGTTGGAAGTGAAGCTGGCGGAGAAGCATATCAAGGATGCGAATGAGGAGATTGCCGAGAAGGTACAATTGCTCGAGAAGGCAAAGAAAAATATTGCAACGAAGGAATCGGTGCTCAAGAATAAGAAAGATGAGTTGGACAAAATCATCGCCACCACGGAGAAAGAAGAGAAGCATTTTGTCAAGTTGTCTAACGACGCCCGGGAGAAGGTAGAGCCGAGGTTGCTGCATTCTTATGACCGGATCCGCGGAAATTACCGGAATGGGTTGGCGGTGGTGCCGGTTTTACGGGATGCATGCGGGGGGTGTTTCAATGCGATCCCGCCGCAACGGCAGAGCGAGATCCGGCAGCGTAAGAAGATCATTGTATGTGAGAACTGTGGCCGGATCCTGGTCGACAACGAGCTGAACGACTCTATTGAAGTCAAGTAAGTGGTTGTGGGGCTCCGTTGGGTAGTTCTGGGCGCTTTGCTGTTTACCGTTCGGGGATATGGGCAAAAGCATTTTGATTTTGATCCGGGCTGTCGTCAGGCGTACCGGGCGATCGTCCAGCTCAGGCTGGATGAAGGGAGTCAGCTCCTTGAGGCAGAGAGGAAGCGGGATCCGGACAATCTGATCCCGGATTTCCTGGCCAATTACATCGACTTTTTCCAACTTTTTTTTAACGAGAATGCGGCTGATTATGCTGGGGTAAAGGTCAGGCTGGAGCGGCGGCTGGAGCTTCTTGCCGGGGGGCCGGAGAATTCGCCGTTCAATCTGTTCACCCGCAGCGTGATCCATTTCCAGTGGGCCGCGATCAAGGTAAAGCTCGGCAGCAACCTGGATGCGGGGATCGAGTTCAGGCGGTCGTTCCTGGAAAGCCGGGCGTGCCGCCAAAAATTTCCATCCTTTGGGCCGGCACTGATGCTAAGCGGTGCGATGAAAGTGGTAGCCGGCACTATACCGGATGGCTATAAATGGCTCAGCAATCTGTTGGGGATCCGGGGCAGTGTCAAGGAGGGGATGGGCGAGCTGGATCAATTCCTCAGCATGGATGATGAGTGGTCGGCATTGTACCGGGATGAGGCCAATTTCTACTACCTCTATTTACAGTTTTATATCTTGAACAAGCGAGAGCAGGTCTTTGCGTATATCCGGGATCACAACCTGGATTACCGGAATAACTATCTCTACGCCTATCTGTATGCCAATCTTTGCATCAACGATCAGCGGTCGGCGCTGGCCGAGCAGGTAATTGAGGGGCGGAACAAGACCGCGGGGTATTTGGAGATGCCTGTTTGGGATCTCGAGATGGGTTATGCCGCATTGAACCATCTTGAGTCGGGCACACCAGTGTATCTCGAACGGTTCCTGCGGCGATTCAAGGGTCGCTTCTATGTCAAGGATGCGTTAGAGAAGCTAAGCTGGTATTACTATCTCAAAGGGGATCAGGCGACAGCGGATTCTTTGCGCGCGGAGGTGGTGAAGCGGGGTGCGGCTGAGTCGGATGCGGACCGGCAGGCGTTGAAGGAGGCGCGCGGCGGGGTCTGGCCGAGTAAGGTTTTATTGCGGGCGCGGCTGTTTACGGATGGGGGATATTTCGGGGAGGCCTTAGGGTCGTTGCAGGGGATCAGTACGTCGAGTTTTTCCCGGCCGGAGGAGCGCTGTGAGCTCGCCTACCGTCTCGGGCGGATCTATGACGGGTTGGGCAGGAAGGATGAGGCGATATCGGCATATCTGACGACGATAAAGACGGGGGAGGGACTGAGGGAATACTATGCCGCGAGGGCGGCGTTGCAGGCTGGGTATATTTATGAGGGGCGGGGGGATTGTGAAAGGGCGGAGGCCTTTTTTCAAAAATGCTTGTCGTTGAAGGACCATGATTATAAGAACTCGTTGGATCAGCGGGCAAAAGCAGGAATTGCCCGGTGCAGGGGGGAATGATTGCCGCCTTCGCGGAAGTTTCGGCGGCCGATGTGGGAATTTTGTGGGGGTGGTAAATGGCGAATTACTTAAATTGGCTCCATGTTACAGCGGATCCAGATCCAGAATTATGCTATAATCGATGAGCTCAGCATCGACTTCTCGGCGCGGATGAATGTGATCACGGGGGAGACGGGGGCGGGCAAGTCGATCCTCATGGGGGCTTTGTCGCTTATCCTGGGAGACCGGGCGGATACGTCGGTTTTGTTGGAGGAAAACAAAAAATGCGTGGTGGAGGGGGTGTTTGAGGTGGCCGGTCGTGAGGCCGTGGCCGCTTTTTTCCGGGCGAACGATCTGGATGCGGGAGAAGATGTGGTGATCAGGCGGGAAATAGCGCCAAGCGGGAAGTCGAGAGCTTTTGTGAATGATACGCCGGTAAATCTTGAGCAATTGCGGAAGCTCGGCTCGATGCTGGTGGACTTGCACCGGCAGTTCGATACGCTCGAGCTTGGAGAGTCGGACTTTCAGCGGGAGGTTCTGGATGCGTTGGCGGGTCAGGCATCATTGGTTGCGGCGTACCGGGTGTGTTACCGCGGCATGCAGGCGGCCATGAAGGAGCTGGCGGCGTTGCAGGCTAAGCAGGCGCAATTTAACCGCGAGTTCGACTATAATAAATTTTTGCTGGACGAATTGAGGGAGGCGGGATTCCGGGAACAGGAGCTCGAGGAGCTCGATCAGGAGTTGAAACTTCTAAGTCACTCCGAGGGGATAAAGACCATGTTATCCAAGGTCTATTACGATCTCAAGGAAGGGGAGCAGCCAGTGGTGCAACAGCTCAAGGCGGTGCAGCATTCGTTGGCTTCGTATTCGGCGTATCACGCGGGGTTGAATGGGCTGGCGGAGCGTGTGTCGTCGGTTCAGATCGAGTTGCAGGATATTGCGGGAGAGGTGGATCGCCTCAACGATATGGTAAACTATGATCCGCGGCGGATCGAAGAGATCAATGAACGGTTATCTGTAGGGTATAAGCTGTTGAAGAAGCATGGGCTCCGTACCACTGCGGAATTGCTGGACCTGCAAGGCAAGCTCGAGCTTGGGTTGCGGGATTCGCTTCAGTTGGGGGAAAGCATTGCGGGGTGGGAGCGGGAGGTTGGGCGTTTGTTGCAGGAGGTGAAGGAGAAGGCGGCCGAACTTTCGGCGGGGAGGGTTGCACAGGTGGCGGGGTTAGAAGAGAAGGTGAATAAGCTGCTGAAGCAGGTCGGCATGCCGAATGCGCGGCTAAGCGTGGTCGTGGAGGCGGCGGAGTTAGCAGCGTATGGCGCTGATAGGATCGAATTCCTGTTCGATGCGAATAAGAGCAACCGGTTTGAGCCAATCCGGAAAGTGGCGTCGGGCGGGGAGTTAAGCCGGCTGATGTTATGCATCAAATCGCTGGTGGCGGAGTCGATCGATCTGGCTACGCTCATCTTTGATGAGATCGATACGGGGATCTCGGGTGAAGCGGCCAGGCAGGTGGGAATTATCCTAAAGGGGCTGGCGAAGAAAAGGCAGGTCATTTGCATCACGCATCAGCCGCAGATTGCGGGTAAGGCGGATGCGCATTATTTTGTCTATAAAGAGGTGAAAGGGGTGGCGATCAAGACGAGGATCCGGTTGTTGGGGCAGGAGGAGCGGATCACGACTATTGCGCGGATGTTAAGCGGTGAGAAGCCGACAGCGGCGGCGATGGAAAATGCGCGGGAAATGGTGATGTCATGAAGCTACGCGCGTTATTGATATTGCTGGTGCTGGTCGTTGCGATGTTACCGGTATATTATATGAATCGCTGGATGCGGTGGGTCATGAGGCCGCGGGAAAGTGCGGGCAGGCTTTTTCTTTTTCTACTGGCCAATTTTGTGTTGATCATCGTTTATACCATGCTTTTGGTGGGGATGATCGTCAGGATTTTTCCGACGCGATAAATGGGGTGATGTTCGATCTGATCGCCTATATTTGCGAAAATTCAAGCTATGGCATACAACCTGCTTAAAGGGAAAAAAGGGATCATTTTCGGGGCGTTGGATGAGCGGTCGATCGCGTGGCGGACTGCGATCAGGTGTTATGAGGAGGGTGCGGAGCTGGTGTTGACTAATGCGCCGGTGGCATTGCGGATGGGGGAGATCAACAAGCTGGCGGAGGCGGTGAAGGCGCCGGTGATCGGAGCGGATGTAACAAACATGGATGATCTGAAGAAGTTGTTCGAGGAGTCGATGAAGCATTTTGGGGGTGGGATCGATTTTATCCTGCATTCCATCGGGATGAGCCTGAACATGCGGAAGGGTAAGAGCTATACGGAGATCGATTATGAATGGAATAAGAAGACGCTGGATATTTCAGCGATGTCATTGCATCGGGTGTTGAGGACGGCGTGGGACCTGGATGCGTTGACTGAAGGGGCGAGTGTGGTGGCGCTTACATATATTGCGGCGCAGCGGGTGTTTCCGGATTACAATGAGATGGCGGATGCCAAGGCGTTACTGGAGAATGTGACGCGTAGTTTCGGTTATTATTATGGGTTAAAGAAAAAAGTACGGGTAAATACGGTTTCGCAGTCGCCTACGCGGACGACCGCGGGCAGCGGGGTGAAGGGGTTCGATGGGTTCATTACGTATGCGGAGAAGATGAGCCCGTTAGGGAATGCGTCGTCTGATGAGTGTGCGGGTTATTGTGCGGTGCTGTTCAGTGATCTGACGAAGATGGTGACGATGCAGAACTTATTCCATGACGGGGGTTTCTCGTTTACGGGGGTGACGGAGGCGGTGATCAATCAGATGGAGAAGTGAGGGGGGGTGTTGGTTCGAGGTAGAGGTGGTTTTGTTGAGGCCGAGGCGGTTTTGTTGGTTCGAGGCTGAGGCGGTTTTGTTTAATGTGTAAATGGCTGACTAATACTCGTCTTCGTTGAAAAAGAAATCTTCTTGAGAAGGGTAGTCGGGCCAGATGTCGTCGATGCCTTCATAGATTTCGCCTTCGTCCTCCAGTTCCTGGAGGTTTTCCACCACTTCGATCGGAGCACCGGAGCGAATAGCGTAGTCTATCAATTCATCTTTGGTAGCCGGCCAGGGGGCGTCTTCGAGGTAGCTGGCTAGTTCGAGGGTCCAGAACATCTGTACAATTTTCCGCAAAAGTAATTTTTAAAACGAAACCACCAAATAACAGTTGAAATTTAACTCGATTTTGATATGCTACGTGCCAGAGGGATACAAAAATATTACGGTAAACTATGGGTATTGAAGGGGGTAGATGTGGACATTGCGAAGGGGGAGATCGTCAGTATTGTCGGGCCATCGGGAAGCGGCAAAAGTACGCTGCTGCATATTCTCGGGACGCTGGATGAGGCGATGGAGGGAAGGATCGTTCTACACGACAGGGAGATCCACACGCTCAAGGGGGAGCCGTTGGCGGTCTTTCGTAACCGGCATATCGGTTTCGTGTTCCAGTTCCATCATTTGCTGCCGGAGTTCAGTGCGTTGGAGAATGTTTGTATCCCCGGTTGGATCGCGGGTTTTCGGAAGAAGGATGTGGAGCGGCGGGCTTTGGAGTTGTTGCAGGGTTTAGGGGTTGGGAATAGGGTGGAGAATAAGCCGGCAGAGTTGTCGGGTGGGGAGCAGCAGCGGGTAGCGGTGGCGAGGGCGTTGATAAATAATCCTGACATCGTTTTCGCGGATGAGCCAACGGGAAATTTGGATACGGCGAATGCAAAGGAGCTGCATCGGTTATTCTTTGACTTGCGGGAGCAGTTTAAGCAGACCTTTCTGATCGTGACCCACAATGAGGAGCTGGCGATGATGAGTGATAGGGTGTTGCATATGAAAGATGGGAAGATCGTGAAGGGGTAACGGAGCGGAGCGAAGGTTACGAACGAGGAGGACGGGGCCCGCGAAGGTCTAAGCAGGCCCGACGAAGTTATGTGCGGGGGTGCCAGGCGATTTCAGGGACGAAGAGGAGTAGGGCGGTGTAGCGGGCGAGGACGAAAAGATAATCGCTGAGGCGGTTCAGGTAGCGAAGCACGAGGGGTTCGACGTGTAGTTGTTCTTCCAGCATGCGGACGCAGGCCCTTTCGGCGCGGCGGCAGACGCAGCGGGTGATATGTGCGGTCGATACGGCAATGTGGCCGCCGGGGAGCAGGAAAGATTTCATAGGCGGCAGTTCCGCGGTCATCCGGTCGATCTCAGTTTCCAGCGTTAATATATCTTCTTCTTTCAGGTCCGGGATCTTAAGCCGTGGTTCCTTATCCGGATCGCAGGCAAGGGATGAGCCGATGGTGAACAGTCTATCCTGGACCTCTTTCAGCAGGGGAGTGACGCAGCCGGATGAGTTGAGGTGATCGGTTAGCAATCCGATAAACGAGTTCAATTCATCAACAGTCCCATAGGCTTCGATGCGCAGGTGGCTTTTGGGTACCCTGGTGCCGCCGATGAGGCCGGTAGTGCCTTTGTCGCCTGTTTTGGTATAGATCTTTGTCGACATGGTTTTGTGGTTAGGCCAATGCGGGTTGAGGGCTGCGGTTGCGGTCGCTTTCGATGATGCCGTCGCGGAGGCGGACGATCCGGTTGGCGTAGTTGGCGATATCTTCTTCGTGGGTGACGAGAACGACGGTATTGC
This sequence comes from Puia sp., assembly GCA_035948015.1. GTDB lineage: Bacteria > Bacteroidota > Bacteroidia > Chitinophagales > Chitinophagaceae > Puia. Next base: position 11,212 of record DASZJO010000003.1, read on the forward strand.
CGGCCGACTGGATGGCGGTGAAAATATCCATGATCTCGATGGAGGTTTTAGAATCGAGGTTACCGGTCGGTTCATCGGCCAGGATCAGCGAAGGGTTGTTGATGAGGGCGCGGGCGATGGCTACGCGCTGGGCCTGGCCGCCGGAAAGCTCGTTGGGTTTGTGGTGACTTCGATCGGCCAGGCCAACTTTTTCCAGGACGGCCATTGCTCTTTCGAGGCGTTGCCGGCGCGGGATGCCGGCATATACCAGTGGCAGGGCAACGTTCTCTGCCGCCGTCAGTCGCGGGAGAAGATTAAATTGCTGGAAGACAAAGCCGATCTCCATATTACGCACGTCGGCGAGGTCATCGTCGGCCATTTTGCTAACGTCCTGGCCGTTCAGGATATAGGTGCCGTCGGTTGGGGTGTCGAGGCAGCCGAGGATGTTCATCAGCGTGCTTTTGCCCGAACCGGAGGGGCCCATCAGCGCGACGTATTCATTTTTTAAGATGTTAAGGGAAACTCCTTTGAGGACGGGGAGGGCTTGTTTGCCCATGAAATAGCTTTTATGGATATGTTCCAACCGGATGATGGGGGTGTTCATGATTTGCGTATGACTTTCGGTACTTTAAAATAAGTGCCGTCGGTAGCGGGGGCATTGGAAAGGGCGGCGGTGCGGCTAACGGAGCCACCGGGGTCATCATCGCGCAGGACATTGATTTCCGGGCTCATATGCAGCAGGGGTTCGACACCGGTGGTGTCGAGTTCGCGGAGTTTCTCCACGAAGAGGATCATTCGCTGAAGGTCATTGCGGATCAATTCCTTATCTGCAGCGTTGAATTCAAGCCGGGCAAGATTGGACAGGTTGTCGATCAGTTTGTCGGTGACTTCCATGCGGGTGCTTTGGGACAAAAATAGCTATCTTCGCGGTCCGATGGAAAAAAACAGCAATATTGTTATGAGTGGCATCCGGCCTACCGGATTCCTCCACCTGGGCAATTATTTCGGGGCTGTGCGCAATTATGTAAGGATGCAGGAAAGCTATCGGTGCTTCTTTATGGTGGCGGACTGGCATGCGTTGACGACACTGACGGATACGAAGGAGCTCAAGGGACATGTGCGACGGGTACTGGCGGAAAATATCGCCTGCGGGCTCGATCCGGATAAAGCGGCCTTTTATTGTCAGAGTCATGTGCCCGAGACGGCGGAGCTATATCTTTTGCTGAATATGCTCGCATATAAAGGAGAATTGGAAAAGACGCCTACCTTCAAAGAGAAGGTGCGGCTGCAGCCGCAGAATGTGAATGCGGGGTTGCTGACCTATCCGGTGTTGCAGGCGGCGGATATCCTCTTGCATCGGGCGACATTGGTACCGGTGGGGAAGGACCAGGAGCAGCATCTGGAGGCGGCGCGAAACTTCGCCAAGCGGTTCAACCAGCGATTTGGGGAGGTGTTTCCGGAGCCTTACGCTTTCAATTTTGGTACGGAGCTCTTCAGGGTGTTGAGTTTGGATGGGTCGGGGAAGATGAGTAAGAGCGAGAATCAGGATGCGACCTTGTATTTGGCGGATAGTGATGAGGTGATACGGCGGAAGATCATGAAGGCAAAGACGGCAAGTGGTGGGGAGGGGGGGCCAGCGGGGGGTGTGCGCAGGGCGGCGGCGGGTGCGGCAGGTGCGGCTGGGAGTGAGGTGGGGGCGGCGGGCGCGGCTGGGAGTGAGGGTGCGGGCGTGAAGGTCGGGGGGATGGCGGCAGGTGCGGCGGGGAGTGAGGAGGGGGCGGGAACTGCGGGGGTAACGGGGATGGCGGCGATGCCGGAATCGGTGGTGAATTTGTTTTTACTGCTTCGGTTGGTGGCGGATTCGGATGTAGTCAGTAAATTCGAAGCGGATTATGCGGCGGGCACCATTCGTTATGGGGACATGAAAAAGGAGCTGGCGGAGGGGATGGTAGCATTTATTTCGCCGATCCGGGAGAAGGCCGAGGCGATCCGGAATGATCTGCCTTATTTACGGCGGGTGATGGAGCAGGGAGCCGATAAGGCGAGGGCGAGCGCTCAGGAGACGATGAAGCTCGCGCGGGAGGCGATCGGGTTGAATTATTACTAATTGCGAAGGCCGGGCCGGGCCCGGTTCAACTGGAAAATACCATGGTAAAGAAGAAAATCAAGCATATCGCTGTGGCCGGAAATATCGGTGCCGGCAAGACGACATTGACGGAGATGTTGAGCAAGCATTACCGGTGGATCCCGCAGTTTGAGGATGTGGATCACAACCCCTACCTGAATGATTTTTACGAGGACATGCCGCGCTGGAGCTTTAACCTCCAGATATTCTTCCTGAACACCCGGTTGAACCAGTTGCTTGAGATCCATGCGGGTACGGAGACGGTGATCCAGGACAGGACAATCTATGAGGATGCGCACATTTTTGCGCCCAATCTGCATGAGATGGGGCTGATGAGCAAGCGGGACTATAACAATTATTTTCAATTCTTTCAGACGCTGAAGCGGATGGTGCAGCCGCCAGACCTGCTGATCTATTTGCAGGCGAGTGTGCCGACGCTGGTGGCTCAGATCCAGAAGCGCGGGCGGGAGTATGAGGAAAACATCCGTTTGGACTATCTGAAACGGCTGAACGATTTTTACAACAAGTGGATCGAGGGATATAAGGAGGGACCGCTATTGATCGTGGACATCGATAAAAATAAGTTCCCGGAGAATGAGGAGCATTTGGGGGAGATCATTACGCGGATAGATTCGCAATTGTATGGACTTTTTTAGGGGGGCCATTCAGTGATCCCGGGTGCAGCCTTGAGTGGAGGGAAATAAAAAACCCCATCAGCGCCGTTGTGATGGAGTTAGTTTTGGCAAACAATCGTAGACCTGAGTATCAAATTGTGTGCGCCAAGTTCTGTATTTTATTTTATAATTCTGCGTTTTTCTTTAACTTTTTTTTACTTTTTAATGTCGTGAGGGTTATTTCCCAGGGGTTCACGTTGCTGCCCCCCAGGACGAACCGGGGCGGCGGCATGGATTTCCGGGGAGGGGATGTCCTTCTTGTATTTTTCAAAATTAGTTGTAAACCAATCTGCCAGGTGGCCGGCCATCTCATCGTAGGCCGCCGGAGAGGGCCAGGTATTCCTTGGATTAAGGAGCTCGGCCGGGACACCCGGGCAGCTGACAGGGATGGCCATACCAAAGACGGGATGGGGATGATATTCGACCTTATCGAGGGCGCCTTCTAGGGCGGCGGCGATCATGGCGCGGGTATAGGACAGTTTGATACGAGAGCCCTGGCCATAGGGTCCGCCGGACCAGCCGGTATTGACCATCCATACTTTGACGCCATGCTGCCGGATCTTGTTGCCAAGCAATTCGGCATACCGGCCGGGGTGCAAGGGGAGGAATGGAGCGCCAAAGCAGGCGCTAAAGGTGGGCTTGGGTTCGGTAATCCCGGTTTCTGTGCCGGCCACTTTTGCGGTATACCCGGAAATGAACTGGTACATAGCCTGGCCGGGGTTCAGGCGGGAGATCGGAGGGAGAACGCCGTAGGCATCGCAGGTAAGAAAGAAGATATTGGCCGGTAGGACGCCGATGGAGGGTTCCACGGCGTTGCTGATGTAGGAAAGCGGATAGGACACGCGGGTATTTTCAGTAATGGAGCCATCGTCAAAGTTAATGCGGTCGGTCCCGGGATAGAATTTGACATTCTCCACGAGGGCGCCGGGGCGGATCGCGTGGTAGATCTCTGGTTCTTTATCTTCCCGAAGCTGGATACATTTCGCGTAGCAGCCGCCTTCAAAATTGAAAATACTGTCTTCCGTCCAGCCGTGTTCGTCATCGCCGATGAGCCGGCGCGTCGGGTCGGCGCTGAGAGTTGTTTTGCCGGTGCCGCTGAGACCGAAGAAGATGGCAGTGTCGCCTTTTGGCCCCTTATTGGCTGAGCAGTGCATGCTAAGTACGTTCCGGTCGCGGGGCAG
>DASZJO010000004.1:0-17830 GCA_035948015.1 Puia sp.
ACAATACCCTGGCTAGCAACAAAGAAGTGATACGCCATAACGGATTGCAGATCGTAGGCACCAATTATGCGGTATCCTATATCGGCAATAATTCCAATTTATACATCGGTAGTGTGGGTGCAACCGATTATTACAATGGCCGGATGAGTGAGGTTATTCTATACTCCACAGCCCTTACCTCTACACAAAAGCAGCAAATAGAGAGCTATTTGGCGATCAAACATGGCGTCACACTGGACCAGACGATTGCCCAGGATTACCTCGCGAGTGATGGCAGCACCAAATCCTGGGATGCTACCCTCAATGCGGGTAATAATAATAACATAGCCGGAATTGGTAGGGATGATCTTACTGCCTTAAATCAAAAACAGTCACAATCCAATAACACGGCCAACTACGGTAACCTGGTAACGATCGGATTAGGCAGCATCGCCGCCACCAATTCCGCTAATGCCAATACTTTTGCCTCCGATAAAAGTTTTGAGGTTTGGGGCGATGACGGCGGTTCCGTTGTGTTTAGCACGGCGGTTTCGGGAACAAGTATGTATCGCATGACCCGTTTGTGGAGGGTGCAGGAAACCGGGACGGTTGGCTCCGTATTAGTGAGTGTGCCGGCAACCGCTTTTTCACCGGGAGTTACAAGCGTTATCCTGATCCAAAGTTCGGACGCCATCCTCAACTCAGCCGACAATTTGGTCAGCCTGACACTCAATGGATCCAATTATCAGGGAACGGTTGATTTTGCCAACGGCGATTATTTCAGCTTTGCGCAAATAGCGCCGGCCCCCGGAGCGGTCATTCCCGGCCTTGTCACCTGGTACAAGGCAAATGATGGTGTTTCTACCCCCGCCACCTGGTTTGACCAGAGTGCCGAAGCGGACAATGCCACTGCAACAGGCGCTCCAAGTTTAACGGGTACCCTAAATTATAACCCTGCCTTTTATTTAAATGGTGCTTCCTATTTCACCGCGCCCAGTTCGGCCAATGTATCCGGCAATTATAGCTTATTCGGTGTATCGCAAATGCTGGGAACCCAGAACGGGAGGGTTTTTACGAACGCCCTTACCAATGATCTATTTGGGTATCATCTCGGTAAAAAAGATGTACTGTACATCAATGGTACCCCTAACTTACTAACCGGCGTTGCCGCTACTACTAATGTAATAACATATGACCTGTCGCGTAATTCAACGGGCACCGGCCCCTATACCATGCGGGGAAACGGGTTGTCAATTTATTCGGGTGCAACCTCCTCCAACAGCGTCTGGCAACTGACAATGGGCGGTGGTTGGGCTGAAAACTCCAAAGTGTATATTCCCGAAGTAATAACCTATAACCGGGAATTGAGTCCCGCTGAAAAATTGCAGGTGGAATCCTATTTAGCCATTAAATACGGGACTACCCTGGATTCGACTGTTTCCAACTATGAAAATAGTTCAGGATCATCGGTGTACGATAATACAATATCCGGTTACTGGCATAATATAATTGGAATTTCACGGGATGACAACAGTGCCCTGATACAAAAACAATCGCATAATTTTGATGATAGTGTAAGATTATACAAAGGTACATTGGCAGCCACTAATACCGCTAATACAGCTGTGTTTGCTGTTGATCAATCTTATGTCGTAGCAGGCGCCAATACCGGCCTATTACAATCCACGGCGGCGTCGTCATTGGAAATGCCTCCTGCCGCGGGTCTTTTTTCCAGGCTAGAACGAGCATGGAAGGTTGAGCTTAACAATTTTAGCGAGACCTTCAATATGGATATCACCCTTGCCCCGGGAGCAGATCCAACAGCTGTGAATATTGCCGATTTGCGTTTACTGGTCAGCAATGACGGAAATTTTACGAATGCTACCGTTTATGCGGCAGGCGGCGGTCTGTCTTTTTCCTATTCCAATCCGGTAATTACAGTAACCGGCATTTCAAATACACAAATCCCAAACAATAGCACGAAATTCATAACGATTGCCTCTGCGGCTGGTTCAACCCCTCTCCCCATTGAGTTACTGGATTTTAATGCAGTATGCGGCGGCAACAATGATATTTTGATTCAATGGACGACCGCCATCGAAACCAATAACGACTATTTTACCCTGGAACGAAGCACAGACTTGAGTCATTATTCTGCCATTGCCGAGATCAAAGGGCACGGAAACTCGTCCGGGCCCATAAATTATAATTATACCGACAACGACGTTAAAGAAGGAATTAATTATTCCTATCGGCTAAAACAAACAGATTTTGATGGTATTTCTACATACTCGAAAGTTGTTGTAATAAATCAAAATTGTAGCATTGCATTACCCAATTTTACTATTTATCCGAACCCGACTAAGGGGGATTTGTTGCAGTTAGTATATTTGTCTGCAATAGATCAAACTGCTATGATTAAAATTAATAACGCCTTGGGGCAAATTTGTTTGACGAAGACAATACAATTATATAAAGGAACAAACAATCAAACACTCTCTCTTGGTAACCTTAATCCGGGGATATATTTTATACAAATAGAATCCGCTCAGGTAAAAAGCCCTGTATTAAAGTTGATAAGGAATTAAGACACGTGATACAATAATGCCGCTGCGGCATTAAGAGGAGATCCTTTGCAGGGTGCCAAGGAGACCAGGTTCGCCGAGCCGGATAAGATCATCAGATGCGGTAACATCGTCGAATTAGGCAGTCACCATACGCTGACGGGGATGTCTCCCCTATTCTTTTTTGTGCGTGAAATTCCCAAAATCGAACACGAAGGTCGAAAGAATCGAATTGCTATTGTTACCAAAGACCGTCCCCACGCGCTCCTTTGCCAAGTCATGCACATACGCAATGTCCATCGCAAAAGGAATAAAGCGAAGGCTGATACCGCCGGTCTCCGATGTTTCATCTACCCCAAACCGAAAAGCCACGTGTCGCCGCCACAAATTTTGCTCGAACCCAATGTTGGGCTCCACGGCCGTTCCTTTGACATTGTAAATCTGATTGGATTTGTGCCTCACATTCCCCCCCACATCCACCAACGCCCCTTGCCAAAGCCCCAGCGACATTCCCAACCGGTACTCCTGCGTATTGTTCAACCCCGATGATGTACCCACGTTATCGATCCTTTTCTCCGTATCATTATTGAACAACGCTCTGAATCCCACTAGTACCCGCTTCGACGGCTGCCACGTCACTCCAAACCCACCCGAAGGCACCCAGCCCGTTTGATACCGGACATATTGTCCGGCCACATGCTCCGATGCCGCATCAAATTGTGACCGCTCATACGACAGCAAAAGGCCCGCGGAAAAACCTGCCCCCAAGGGCATCGCCATCTTTACAAAAACAGATTGATTATTCCCATCCCCCTGCACCGCGTCCGCGAAGCCTCCCGACCCTGGATACTTTAATGTGGTTGTAATCCCCAAAGCATATTGCGACAACGCAATAGTATAAATCGTCAGCCCATTCTTAAACCGTGGCAGCGTTACCCCTACCGCCGTAAAGCTGAACTTATTCCCATTGTCGTATTGCGTAGACCCTACATCCAACAGGGCCGTACTCGAATCCTTCCATACCAAAGAATAATTTCCCCAGGTCGCGCCGTCGCCTCCCATTCCAATCGACCGAACACCTTTTTTAATCTGACCCGAAGCAAACTCCCGCAGCGAAAACTCCGGATTTTGCCCATAGGAATACGAAACAAGCATTACCAAACAAACTATAACAGACAGCCGTGTATTCATCCGAACAGGATATTTCATGTCAACCCTCGTATATTATTTTGATAACCGATACACCTGCAACCCCGCAGGTTCCCCCACCCCCGCCCTGGCCGCTACCACCAACATCCGCCACTCCGGCACCCATAGCGAAGTCCGCGCCCCGCTCCGGGTTGGGATATTTGCCGTTTGCTTATACCCGCCGTCGCCCGACGCCTGGAAAATGCTAACCGCTCCGGCACCACCGCTGACAAATACCTTCCCCGTTGGGTCATCGTAATAGAGATCATCCGCATCCCCTGTCATCTCCCCTGAAGACAATTTCTTTCCTGTCCTCTCCTCATACACGATCAATCGCGCCGGATGCCTGTACCCCACCAACACCCGGTGCCGACCCGTATCCAGCGCCATCGGAAAATTAGCGCTGGCCTTATCATCAGGCCATTTTCCCACAAGCATCGACTGTCGCAGGTCCACCACCCCCACCAGATGCGCGTCCGGCAAATTCACAAACAACATTTTCAGACCTTTATCCAGCTGGAACGATTCCGGGTGCGCCGGCAACTTTATATCACCTACTTGCCGATGCGACACCACATCAATCACCGCGATTCCGCCGGACCCATACCCCACATATACCCGCCCGGCTGCCGAATCGACGCGAACATCATCCGCATCCGATCCCAGCCGCAAAGTAGCTACCTTTTCCCAGGTATGCGCATTGTAGAAATAGCAATCCCCGCTGCCGCCATTAGCCACTACAACCTCTCCCGTCTGCTGGATATACCCAACCCCCTGCGGTTCATCCAATCCCCCAACACTATGCACCACGCGCCCTGAAGCCAGGTCCACTGCCTCCAGCGTATTGTTCCCCAGCGCCCCCACATACACGACGCCGTCTTTTAAATCAACATCCAGGTGATCGATCCGTCCCTTCACCCCCGGCAAAGGGATCGTCTTTACCAATGTCAGCTGATCCGTCCCGAAAGCCGACTGCCCCGAACAACCTGAAACTCCGCCAAGCAGAAAAACCATGCCAAGGGCCTTTCGGCCATGCAACACCCAAAATTCGTATATATTCATAACTTAGAATTCGTCTTGATATCCAAAAATAGGAACGAGAATATTAGTGGGAAGGTGGATATTTTTTTGCTTTTATTTTCTGCCGTAGTGAATCAAGAAAGGGAATATCATTGACTGTTCCTACAAAACCTCTTGCACCATTTGAAAAAAACCTTATTTTTCGTTTACGCCCGTTTACCAGGTAAGACACTTTGACAACATATACATTTCTAAGAAAGAACCGAATTGGGAAAATATCAGGCTTTACATTTTCTACGTTCTCAAGGGCCACCTTTGCCGTGGATCGAAGGCGCGTCATGTAGATAAAATCATTGTCAAATGAAACATTGTAGAATCCTGCAAAATAATAACAGCTTGAAAGGGAAATCAAACTCACAACAGCCGCTGCAAATCGTTGCTCACTCTCTGGAGGACCTTGTAATAAAATAAAACCAAATGTCATAAAAAAAATAGCGCCTAAGCAGAGTATTATTGACTGCAAAATGCCGGCATGCTTGTTAGAAATACGCTGTTCCATAAGGAATCAAAGATAGTATTCGGACACCCCGTGTATCGAATCCGAACAACCAAAGAGCGTGTATAGGGCATAAAATGTTAATTATCAGTCAGCTATTGAAGCGGTATCTTGTTTGTAACTTCAGGTAAGACTGTCTCATAAAAGAAATTTATATGTTCAAAAGCTATTGGACTATGGCCTGGCGCACCCTGGTCCGGAATAAAATCTACACCGTCGTCAATGTCCTGGGATTGGCGCTGGGCATTTGTGCATGTTTGGTTATCTGGGTCGTCGTCCGCTACGAGTTCAGCTTTGACCGTAACCATCCGGACGGCAGCAGGATCTATCGGATCAACTCCTATATGCAGATTTTGAAGAATGAACCGGAGCGACTCACAACGTCCGTATTGGCCGGTCTGCCGGAGGCCGTGCGGAAAGAGGTGCCTGGCGTGGAGATCGTGGCGCCTTATTATTTTTTGGGCCACGACACAGCGACGGTCGTCAGTACGGGCAAGCAAAAAGCCGGATATCCCGCAACGCCTATCGTTGTGGGACCGGAGTATTTCCGCATCATGACCTACGATTGGCTTGCCGGGGACCGACAAACGTCGCTCGTTAATCCCTTCTGCGTGGTGCTCACGGAGAGCAGGGCCCGCAAATATTTTGGAACAGGCCCGCTGAACAATCTCATCGGCCGGGAGATCGTCTACCAGGACAGTCTGCATGTCCATGTCAGCGGGATCGTTGCCGACTGGTCGGAACATACGGATTTCCCTTACGACGATTTTATTTCGGGGTCAACGGTAGATCATAGTTTCCTCTTGCGAACCCTGGGGCTAGATCCATCGCAGGCCCGTGGATTTGGAGCCATGGAGGCGGTGCTGCTGAAACTCTGGCCCACGACCGATCCGGGCCATGTTAACGCCGAAGTGTCGGCGCTGTACGAAAGACTGGGTCTGAATAGATCCCTTTGGCCGCGCGTCGAGTTGCAACCCCTGAGTGCCGTGCATTTCACTTCGACCGGCAGTGATTCGGGCATCAGCACTTCGCAGCTGTCGGTCCTTTACGCGCTGCTGAGCACGGCGTTGTTCATCCTGGTCTTGGCCATCATCAACTATGTCAACCTGGCTACGGCCCAGTCGCTGACGCGGGAAAAAGAGATCAGCATCCGCAAGGTGATGGGGAGCGGCAGGATCAACCTGGTCGCGCAGTTGCTAACCGAGACTTTCCTGCTGACGGCGCTCGCCGGATTGATGGCTGTTCTGGTGGCCGGTCCGGTCCTGCATGTCTTTAAGCAATTTATCCCCTCCGGTCTCCGGTTCGCGCCTTTTGCACCGGCCAATCTGCTGTTTTTAATGGGGATCACGGTTGTCACTACGTTGCTGGCGGGGCTCTATCCGGCAAGGCTCTTGTCCGCGCATTCCCCGGTCCCGGCGCTGAAAGGTGCGGGGGCGCCGAAGGGCAGCGAGAAATGGTGGTTGCGGCGGGGGCTGATCGTGTTCCAGTTCTCGATCTCCCTGTTCTTTATCATCGGCACGATGGTCATTGGCCGGCAGATTGGCTTTATGACGCATCATGATCTGGGTTTTCGGTCCGACGCCATCGTCTCTTTTTACAACACGGATGCAGGTGAGGACAGCGTCGGCAAAGCCCGGTTGCTGGAGGAAACGATCCGACAGGTAGCCGGTGTCGCGGATGTGGCCCGGGAAAACATGCCGCCAATGGGTACCGACCGGGGCCTATTTACGATCAGGCCAGGCGCGAATAATACGGACAGGCTGCGTGTCGAGGCCATTATGGCCGACGAGCATTATATCCAACTCTATGGTATCCGCTTACTCGCGGGAAGGAACCTGTTTCCAAGCGATACATTAAAGGAGGTGGTGATCAATGAGAGCCTGTCAAAAGCGCTGGGCTATCGGAGCCCGGAACAGGCGATTGGGGCGCAGATCTATACCTCGAACAAATATTTGCCGATCGTCGGGGTCGTGGCGGATTTTCATAAATACTCCTATCGCGCGCCCATCCAGCCCCTGCTGATCGCGGGTACGGCATGCAGCGACATTGCGGTACGACTCGATTCCAAGGGAATGTCTGCGGGAGAAGTCCGGGCCATCCTTGCGCGGATCGAGCGGCAATGGAAAATCTTCTACCCACACCGTACACATGAGTTCACCTTTTTCGACGACGAAATCGCCCAGCTTTACCAACGGGAACAGACCATGGAGTGGTTGATGGACATTGCGACGGGCGTCACCTTATCGATCAGCTGTATCGGGCTTTTCGGGCTGACACTGTTCACCACCGCGAGACGGACGCGGGAGATCGGCATCCGCAAGGTGCTGGGAGCCGGGGTGACGGATATCCTTACTTTGTTGGGTAAGGAGTTTGTCGTGCTGATCCTGGTCGCCTTGGTGATCGCTTCGGCGGGGGGCTGGTATGGCATGCACAGGTGGTTGCAGGATTATGCTTATCGCGTGGGCATCGGAGCGGATGTGTTCCTGCTGGCAGGCGGGGCCTCGCTAATGGTGACGGTGTTGACGGTCGGGGCGCAGTCGTTAAAGGCGGCGCTGGTCAACCCGATCAAGTCCTTGCGTACCGAATGATCTTTCCGGTTTGATCAAGAATTCTTTATTGATCGTGTAAATCTTTTGCCGGCCAAAGCGCTTTATATTTATTTGCTGCCAAAATTTTTACTTTGAAAACGATCAGGTGGTTTGGCGCTGCGCTCGCGCCCTTTATTCTATTTCTTCTCAACTCCTGTTCCAAAGATAGGATGCAGAAACTGCCGACGGGTACTGGTGCTATGGACAGCGGCCTATATGTTCTGGCGCAAGGCGCCTACGACACAGGGCAAATCGGTCCTACCCAAATCCCCTATATCTCCAGCTTATCCTTTTACCGCTTTGATTCGAAGACGGTGGTCGCCGACCAGTATGAGGCGGCCAATGGAACGGGTGCCGGTGAAGGTGGCAATGACCTGGGTATTTACGGATCGAAGATGTATATAGTCCTGTTCCAATCCAACGCCGTCCGGATCGTAGACGCACATACGAGCAAGCTGCTAAAAACAGACAGCTTCCTCAACCCGGGTATCGGCATAAGACCACCCATTTATTCCGACCAGCGGTTACCGCTCCGGGTCTATTTCTTTAATGGGAAGGCTTTGGTAAGTTGCGCCGATGGAACGGTGGCAGTAGTCGATACTTCCAGTTTGGCGGTAACGCGATATGTTTCTGTTGGCGGTTACGGCAGTTATCCTTGCGGGATGGCTGCTTCAAACGGGAAATTATATGTGGCCATTTCTGGGGGCGGGTTGAACGATTCCGTCGGTATTTTCAACATGAGCAATTGGACAGAAATTGGGAAAATCCAGGTTTTTCCTTATCCAACCAGCGTAGCAGCCGACAGCGCAGGGCACGTTTATGTACTGAGCGCATATGATGCAGCGTTCAACCCCAATCAAAATGTGTATCCCAATTCCCCCACGCCCGGAGGGATCGTCGTGATCAATGACCAATCCGATCAAATCGAGTCCCAAACAGTGGTGGAATTGGCGTTTCCTCAACCGATCGCGATCTCCGGTAATCGGGTATATTATGTCACCGTTTCCAATAAGGTGGCAGTCCTGGATGCGGCCACCCGGACGCCGATCACCGATAATTTCATTACCGACGGCACGACTGTTAGCAACGCCTCAGCCATTTGCGTCAACCCGGCGACCGGCGAGGTATTTTTGGCATCTGCCCAGCCGCTTCAGCCCGGAAGAGTATTTGCGTTCGACAAAGCCGGAAGGCTGGAATATAGCTTTGTAACCGGCGTGAATCCAATAAGACTGGCGCTCCTGGGGCAGTAAGACCGTACATGTAAAGGCAATTGACTGGTTCATGTAGGATAAGCATTGGATCATGTAAACGTCGGCCCGGCAGGGCAACGTACCACGTGGTTTCTCCGTTCAGTTTTCTTGAACCAAAGACACTCAAAGATTATGAGCTCAAAAAAATGTCCTTTCCAATTAGGCGCCTTTCTGCTACTTACTGTATTCGTCTCCGTTACCTCTTGCAAGAAAAACACTGGTACGTATACTCAGAATCCAATGCTAAACGGCAATTATGTGCAAACGAACCTCGTATCCGACACAACCGACTTTGGCGCAGCCAAAAAAGACCCTGCGCTCGTCAATGCCTGGGGCCTGGCCATCAACCCCAAAGGCATTATGTGGATTTCAGGGAATGGCGCCGGAGTAACCGCGGTCTATGACACTAATGGCAACACCCTGCTCAATCCAGTCAATATGCCTTTCCAGGGAGCGGCCAAAGCGAGTGCGCCATCAGGGATTGTTTTCAATCCAACGCCAGGTTTCGTCATCCCTTCAAGCCAAAAGAAGTCTCTGTTCATCTGGGCGACGGAGAACGGTGCGGTCGAAGCGTGGGCCGGTGGGGACTCTGCCACCACCACTGTTGTTGATAACTCAGGGCAAGGCAGCGTGTATAAGGGGATAGCCATAGCCAGCAATAACGGCACGAACTATCTCTACGCCACCGATTTTCACAACGGGAAGATCAATGTCTTCGATCAGAATTTCAACGCTGTCCCGTCCATTACGCTCAATGACCCGAATATCCCGGCCAATTATGCCCCCTTTAACATCGCCTGCTTTGGCGGCCGGCTCTTCGTTACTTATGCCTTCCAGAAGGCCGGCGCGCATGACGACAGCGCAGGGGCGGGTCATGGGTTTGTAGACGTCTATTCCCCTTCCGGCGCCCTGATGAAGCGGTTTGCCAGCCAGGGCCCGCTCAACTCACCCTGGGGTTTGGCCTGGGTCCCCGACAACGGCTTCGGCACCCCCGCGCACTCAATCCTTGTCGGCAACTTCGGGGATGGCCGGATCAATGCCTTTGACTCTACCGGAAGCTTCCTGGGTTCCCTGCAGTCCAACGGTATGCCGCTATCCATCGACGGACTTTGGACGTTGGAATTTGGCAATATCATACCCGGGGCGAACCCGGACAAACTATACTTTACAGCGGGGCCCATGAGAGAAAACCATGGTTTGTTTGGCTACGTTCTCTGGCAATAATAAGGCAGCCCCTCAGGGCTACTTTTCCAGGTGTCAGGCGTTTCGACAAAAGGCACTATTTTGTCAAATCAATTTCCTACTTTTGCCCTATGGCAATTGCACCCGTGGTCCCCGATGACATAGCAAAAGACGAGATCCTCCGGGCGGCGCTGCGGCTCTACCAGAAACTTGGTCCGACGAATGTGACAATGGATGACGTCGCCGGCGCATCGGGCAGAAGCCGGACCTCCCTCTACTATTATTATAAGAACCGGGATGAGATCTACCATGCGGTGATGGAGAAAATTGCCGATGAGATGGCAGCCGGGATCCGGCAGGCGGTAATGGCTGTGGAATCCATGCCGGATAAGATCTACGCCTTTTGCCACTCGAAGATCAAGGCCTCGTTGGGAGGCTGGAAGAAGGTCCTGACTGCCATGTGGGCGGCGATGAGCGCTGAAGAGCAATCACGGCATGGCCGGGTGATGGCGACGCTCCACAACAAGCTCATTTATCATGAGGGCTTGATCCTGAATGAAATATTGGCCGGCGCGGCCCGGCGAAAGGAGATGAGGGCGATTAGTCCGGGTGACCAGGACATGCTGGTCTTTCTTATTTCCAGCGGCATCCGCGGGCTGAGACGGGAGATCTTCGAACTACATGACCCTCATGACCTGACGGCGGCGCTGCGGCTGCTGACGGACATAGTGGTGAAATGGTTGAGGAAATAAATTTTTTTGACCGGGATTCGACATATTTAGAGTTTTTGTCAAATAGGCATGGCAATGAAACAGATCAGCGATTTGAGCGTATTCAGGGCTTTTCGGAGCCGCAATTATTTACTCTATTTTTTCGGGAGGGCGATCACTCAGTTTGGGACATGGATGCAACGGACAGCAGTGGTATGGGTAATATACTCGATCACGCACTCGGCTTTTCTGACCGGGGTCACCTACTTTGCCGAGCAGTTCCCCGCATTCTTGTTTTCTTTCGCCGGCGGAGTGGTGGCAGACCGGTATGACCGGATCAAGGTAATCAAGATCACGCAGGTCGCATCGATGATCCAGGCGGTATCCCTGGCCTTATTGGTCTATACCGGGCATATGGTAGTGTGGGAGATCCTGACGCTAAGCGTGATCCTGGGTATCATCAATGCCTTTGATGTTCCGGCGCGGCAATCCCTGGTCCATCTTGTGGTGACCGACCAGTCGGATCTGCCGAATGCGGTGTCACTAACTACGGCGTCAGCCAGCCTGGCACTATTGACGGGACCGGCGTTGGCGGGTCTCATGCTGAGTGCATTTAGCGCCTCTGTTTGCTTTCTCGTCAACGCGGCCAGCTTTGGAGGGGTGATCATCTCGCTGCTCCTGATGAAGCTGCCGCCTTATCAGCAGAAGAAATCGGGTAAAAATGTTTTGTCGGAATTTTCTGAAGGCTTCGTATATGTCCGGAAAAACCCGGAGCTTAAAAATATTATCCTGTTGCTGGCTATCGTCAGCCTGCTGGTGCAGCCTTATAATACGGCCTTGCCCGAATTCGCGAAAGTGGTTTTTCACGGCGGGGCGTCGACTTTTGGCTATCTCACCGGTAGTGTTGGCTTTGGCGCACTGTTGGGCACGATCTTCCTGGCTTCGCGCAGGCCGGACACGCACTTGAAGCGGATCCTTTTTATCAGCATCATCGCAATGGGTGTCGGGCTGATTTGTTTTTCATCGATAAAGAATTTTCCGGTGGCGATCTTGTTTGTGGTCCTGGCGGGTTTCGGCGGGATGACACAATACACTGCCTGCAATATCCTTGTCCAGACCGAATCCGAGCCTCAGATGCGGGGCCGCGCGATCGGGATCCTGCTCATGGCTATCCTTGGGATGATGCCGCTGGGCAGCCTGTTGGTCGGCCGGATGTCGCAGTATGTCGGGGCGCCGGCCACGGTGCTGGGGCAGGGAGTGATTGCCATCGTGGTGGCGCTCGCGTATGCAAAATTTTTAAGCCGGAAACCGCAAGAGAGATGAAAATGGTCTGGATTTCGAAATGATGCAGAATGTGTAAATTACCTTATGAAAATCCCCGGGATCTTTCTGGTAGCGATCGGGCTCAGTACGTCGGCATTGGCACAATCAAGGCTACAGCCGCAGTCGCCGCCTCCGGCACAATCAACGTTCAACGACAGCCTTGCCTGCGCCCGCAACCACGTCACGAAAACAGCTATGCTGACGTTGGGTAGCTGGGCAGTCGCCAATATTACGTCCGGTTTTATCGTCGCCGGCCAGACCTCCGGCACCACGAAGTACGCCTGGCAAATGAATGCTTACTGGAACTTTGTAAACCTTGGGCTTGCAGGCATGGGGTATCTTCGCGCGGTAAAGGAAGCCCACAAAACCTATTCACTCCTGGAGAACTATGATGCGCAAAATGCTCTCGAAAAGATCTACCTGTTCAATCTCGGGTTGGACCTGGGTTATATCGGCGGCGGCTTATATCTGCGGGAGCGAGGGATGAACAGCGCCAATTCCAAAACTTCTGCTCAACTGCAGGGATATGGGACGAGCATCGTTATTCAGGGTGGCTTCCTGCTGCTGATGGATGGCGTTATGATCCTGATCCACCGCCACAATACGCAGCGTGTGCGGCAGCACCTCAGTATACCCCAAACGTGATCGTCCTGCTCTCCACATTGGAGATAATCTGAAGGAAATAAGTCCCGCGGCTGTAGGTCGCTACGTTGAAATCGTATGTATTCACGCCCGTTTGCTGCAGGTTGTTATAAGTCGCCAACACCCTGCCGCCTGCATCTACGATCCGCATCAGGACCGGGCCGGGCGAGGCGGTCGAATAGCTGAGCCTTAGGGTGGTGCGGGCCGGGTTGGGATAAAGTTGCAGCGTCGCGCTTGCCGCCACATTGATGACAGCAACCCGGGAATAAGTTGACTGACCGTTATCGTCTGTCTGCCGAAGCCGGTAATAAGACGTCCCGGTAAAGGGGTGCGGATCGACGGCGCTGTAGTTCAGTTCGACGTTACTGTTGCCCGCTCCTGGCAATTCCGTGACTGTTGTATATGTCATGCCGTCCTGGCTTCTTTCGACGGTAAATAGTTTATTGTTCACTTCCATCGCCGTAGCCCAACTCAGATCCACGGTGCCCTCCGGGGTAAGCCGCGCATCGAAGTTCAGCAATTCTACGGGCAGCGGAGATGTCGTTACGTTTCGGGTCCCGATATACCAGGTATTGTTCAAATTGGCCAGACTCAGCCCTGTCCGGTTGACTTCCAGGGGGACTGTGGTGCTGGTGGCGCTCGCGAAAGTGCCGACAGCGCTGGAAGCCAGCGAGGCATTGAGATCCGGGAGCGAAAATATGCCAAACCCATTCCCGCCGTAACGCAGTTGACCTGTGCTACCGTTCGGAGTAAGCCCATTGCCTGCACTAACCTGCCAGGCGGCATTGGAGACGCCCTTCACCGAATTACCCCAGCTCGCGTCGACATATAGTGCCGGCTGAAAGCCCTGGGTGGTCGGAGTGTGGTATACACTCAGCGTACCGCCGGTCGTCAGATTGGACGAATAGCCGAACCAAAGCGGTTGATAGGCATTTTCCATCGTATCAGTACCAACCGGGAAGAGCCCCGTCACGCCGGGAATAGCGACGCTTGTCTTGGCGAACCACCGGGTAAAGGTCCCGCCATAGGCCCAGCCCGAGGTGTAGCTCAACGTGCCCGGAGCGCCTACGCTCGTGCCGAGTGTGAGGGTATTCCCGTTCAGGTTGATAAGACCCTGGGTGAGGGTAAGGGTCCCCGTTATCGTTGGAGAGAAATTGAATTGCAGGATATTTGTTGCAGAAACCGTTGCCATGGTGAGGTTGGCGATTTGGGGAACTGGCGCGGCGCCGATAGAAAATATCTGCGTTCCCGAGCCGTTGACCGTCATGTTCCCGGCGCCGCCGCTGGCAAAGGTGATGGCCGTACCCGAAGACCCGGCAACCGATATATTGCCGGCGAAGGTCGAAGTAGAATTGTATGCGGGGCTAAGCGTTGCGCCAGCGCCGCTCTGAACGAAAGTAACGGCACTGTTAAAGGAATCGCCAAGCCCTGTGTATCCACCCTGCCGCAGTATCCCTGTCCCTGAGTTGGTGATAGTCGTCACGCCGTTGAACACATTGCCGCCATTGCTCGAACTGGTGGTGGCGGAGGTGTGCTGGAGAGCCGTCGTGCCGTTGAAAATGTTGCCCTGGAACTTGATATTCCCGACGAGGGCGGTGAAACTGGCATTCGTGGTGTCACCGATGATATACCCGTTGGCGTCGGTGTTATTGACGGTAAAGGTGGTCGTGTTGTTAAACCGGCTGCCGATAAGATAACCCGCGGTATCCGCGGTGAACCGGCAATTGCCGTTAAACACGCAGGGGTAGCCGGGAAGCGCCGTAGTGCCACCAATATATAATGCACCGGTACTGCCGGCGGTGTTGATCGTTTGAATCTTTGACCCCAGCTGCGTGACGTTACACAAATAGATATTGGTTTGCCCGACGATAGAACCCGTAAGGAACTGGCCGCCGGTATTCAATACTACTGTCCCATACTGGTTGTTGTCCGCGAAGTGATAGAAACCAGTCGAACTTGCCGTGGAGTTTAAGTTGATGGTGCTGTCAAATGTCACGGAATTCACATTTCCGGAGCCTGCGTCGGCAAAAGTCACATTCCCGGTAAAGCCGATGATCGAGAGCACCGGGCCGTAGAAGGTGGCGGAGGAATTTCCATTACCATTCGAGCGGCAAACATAAAAACCACCCGGTGTCTGGGAGGAGATCGTCGTCGTGCCGTAGAAGGCGTTCCCAAGCGAATTGGCGCATACGATAAAGTTGTTGTTGGCGCCGCTATCCGCGAATGCGTTAAACGTGGCGTTGTAGAAGGTGTCCGGAGCAGCGGCATTATCGCCCATTCGCCAACGGCTTGCGGAGGCAGCCGCGGTAAATGTTACCGGACCGTGATAATAATTGCCCCCGCCGAATACGTCATCGATGTTGAGGGTCTTTGCAAAGATAGCGGGGCCATATTCGGTAAAATTCGTGAACTGAACGCGGCCGGAAGTATGACTGATCGAGATGCCGTTTGCCGCCGTACCGATCTGCGTTCCGGAATAATATGTGGTCTTGTTGTTATTCGGGTCTAAAGCCAGAAAAGTAGCTCCTGCCACACTTGTCATGATGAGGCCGCCGGTCAGCTGATCTGTCGTATTCGTGACGTCGCCGACCATGGCAAATTTATTCCCTGTCAGGTCGAGCACGCCCTGGGTAAACGTAGTATTGTGGTTTACGATGAGCGTGACGGACGTAGTAATATTGGGACTGGCGGGCGAAGTATTATTGAAAACGACGTTATAAAAGTTTTGGCCGCTGCTGACGATCGTGCTGATCGCCTGCACACCGGTTGTGCCGTTAAACGTCACCGTGCCATTTTCCGGGTTGAAGGTAAGGGCATTGGAGCTGGTAACCGTCCAGTTGCCGCCGACATTCAGGCTATAATTTTTTGTTGAGTTGACATCCAGCGTGGTCGCTCCCTGTATGGTCAGGTTTCCATTTACATTCAACGTATTGCCAAGGGTCTTGATGCCGGAATTGGAGATGTTGACACTATAATAATTCACCGCGTTGCCGCCGTATATTGTTTGATTCCCGGCATAGTCGTAATCGACGAGGTTGCCGCTCGCGCTGGGATTGAAAGTATTCACTACAATGGTCTTTCCGGTATTGTACTGAAGGGTGGAACCCGCGGCCTGAAAATACTTGCCCGAGCCGTACAGGGAGTCGGTGATGGTCAGGGTATTGGTGTTTGTCAGGATCGCGCCTCCGGCGACATTCAGATTGGGGATTGTCACGTTGCCGGTGATGGTTGCGGCGCCCGAGCTAAATTTATATTCGTTGGCGCCGGTGGTGGTGGCGCTGGCATTGAAGGTGCCGTTGTTGGTAAGATTTCCGTTAATAACGAAGTAAAGGTCGTACCCCGAGCAATCCCAGGTACCGCCGGAAGCGATGCTGACGGTGCCAAACGTTTTCGAGCCGACTGCATTCGAAAAGACGATATCGCCGCCGTCGGTCGTGGTGCTCGTGACCGTGAGATTGGTATTGCCGATGCTGAATACTGAGGCGGCAGAAACGTTCAAGGTGGTGTTCATATTAAGGGTACCGGTGGCCGTCCCGGACAAGGCAATATTCCCGTTTGTCGAAACAGCGCCGCCAAAGCTTACCGTTCGGGTGGTGTTGAACGTTATTCCAGAGCCGCTGTTCATGGTGACAGGACCGGAAAAGGTCTGAGCCCCGGTAGGGCTGCTGTAGCTCACCACGCCGTTGAAGGTCGATCCGGAGGCGATGATCATCGCATTCTGCCCAATGGTTTCTGTTCCCGACGCGGCAGTAAAGGTTCCGGCGACGCTCAGAACGCCGGTTGCGGTCCCGGTGATCGATCCGCCCGAATTTAAAACAAGATCGCCCCCTACTGTGAGGGTTCTTACATTCACCCATGTAAGCGTTCCTGAAATGGTAAGATTATTACATGCACCGGGATTGGAATTCATCGTAATGACTTGCCCGGCCTGGATGGTCACATCGTCTCCGGCCCCTGGGATGCCCGCCGGAAGCCAGCTCGTGTTCACATTCCACAACCCTGCCACTGTATTACTGACATAGGAGGTGGCAAACCCATAGAAGGTAAGACACAACCCCGCGATAAGGGCAGTGAGGCTTTTATAAAAAGGGGAAAGGTGTTGTTTCTTTTTCATTTTTCAATGGATATGGATAAGGCCACCTATACACTACTATTGTAATGCCAATTACTAACCATTTATTTATCAATGGCTTAAGGTCGCCCTTTCCGGGACTTCATTCCCAATTCTGGAATTTTTTCCATGGGAGGAACTCGGGATTTTTTCGTTACCTGTGAGGAAAAGCACCCTAACGGATCAGCATTAGCGTACCCTTCTCTAAAACTTCCGCGCCGTGGCTGCCCTGCGGCTGATACTGGGCATACCAAACAAAGGCGCCGGTAGGCTGCGGCTGGCCATTGGATGTTCCGTCCCAGCCTTTGTTGGGATCGGTGGTCTCGAAAACTTTTGCACCCCAGCGGTTGTAAATGGCCATATAGAATTTGTCGAGAATCACATAAACTTTCGGCCGGTAGACGTCGTTGTGTCCATCGTTATTGGGGGTAAACGCATTGGGGAAGAATATGCCAAACGGGCATTCCTTGCCGCTGACGGTGATCGTATCCGTTGCCGTGCAGCCGGCTGTTGTCGCCACTTGCAGCCAGTACTGGCCGGGTGCGGCGATCGTCGTTACCGGCCCGGTGGAACTATCTGACCACAGATAGCGGGCCCAGGTCCCGATCGCGGTGATTTGGATCGGCTGCTGGCCTTTGGAGCAGACTTCCGCTGTCGGTTGGAGAAAGTCGCCGGGATTGTTTTGTACGCTAAGGATGCGGGCGGTGTCGGAACCGG
>DASZJO010000005.1:0-4079 GCA_035948015.1 Puia sp.
GGAGCGGATATTGACCGGCCCGTCCGAAAATGCCCAACCCAAGAAGCAGGAACACTGCGACGAACCATCCTGCCCTTGCCTTTCGTGAGACCGGCCTGTCCTCCCTCTTCCCTATCAGCCGAAATATCCAAATGATGATCCGGCGAATCAACCAGGTACCGGCAATCAATACCAGCAATATTCGCATCACCGGATAGGTTTGCCAGACAACGCCCGCCGAGATGCCCGTATCCGTCAGATAATTCAAAACGCTGGCACTTAACCGCTGGGATAGGTAGGCATAGTGCGCGAAATCCACGCAGTAGAACAAGACCAACAACAAAGCGGCCAGGGACACCAAAAAGAACAGCCACCGTCTTCCGGCCTTTTGCGAAAAGGGATCCAGGGACGAAAAGCTTGCGGTGATCAATACCAGCATGGCCAGGATTCCGACGTACCGGAGGTCGTAGCGAATTCCCAGCCAAAAACAAGGCAGGAGGGACATGAAAGAATGCCCCTGAGAAGGAAAAACGATAAATAGAGTGAGCCGTAACAAGCTCAAGATCAATAAAAAAATAATGGTAATCGCCAAAACCAAACGCACCGTTTTTGGTATATTTGGTAAATTTGTCGCCGATCTGTTTAACATGTCCATTCGTTTAATTACAGGCGCCGGCCTTCCGGGCTAAAGGGCATAAAATTAGGTCAATTATATTGAAACCATGATTTTACTCGATACCGGTGCTCATCCGGGTTTCTTACACAAGATCTTGCAGGGTGACTACTGGCTATTTTCTCATATCAACCAGAGATGGACTTCCCCTTTTCTGGATAATATCCTGCTCTTTTTCCGGGAAGCGGAATTCTGGGTTCCTTTCTATCTCTTCCTGCTGATTTTTATGGTGATGAACTTTGGCAAACGCGGCTGGCTATGGTCGCTTTACCTGGCCATGACCGTCATCGTGAGCGATACCGTCAGCAGCCACCTGATCAAGGATCGGCTCGTCTTCCGCCTTCGACCATGCGCCAATCCCCTATGGGCCGACTCGATCCATTTCATTGCAAATTATTGCCCCGTCAGCTCCAGCTTTACTTCATCCCACGCATGCAATCACTTCGCGATGGCCGTCTTTATTTACCGCACGCTCCGGCCATTTAGTCGTTGGTGGTCCGTCGTTCTGCTCTGGGCCCTGGTCATTTGCTACGCCCAAGTATATGTCGGCGTCCACTACCCGCTGGACGTTATCTGCGGCGGTATCGTTGGCTCGCTGATCGGCTGGCTGGTCAGCGTCATATTCCGGCTCCAGACCGGGAAGCTCTACTTACAACCCAATACGCCATCCCATGCTTGAGCTGATCATCCTGATCTTCCTGATCTTTCTCAATGGCCTATGTGTCATGGCGGAGATTTCCCTGGTTTCGGCGCGAAAAAGCAGGCTGGAAACACTAGCCAACGACGGTGATGAAAAAGCCCGCTCCGCCCTGAAGCTTTCGGAGCACCCCGAACTCTTCCTTTCCACCGCCCAGATCTTTATCACTTTGATCGCAATCCTCACCGGCTTCTATTCCGGTGAAAAATTTAGCGGAGACCTACAACCTTACCTCGAAAAAATACCTTACCTCCGGCATTATGCCGCCGATATCTCAACCGCGCTGATCCTGATCTTCGTTACCCTGGCTTCTATCATCTTCGGTGAACTGATCCCAAAAAGGATCGGCCTGCTCCGGGCTGAACAGATCGCCCGTTTTGTAGCCAGGCCCGTCAGAATCCTGTCCCGGATCACCCACCCTCTTGTTTGGCTCCTGAACAATACGAGTGATCTCTTTTTCAAATTATTCCCGATCACCCCGTCCCAGGACAGCGCCGTCACGGAGGACGAGATTAAGGCCATTATCAACGAAGGCACGGAACAGGGCACCATCGAAGAAGCCGAACAGGAGATCATCGAACGCGTCTTCCATCTTGGAGACCGGAACATTACGTCCCTGATGACCCACCGGAGCGATATCATCTGGTTCGACCTTAACGAGAACGAAGAGACCATGAAAGAGAAGATCGTCCGCGAACCCCATTCCGTCTACCCTATCTGCGACGGCGAGATCGACAATATCAAAGGCATGGTCACCATCAAAGACCTCTACGTAACGCCCGATAACGTTCTGTTCAAGGACATCATGACCCCGGCTTTATTCGTCCCGGAGAATAATACGGCATACATGGTGCTGGAGAAATTCAAGCAGTCCAAGATCCATTGTTGCTTCATCGTCGATGAATATGGCAGCCTCCTTGGGCTCATTACCCTCAACGATATCCTCGAAGCGATCATCGGTGAAATTGCCCAACCTGATGATGTTGCGGACTATGAGATCCAGAAACGGGAAGATGGCAGCTACCTCGTCGACGGCCAATTGCCTTTTTATGACTTCCTGTCCCGTTTTCATAAAACGGATTGGATGAACGAAGGCGATCACGAATTTGATACGGTCGCCGGCTTTATCCTGAACCAACTGGAACATATTCCGGTGACCGGCGAGAAGCTGGAATGGCGCGGCTTTACCTTCGAGATCGTCGACATGGATGCCGCCCGCATCGACAAGGTGCTCGTGACCCTTTCCAAAGCATTTAAAGCGGAACTGAAAGAAGAAGAAGAGAACTGATCGCCCGGCCCCCGCCCGGCTGCGATTCTGCATCGTAACTGCTGCCCGGCTGCGATCGCCATCAAAATTGAAAACTCGCACTGACCGCCGGACAATCCAGCTTCATACTTTGCCGCTGTCCCCCCACCGTCACATGCATAATATTGATCTCCTGACTGAAGCCGTCGTAAAGCAGCTCATTGGTGACGTCGATCCGTCGGACCGTCGGCACATCGTTGACCTGGAAGTAGCTCCAGGTTCCGTCTTCCTCATTCTCGCTTCCGACAAAATGCAGTTGTACCGGCTTCCCATCTACCTTCAACCGCAGATGGCGTTCCACATAGGCGGAGATCAATTTTTCCGTTGCCGCCTTGTCTTTCGCTGACGAAAGATCCACTTTGGCGCCAGCCATCTTTTCGAGCACCGCCTCGAAATCGTTGGTAAATATTCTACAGCTGACCTCCAATATTTTATCCTTTGAATTGTGATTAACTTCGGTGACGCTGATATACAGGGGGTGCGGCGCTGTCATAAAAACGCACAAAATTGGGCTAGCCAACCATCTAAATAAGGATGCAACCATTTAAAAAGTAAATTTCTATAGCGCAAAAGTCTGAATAATTTTACAGAACTGGGTGGACCCCGGTGGACTTTCTGCACAATATGAACGAATTCAAGCTCTACTTTGGATTAGGGACGGAACATATTCTCACCTGGGAAGCCATGGACCATATCCTGTTCATAGCTGCCCTATGCCTTCGATACCAGGTCAAAGACTGGAGAAAAGTTGTCGTACTGGTCACCGCCTTTACCATTGGCCACTCGGCTACGCTGGCCCTCAGCGCGCTTGGCCTCGTACACATCAATACCCGGCTGATCGAATTTCTGATCCCATTGACGATCGTAGCCACCGCCTGCAATAATCTGATCCAGCGGGCCGGCCAGGTCGAGCACCCGTCACGCCTGCCGGTGATCTATTTCTTCGCGCTTTTCTTCGGTCTCATCCACGGCCTGGCTTTCGCAAGTACCTTCCTCAGCCTGGAAGGACGCCAGGGACTGCTGACCCACCTGCTGGCCTTCAACCTTGGCATTGAAGCCGCCCAGTTGCTGGTGGTCGCGATCATTCTCGCCATTTCCTTTATTTTCGTACAGCTGATCCGGCTTCGAAGGATATGGTGGGTCTGGGGTGTCTCCGCCCTGGTCCTCATCGCCTCCATGAAAATGGCTATCGATCGCTGGCCCGGCTTTAGTACCTTCAACATATCACATAAAACCAACACATGAGCAAGTTACTGCCTAGATCGGCCAAAGCCCGATTCGCAATTCAATTCATCGTCTGTTGCTGTTCGGTTTCGATCCTGTCGGCCCAGGATATTCAAAACAACCCGACATCAAACCACGGCAACAAGTTCGAAGCGTTGGGGACCATCCTCCCGACCCCGAACGAATATCGTCCCGCCAGC
>DASZJO010000006.1:0-17243 GCA_035948015.1 Puia sp.
TTCTTGCGGTACATCCAGTTGCCGTGGGTGAAGTCGGGGAATGGGATGGGTTGGAAGCCGGCTTCGATGGAGGCTTCGCTGAGGGGGGTAATGGCGCTCCAGGCAGCGGCGTCGTAGACGTCCTGGGGGGTGGGAACACAACGTTTGATCGATTCTACAAAGGCGTTGAGTACAAAGAAGTCCATGCCGCCGTGGCCGGCGCCTTCGGCGTCCTTGCTGTAACGTTGCCAGAGCGGGTGGTCATATTTGGTGAACCACGTGTCGGCGGGGTCCCATTCGTCATTCGCTTTGCTCTGGCCTTCGATGTAGACGCTCCTGGCGACGTCCATCCAGAGGCCGTTGGTCCCCTGGACGCGGAAGCCAAGCGAGTATGGGCGTGGGTTGTTGGTGTCGTGCTGGAGCAGGATGGTTTCGCCGTTGGCGCAATGGATATGAGTGGTGACGATATCGCCGAGGCGGAAGCGGACGGAAGCATTGGGATGGCTCTCGCCGCCGTTCTTCACGATATAATTATGCAGGCCGCGGGTCTTGGTAGCGAATGAGGAGAGTGAGAGGAAGCGGTTGCCGCGATTGATGTCCGCCATCATCGCGATGGGACCGACGCCGTGGGTGGGATAAAGGTCACCGTTACGGTGGACGGAGTGGTTGGTACGCCAGCGGGCTTCGGAGAATGCCTTTTCGCCGAATTCGACGCCATGGTCGTAGGGCGGTTTGCCGTCGTTAAATTTCACGCTCCTCAGGTCATGCTGGTAACCGCCCTGGAGGTGGAGGAGCTCGCCGAAGAGGCCCTGACGGACCATGTTGAGCGCGGCCATGACGTCACGGCGGTAGCAGACGTTCTCCAGCATCATGACGTTCGCCTTATGTTGTTCTGCTGCGTTCACGACATCCCAGTGGTCCTGGAGGGTGATACCGAGGACGACTTCGGTGCCGACATATTTGATGCCGGCGTTCAATGAATCAAGCACCATGGGCGTATGCCATTCCCAGGGGGTAGCGATGATGACGCCGTCAAGACCTTTTATGTTCAGCAGGTCGCGGTAGGCATGGGGGCTGCCGGTGAAGACCTTTGGCATGGGTTTGCCGGATTTCTTTAAGAGATTGTCGGTGGATTGCAGCATTGTCTCGTCTACGTCGCAGATGGCAACGATATCGACGTCGGGGCGGCGGAGCGCGAGGGAGAGGTGGCTTTGGCCGCGGAAGCCGGTGCCGATGATGGCGAGTTTCACCCGGTCGACGGGGGTTGTGGTAGGGGTGACCAGGGGTTTGTTTTCGGGGTTAGCGGCGCTGTGGGCATTGGCGGGGTTGTGAACGTTTACGGCGTTGGCGGCGCTGTGGGCGAGGAGGGCGGCGGAGGCGAGGGAGAGGTTGCGGACGAAGTCACGGCGGGAGGTGGTCATAGTAGTAGTGTTTAGTTTCGCGGGTTAAATATCGGATTTTCGATTATATTTATGAAAATGACCGTTATGCCGGAGGACAGGCCAAAACCACCATTAGCGGTGTATCTTGTAGGGATACTGGGAATCTTCCCCCTTATTGGGGCGATCGTTGGCTTGGTTCTCCTCATTCTTGGGATCGCTGCATACAGGAGCTGGAAATTGATCGTTATAGGCGCGGTTGGTATTTTGTGGACAGTTGCGCTTTATGCCACGTTGTTTTATATTGGATTTTTTAGTGTCTGGGGGCGGAGGGGATTTGCATCGATAGCGAAGCAGCAATTGACCAATACTGCTCATGAGCTTGAATTTTACAAGATTGAGTATGGAGACTATCCCGATAGCCTGGAGCAGCTGTTAAAAAAAGATCGCATAGTCTTTATCGCTGATCCTACGCAATTCAGTTTTAAGAAATCCGTCGATTTCCAGTACGTGCATCTTGGAGATCACTACACGCTTTTTTCTGTCGGGATAGATGGGATTCCGCATACCAGCGATGATATTTTCCCGGTCATCCCACCGGATACGGGGCGGATTCATTACGGCTGGATAAAACCGTGAATTATTTATTTGCCCTGAGGTGCGGCAGCCCTCGTCCATTTGAGCTTGTTGATGCCGTTGGCGCGGCCGTCGCATGCATCATCGATCAGCGTCAGCGTCAGGTTATTGGCATCGTCAGATAAATTCATCTTGTATTTTCCCGTCACATTCGGGCACGCATATTGGCCTTCATAGTCGGTAAAGAAAACGGTATCGGCCGAGACCTTGAAAACAGAACGAACCACGGTATCGGTGCTGGTGGTTATATAGGATGAGTCTATCTTAATATGAAGGGTTATGGAATCATTGAGGTCGGGGATGAAGAGTTTCCAGTTGGTGTTCTTCAGCGACGGGGTTTGGGATTGCGCGTAGGTGCGGGTCGAGAGCAGGGCTCCAATGAGGACAGCGGTCAACAAGAAGACTTTTTTCATAACTGTTATTTTGGCGGTGATTGTGCTTATTGGTTAAGAATTAAGCTAACAGATGATAGGTGGAAGGTCGGCGTAGGGGAAAGGGGCGTTTTTAGGCTTACCATCGGGCCGGGGCGTGCGGCCCCGGATGCTGAATACCGGGTCGAAAAGGATCTGGTCCGCAGGCATTTCGTAAGCGAGGAGCGGGGCGAGTTCTTCATCGGTCAGGTCGGGTTTCAGCCATTCCATCTCCAGTTCCTTTGGAAGGAACAGCGGCATGCGAAAGGCGTTGTCGCCGCTGTTGTGGATCTGCCGCATGACCGGGTTGGCGGCGCGGGTTAAAAGCGTGAAGGTGCCGCGGATCTCGCCTGTTTCCGGGTCGGAGGGCATTTTCAAATTGTAGTGGTAAAGGCCCGGGATGCAGAACATCGGCCGGTCTTTCAACCGTACATGATAGGGGACTTTATTCTTCCAGCCTGTGATCTCGCGGTGTTCATAGATGCCGGTCACCGGGATGAGGCATCGTTTTTTCCGGATCCGGTTCCAGAAGGAGCGGCGGTCTTCGAGGATCCTCTCGCTCCGGGCGTTTACCATCGACTTACGCATGGCCTTGATCTTCTCCGGGGTGTCCATATATTCGGCGATAATGCCCCATTCGAAATATTTCCGGTGATAGCGGTCGTTCTCGGATATGATAACCGGGTAGCGGCTATGGCCCAGAGCGAGGAAGTGGACGGCAGTATCCTGATCGAAAATGATCTCACCGTCGTGTGTCAGGTTTGGAAAATAGTCATCGATCAGCTCCAGTGCGGAATAAAACGAGATGTCCAGGCACATATCAATAGGTTTCAATCAGGTCAAATGGAATTGTGTCGTGTTCGTCTTGGTGGCTAAATTTAAGGAAAAGTTCGCCAAATTCCTCATACAGGCCGATCTCCACCGGTTCCCTACCCTGGGTCCCGCGCCAGTCGGGATGGTGGCGGTTGATATAGTGCCGCATTTTTTCGCGGTAGGTCTCGGGTGGTTTCCAGTCGACCCCTTTTTTGGCGGCGTAGAAGACTTTATAGCCAAAGGGTTGGGTGGCGGCGGTTTTGAGACGGATGAGGTGGTCCTGTACCGTGGCATCGTATAGGAAGGCATAGGGGTCGAGGGGGCCGCTGCCGTCGGGTCTTTGTTGAGTGAGAGCCGCGAGGTGTTGTTCGGCGGTGGGTTGGTCGATAGCTTCATAGGCACGGAGGACGAAGGCGGCTTTGAGGCGGCTTTCGTAGCCACGGGGAAAGTTTTGACGCACGAAGTATCGTTTGCCTTTGGCTACCTGGTCGCGGAGGAGGCCGGGAGTCAGCAAAGGGAATGGGTTGTACATGGAGTGGTAAGGTACGAAAAAGCCGCCTCCTTCGGAGGCGGCTGCGCTAATAGGAAAGGTAGGTCATGGACGAAAAAATCAATTGAAGAGTGTAAGCATCTCGCTGAGTGTAAGTCCGGATAATTCGGCGAGCGATCGGATATCGCGGAGAGAAAAGCGATCGGCATTTTCTATGAGGCGATTCAGGGTATCGCGCTTTTTCCCGAGGTCTTTAGCGACGGTCGATCTGTTGACATAGTCGAAGACGTCTTCGAGGCGTTTCAGCTTCCCTTCCTCGAACATCATTTTCACATCCCGGTATTTAAATATTTTGGGTTGGTCATTGGGGTGTTCCTTCTCGATGAGAAGGCAAAATTCGGCGATATCCATTTCACAATTGCTACTAAACTTTTTCAGCTCTGACCAGATGAATTCATTAGGGTTGTCGACCAATTCGTTGAAGCGTCCTTTTTCCTTTCCCAGGTCTTTGGCGACAAGGGATTTGGGTAGTGTAATAAATATGTCGGAAAACAGCCTGATCTCGTCTCTCTTATACTTTGGTCGGATAAGGTTGTACCTCGGGTCTCTCACCATGATCAAAATACGCGTTAATTGATTATTTAAACTATCGTCATTCCTTACTTTGACTTTCGATGTCCAACAATTTGACTATCGGTGTCCGTTCCTTTGTCATTTGGGGGCTGGCGCGGGCGCCCACTGCGCGGAGGATGGCTTTCTCGCCGAACCGGCGTTTGATCGAGTCGATCGATTGATAGAGGCGGATGGCTTCCTGGGTGTCTTCGTAGAGTTTGATCTGATAGTTGCCGGGGACGAGGCGGGTGAGGCGGACGCCAATCAGCCGGATAAGGAGGCGGCGGTCATAGAGTTTTTCGAAGAGGGATTGGGCGACGGGCAGGAGGAGGTGGTCGGCGTTTGTAAAGTCAATGGTCTTCTGGCGGGCGACGGTGTCGAAATTGGAGTAGCGGAGCTTGACGGTAATACAGCCCGTCAGGCGGTCCTGACGGCGGAGTTCGAAGCCGATAGATTCAGTCATCCGGACCAGTTCGGCGTGAAGAAAGCCGAGGTTGATCGTGTCCGTCTCGAAGGTCCGCTCGGTGCTGATGGATTTCTGTTCCCGCCAGGGGATCACGGGAGAGTCGTCGAGGGCATTTGCCTTTCGCCAGAGGTCGATCCCGGTTGCGCCCAGCATCGTCTCCAGCATTTCGATGGGAATTTCGCTCAGGGTCCGGATCGTCTCCACGCCGCGCCGGATCAGCTTATAAGCCGTTTCCTTTCCGATGCCCGGCAGTTTGCCGATCGGGAGGGGGGCGAGGAAGGTCCGCTCCTGGCCGAAGGCGATCTCCAACTGGCCGTCGGGTTTGATCTCGCCGGTGGCGACTTTACTGATGAGTTTATTGCTGGCGAGGCCATAGGATACGACGAGGCCGCTTTCGGTCAGCACTTTCTTCTTCAGCTCGCGGGCGAAGAGGCCGCAGCCAAAAAACTTATCCATTCCTGTGAGGTCGATGTAGAATTCGTCGATGGATGCCTTTTCGAACAGGGGCACGGTCTCCTGCATGATCTCAGTGACGAGGCGGGAATAGTTGCCGTACATTTCCATATCGCCGCGGATGACGATGGCTTCCGGGCAGAGGCGGCGGGCGAGGGCCATGGGCATTGCGCTGTGGATACCGAAGCGGCGGGCCTCATAGCTGCAGGCCGCCACGACGCCGCGGTCGCCGGACCCGCCGACGAGGAGGGGCTTGTTTTTTAGTTTTGTATTCCGCAGGCACTCTACCGATACAAAAAACGCGTCGAGGTCAAAATGGGCAATCTGTCTCATAATTTTGTTCGGAGGCCGACTTTTTCGATGTGGGTTACTTCGATGCTGTAAACGCCAAATTCTTCCAGGACCGTTCCGGTGATCTTATAAAACCCGGCGCGGGGCGGATACCGGGCATGGATATTCGGGAAATGGACGGTGTCGATCCAGTCTTTCGCGGCGTCGAGAAAAGTGCCGAAGCTCATCAGTTCGTCTTTCACGGTACGTACGGGTTTGTGGGTGACATGATAGCCGAGGACGGTGACAGTCTTACCGAGGTGGTTGCCGATATCTTTTGCCGCGACGTAACGGGCGGGGTCTTCGTCGACGAGGGTGAAGGGGTCGTCCACGGGGAAGCCCAGCAGTTCGATATCGTCGAAGCTGTTATCGAAGGGGTGATCGGGCAACAGGGGGAGGGTAAAGTTGAGGGGGGTTTCGTGGAAGAGCGGCTCGCAGGCAGCTCCATAACGAGCGCTGTGGGTCCGCATCTTTTTTTGCAGGAAGTCGCCTTCCCAGAGCAGCTGTTTCCTGCTCCTGCCGGTAAACCGCAGCGCCCCTACCCTGATCAGCAGTTCCAGTTGTTCGGCGCCGATCGCGGTACGTTCGATGAAATCTGCAAGAGTATTGTAAGGGCCGCGGCGATCGCGGTCGGCGAGCAGTCCTTCGATGGTCGCCAGTTCGAGGCCC
This sequence comes from Puia sp., assembly GCA_035948015.1. Lineage (GTDB taxonomy): Bacteria > Bacteroidota > Bacteroidia > Chitinophagales > Chitinophagaceae > Puia. The sequence continues at coordinate 6,238 of DASZJO010000006.1, forward strand.
TTCACGTGGATGAAGCCCACCCAGGCGTCCTCGCCGCGGAGGTTGGTGTAGTGGTCGCTGTGATTGACGCAGGGGCGGTGGACGCGGGCGCCGGCGCGCATCAGCTCGTAGAAGTACAGCTCGCGGCTGTAGAAGCCGCCGAAGTTGTTGATGACGGCGACAGCAAATTCCACGGGAAAATAGGTTTTCAGGTAGAGGCTCTGATAGCTTTCCACGGCATAGCTCGCCGAGTGCGCTTTGCAGAAGCTAAAGTCGGCGAAGCTCCCAATCTGCCGCCACACTTCGGCGGTCACGTCGGTCGGGTAGCCCCTGGCGTTACAGCTGGTAAAAAAGCGTTCTTTTAATACCGGCAGGTAGCCTTTTCCGCGGTATTTGGCGCTGGTCGCGCGGCGGAGCATATCGGCGTCCGCCATATCGAGGCCGGCCCATTCGTGGGCGACCTGGATCACCTGTTCCTGGTAGATCATGACGCCATAGGTCGAGCCGAGAAGTTCTTTCAGCTTGGGGTGCGGATATTCGAAGGAGTTGGGATGATGGTGGCGGTAAATGTATTGATGCATCATCCCGCTGCGGCCGACGCCGGGGCGGATGATCGAGCTGGCGGCTACCAGCGTCGCGTAGTTGTCGCAGTGCAGTTTTTTGATCAACTGACGCATGGCCGGCGATTCGATATAGAAGCAGCCGATGGTATTGCCCTGCATAAGCTGCTGCCGGATCAGCGGGTCCCGTTTGAATTTCCCGATGTCGTGGATGTCGATGTCGATCCGGCGGTTCGCCTTTACGAGCTGGATACATTCCCGGATATGGCCGAGGCCGCGCTGGCTGAGCACATCCAGCTTATAGAGGCCGATATTCTCGGCAACGAACATATCCATCAGCGCCGTTGGGAAGCCTTTCGGCGGTAGATGGACGGCGCACCAGGAGGACAGCGGCGCTTCCGAGATGAGGATGCCGCCCGGGTGGATGCTGAGGCCGGCGGGGAAATCTTTGAGCAGCTTACCGTATTGGAGGATAGCGCGGGCGATCCGATCGCCGTTGTGTATGCCCCGTTCAGCCAGCTGATCGATCTCCGTCTTTGGCAATCCAAAGACCTTTCCGAGTTCGCGAACGATGGCATTATGCTGAAAGGTGGGGTACATGCCGAGGAGGGTGGCGTGATGGCGGCCGTAGCGTTTCATCATATAGTCGATGATCTCGTCGCGGTCCCGGTGGGAGAAGTCGATGTCGAAATCGGGCGGGCTGCTGCGATGCGGGTTGAGGAAACGTTCAAAATACAGTTCCAGCTCGATCGGGTCCACGTCGGTGATCTTCAGACAATAAGCCACGATGGAGTTGGCGCCGCTTCCGCGGCCGACGTGGTAGAACCCCCGGCTCTGGGCGTAGCGGATCATGTCCCAGGTGATGAGGTAGTAGGCGGTGAAGCCCATCTGGTCGATGATGCCCAGTTCTTTTGTAAGGCGTTCGCGGGCTTTCCTATTGTTGCCATAGCGAAGGCGGAATCCTTCGCGGGCAAGCTTCTCGAGCAAGATCCGGTCGTCTTCGCGGCTGGCACTGTAGAGCTTTTTGTTTTTGTCTTCGCCAAATTTCATCGCGATCGAGCAGGCATCGATGAGGCGATAGGTATTGGTAATGATCGAGGGGTAGGCGCGAAAGGCAGCGAGGATGTCCGACTGGGGGACGAAATATTCATCTGTCCCGGCGAGGTCTTCGGCGATCAGTTTGGACAACAGCGTGTTCCGGTCGACGGCGCGCAGGAGGCGGTGGAGGTTATAATAGATCTTGTTCTGGAAGGTCACGGGTTGGCGGATGATCCATTTTTCAGCGGTTTGGCGGACGGTGGTCCGGAGGAGGCGGTTGACCTCCCGGGGTAGAACGCCGATCCGCTCGTTGTCCTGCAGGTCTTCAGGGGGCCGGGAGCCAAAAGGGTAAACGGTGAAGCCATCCTGCGGTCGCTCGTAGAGCCCTGACGGGGTACTGGGGAAGTCCTCCTTTTTTAAGAGATATTCGGAAAGGAAGGCGTTGATACGTTGGAGGCCGGCATTATTGGCGGCTAATAATATATATAACAACGTGTTACCGTTGCGGATCTCTGCGCCGGCGATGGGGCGGATGCCGGCTTCCTGACAGTACTGAACAAAGTCCCAGGTATCGCAGGTAGAGTTGATATTTGTCAGGGCAAGGGCGGTCGCGCCGGCTTCAACGCCGCTGTTGACGAGCTCTTTAGTAGACCAGGTACCGTATTTGAAGCTGAAATATGTCTTGCAGAGGTACATGAAATTCGGGATAAAAAAACTAATATATTTAGTAATATTTATGCTAAATTAATTAGTAATTTTGTGGAAACCATCGGGTTCCAGGGAAACAAGCGGAGTTAAAAAGAAAGTTTTACGGAGCAAAAATATTACACTTCTAACGTTGATGAATAAGGTAACTATTACGGATTTTTTTGGAAACAACCTTTCCCTAAGCGCATCCGCCGTAAAAATAAAACCCTTTCTTTACACATGATTAAACATAAGCGGGATCATCGTTATGATTTGATCAAGCCTATGGTCGAAACCGGCAAGATCATGTTCTTTAACGATATTTTCAAATACATCCCAAAAACAGTAGTGTCAAAAGATCTTGGAAAAAAAGTAGACCGATTCAACACCCTAATGAGCAGGGTCGAAGAGTTTATGTTAGAAGATCTTTTTATCATGGCCGGCTTTTTCGATATTGACGAAGATGTTATTGTCCGGCTGGTGATGAATGATTATAAACGGAACAAGAGCGAGATCGTCAGTTCGGTGAAATTATCCTAATACCCTGGTCTTTTTTTCCTATAACTACTGTGTTCGCTGGAAGCCGCCCCACAACAGGTCCGGGGTGGCTTTTTTTTGTTAAATTTGGGGATGTTCCGGAACTTCCTGAAGATAGCCTTAAGGAACCTGGCGCGGCGCAAAGGGTATGCGGTGTTGAATATCCTTGGCCTCGCGATAGGGATCACTTGCTGCCTCGTCATTTTTGAATATGTGGCGTATGAGCGCAGCTACGATCGGTTCGAGCCGAATGCGGACCGGCTATATAGGGTACAAGATGAAGATTATCAGGGGGGTAGGATGGTCCTACCCTGCGCGGCAGCCATGCCGGGGGTCGCGGACGGAATGCTGCATGAGTTCCCGGAGGTAGAGAATGCCTGCCGGTTTTACCGGGGAACTCTTATCCTTGGCGATGAAAGCCGAAATATAAGGATCAGGGAGTCGACCATTTACTATGCGGACCCAGCGGTACTGCCCATGTTTGGGGTGAAGATGCTGTATGGCGATCAGGGGACCGCGCTCACCGGACCCGGGAAGCTCCTGCTTTCCGCCACGGAGGCCCGGAAATTCTTCGGGGATGAGGACCCGGTCGGGAAGGTGCTGACGATCCAAACCGGTATCCGCCCCGAGCCGATGACGGTGGAAGTGACTGGTGTATACAAGGATGAGCCGGCCAATTCGCATTTGAAATTCCCGGTATTGGTGTCGTATCCGACGTTGAGCGTCCTATACGGGACGTATGGCAGGCCCGAAAAAAATTTACTGGAGACCAGCTATGGCTGGACAGATTTTTATACCTATGTCCTGTTACGGCCCGGGGCGAGTGCGGCGAGGCTTTCTGCCAAGCTGCCCGCGTTTATCGACAAGCATTACAATAATCTCCCGCTGGCGAAGAATTCAGGGGACAGTCTTACGCTTTCGCTGATGCCGGTGAAGGACATCCACCTGGATTCGCACTATACGGAAGAGGCCGAGCCGGGCGGGGACGGGCAGTCGGTTTCCTTCCTCTTCCTGATCGCCTTCCTCATTATCGGGATCGCCTGGATCAACTATATCAACCTGGCTACCGCGCGCTCGCTGGAGCGGGCGAAGGAAGTGGGGGTAAGGAAAGTGCTGGGGGCGTTGCGGGGCGAGCTCATCCGTCAATTCATGATGGAGAGCCTCCTGATGAATTCCATGGCGCTGTTGGTGGCGCTCGGGCTTACGCTCGCGGTCAACCCATTCTTTGTGCGGCTGACGGACCGGCCGATGTCGCGGTTGTTCTCGATGCCCTACGGCTATTGGGAGATATTCCTCGGGCTCTTCATCGCAGGGACCCTGCTGTCGGGCGTCTATCCGGCGCTGGTGCTTTCCCGTTACAGGGCGGTAACCGTTTTGAAGGGTCTCTTCAAGAACGCCTCCGGCGGCCAGTGGTTGCGCCGGGGGTTGATCGTCGGACAGTTTGCCGCATCGATCATCCTGATCGCAGGGACGATCGTCGTATACCGGCAAGTACAGTATATGCGCAGTCAGTCCCTGGGCGTCAATATAGATGAGACCCTGGTCGTGAGGGCGGCGGGCAGCAGTCTGCCCGATTCTTCCTACCGCGATGTCTACGAGTCATTCAAGAATGAAATATTGCAACAATCCGGTGTTCGGAGTATGACGGCATCTTCCGAAGTGATGGGGAATGAAATCCTCTGGTCCACCGACTGGCACCGGTTGCATAGTCCGAGCAGACAGGTCTCCAATATCTTCCATGTAGGTGTCGACAAAGATTTCGTTCGCAGCTATGGGCTACACGTGATCGCGGGCCGGGATTTCTCGCCGGATTTCGGGATGGACAAGAAAGCGATCATCCTGAATGAAACGGCCGCGAAGACGCTGGGCATTACCCCGCAGCAGGCGATCGGCGAGCTGATGTCCGGGGGGCAGAGCAATATGGATTCGATGCAGGTCGTGGGGGTGATCGCGGACTATCATAATGAGGGGTTGCAGAAGGCGATCCAGCCGTTGCTGCTTTTCCTCAATCGCAACACGCGGCATTTCTATTCGATCAAGATGCAGGCATCGAATCCGGCGGCGACCATTGCGGCGATAAAGAGGATCTGGGACCGGCATTTCCCCGGGGATCCTTACGATTATTTCTTCCTGGACGAAAATTTCGACCGGCAGTATGCGGAGAACCAGCGATTCGGGGAGGTATTCGGGTTGTTTGCGCTATTCGCGATAGCGATCGCGTGCTTTGGGTTGCTGGGGCTGTCGGCGTATAATGTTTTACAGCGCACGAAGGAGATCGGCATCCGCAAGGTGCTGGGGGCGTCGACGGAAAATCTGCTGATGATCCTGTCTAAGGATTTTCTTTTGCTGGTGGGGGTGGCGTTTGTGATCGCGGTTCCTGTCACGTGGCTGGCGATGGACAGCTGGTTGCAGAGTTTTGCCTACCGGATAGGGATCAGCTGGTGGATCTTCGGATTGGCGGGGGTGGTGGCGGCGGCGATAGCGTTTGTTACGGTGGCCGGGCAGGCGATGAAGGCGGCGATGCAGAATCCGGTCAGAAGCCTCCGAACGGAGTAAAGTTCCTGTATGAAAAATATCGGGTTGGTGTTTGGGCTGATGTTGGTGGCAGCGGTGGGGTTGGCGCAGCAGCCGGGGCAGCCGCAGGTCTATCATGAGCGGTGGCGGCCGCAGTTTCATTTTTCGCCGAAGGCGCATTGGATGAATGATCCGAACGGAATGGTCTATTACGGGGGAACTTTTCACCTATTCTTTCAATATTATCCGGATAGTATGGTCTGGGGGCCGATGCACTGGGGGCATGCGGTAAGCAGGGATATGGTGTATTGGCAGGAGCTGCCGATCGCATTGTATCCCGACAAACTGGGCTATATTTTTTCGGGGAGTGCAGTGGTTGACACAAAAAATGTCACCGGGTTTGGGACGGGTGGGGCCTTACCGATTGTCGCCATATATACGCAGCATGATCCGGTGGGTGCGAGTCAGAACCGGAATGATTTTCAGAACCAGAGTATTGCGTATAGTCTTGACAGTGGTGGGACCTGGGTGAAGTATTCCGGTAACCCCGTACTACGAAATCCAGGAATCACCGACTTCCGTGATCCGAAGGTCATTTGGGATGTAGCGGAACAGAAATGGATCATGGTACTGGCAGTGAAGGATCATGTGGAATTTTATTCGTCGAAGGATTTGAAAGGCTGGAACAAGGTCGGGGAGTTCGGAAAGGATAAGGGGGCACGCGGCGGGGTGTGGGAGTGTCCGGATCTGTTCCCGATCAATGACGATCAAGGTCATTCGACGTGGGTACTGATCGTCAACATCAATCCGGGCGGGCCGAATGGGGGATCGGCGACGCAATATTTCCTGGGAAATTTTGACGGCAGGAGTTTTACGGCAAAGACGCCGGGTACGCGTTGGCTCGACTATGGCCCCGATGAGTATGCCGGGGTGACGTGGTCGAATACGGGCGCGCGGCGGATCTTCCTGGGTTGGATGAGTAATTGGTTGTATGGGCAGCGGGTGCCAACCGATCCATGGCGAAGTGCAAATACGCTGCCGCGGGACCTTCAGTTGGCACGGGTCGGAGATTCATTGTATGTGACGTCGACACCTGTCTGGGTGCTGGATGAGTTGGAGACGCGGAGGGAGCGGGTGACACCTCCCGCGGCATTGCCGAAACTGGCGAAGATCAGTTTGCAGACAAATAAAACGGCGGCTTTCAACCTGGTGTTTTCGAATGCTGCCGGGGACAGTACGGTTATCGGATATGATGGGGCGGGGCGATATTTTATCGACCGGCGGCACGCGGGCGTGTCCGTGGGTCCGGATTTCGACCGGATCTACTGGGCGCCGCGGGTTTCGAGGGATTCGACGATCGGGCTGACGATCTATGCGGATGCGTCTTCGTTCGAGCTGTTTGCCGATGGCGGATTGACGGTAATGACGGCGTTGGTGTTTCCGTCAAAGCCGTATGATCGGGTGGCGTTGCGGTCGATGGATGGGGTGGCGGCGGGGTTGTCGATATCGACGTTGAAGAGCATTCATAATTGAACAGCGGGTGTATCGTTTGCGGACATTTGTGATGACAGTTGAGGATGTGAGCGGTTGATTGTTAACTGATTGGGTAATTGGCATCGGGTGTGCTCCGAATGGATTAGTTAACGCTCCGCATATGCTCAAAAATTATTTCAAGATCGCTTTCCGCAGTCTCTGGCGGCATCGGGGTTTTGCCGCGTTGAATATTATCGGGCTGGCCGTCGGCATGGCGGCGTTCTTCCTGATCTTCCAGTATGTGCGTTTCGAGTACAGTTATGATGACTTCATCACGAAGAAGGATCGGGTATACCGGCTGGTTACCGATCTGAAGTCTTCGGCCGAGACCCAGCATTCTCCCGGGACAGCCATGGCAATGGCGATCAATCTGAAACGCGAATATCCCGAGATCGAGAATATCGTTCGATTGACCGGTCAGACGATGCTGCTAAGACGGGGGGCTGTGCGGTTTCGGGAAAAAGGGACAGTTTTTGCCGATTCAGGGCTTTTTCAAATCTTCGACTTTCCGTTCGTGGAGGGCGATCCCGCTACGGCATTGAAAGAGCCGCTTAGCGTTGTGCTGTCACAATCAACCGCCAAAAAATATTTCGGTGATGCTGATCCGATCGGCCAGACCATGAACTTCTCGGATAGCGGATTCAACGCGAAAGTGACGGGTGTGATGAAAGATCTGCCTGAGAATTCCTCCATCAAGGCCGATCTGTTTGTCTCCATGTCGACGCGGAAGCGGTTCCGGGATAGTCTGGATTATCGCTGGGAGTGGTTCGATATGATATCTTATCTGCTGCTGAAGCCCGGAGCAGATCCGGCAACATTGCAGGCGCAGCTGAAACCTTTTATTGACCGGCATTTGGGGACGAAGCTGAAAGCGGAGCAGCAGGATTATGTACTGGGTTTGGAACGGTTGAAGGACACCTACTGGTCGACGCGGGGGGGTTGGGTTACCGGGGATAAAAATAATGTAACTATATTTTCGATCATCGGGCTGTTTGTTTTGCTGATCGCCTGTATCAATTTTGTGAACCTCACGACGGCGCGATCGGCGGAGCGGGCGAAGGAGGTGGGTATCCGGAAAGTGATCGGTGCGCTGCGGTTTCAGCTGACGCGGCAGTTCCTGAGCGAGTCGGTGCTCGTATGCCTGATTGCTTTTGTGTTGGCGGCGGCGCTTTGCCAGGCCATGGTGCCGCTATTCAATCAACTGGCGGGAAAGACGGTGACTACGGGGGTGCTGGACAGGCCGGACAAGCTGTTGGTTCTGGCGGGGATTGCGCTGGTGATCGGGTTGCTGGCGGGGTTCTATCCGGCGTTAGTTTTGTCGGCGTACCGGCCGATCGAGTCGCTGAAGGGGCGTTTTAGCGCCAGTGTGCGGGGGCTATTTCTGCGGCGCGGCCTGGTCGTCTTTCAGTTCACGATCTCGATCGGGCTGATCATTGGAACGGCAGTCGTCTTTTCACAACTAAACTACATGCGCAGCCGTGATCTTGGGTTTGATAAAACGCAGGAGCTGGTGATCGACGAGCACAATGATGCACACAAATATGTCCTGAAACAAGAGGTATTGCAGCTGCCCAATGTGCAGTCGGCGTCGTTCTCGGGCAGTGTTCCGGGTGAGGGGGACTGGAGCGCGTATTCGAAGGTGGAGAACAGTCACGGGGAGATGCAGGTTGCCAATCTCGACCTCACTTATGTGGATTTTGGCTATCTGGAGCAATACAAAATGAAATTGCTGGCAGGGCGATTTTTCGATCCGCATATCACCACCGATACGATGCAGGCAATGATCATCAACGAAAAGGCGCTCGCACTTTTCGGATATTCTTCTCCGCAGCAGGCGCTTGGCCGGCGCTTCGATCAATGGGGTAAGAAGGGAACGATCATCGGAGTGATCCGCAATTATAATTTTGAGGGATTGCAGGAGAAGATCCGGCCGTTGAGCATTTGTATCAAACTGGATGATTGCAATTATTTATCTGTAAAAGTCGGTACGCACGATCTGCCGGCTACGATCGCTTCGATCAAGCAGCAATGGCATTCCCTGGTACCGGATAAGGAGTTCGATTATTTCTTTTTGGATGAGCAGTTCGATAAGCAATATAGGGCGGAGGTGAAGTTTGGCCGGTTGTTCGTCGACTTTGCCGTGCTGGCCATTTTTATCGCCTGTCTCGGGTTGTTGGGGTTGGCGTCATACAGTACGATCCAGCGCACCAAAGAGGTGGGGGTACGGCGGGTGCTGGGGGCCTCGGTCGCGGGGATCGTTCGGCTGCTCTCGTTCGAGTTCCTGCTGTTGGTTGGGATTGCGTTCCTGGTGGCTACGCCGGTCGCGTGGTATCTCATGCATAAGTGGATGGAGAATTTCGCCTATAAGGCCGGCCTGGGATGGTGGTTGTTTGCGGGTGCGGGAGTCCTGGCGATGGTGATCGCGTTTGGGACCATCAGTTATCAGGCGATAAGGGCTGCGAGGGCGAATCCGGTCAGAAGCCTCCGAACGGAATAGGACGTTACTTGTAAATGCGGCCCATGTAAGGGTCGTCGAAGATGATCTTTCTGAGTTGTTCCGCGTCGATGGCGCCCTGGTGGGCATATACGATCTTGCCGCCGGGCTCGATCAGGAGGCTGTAGGGCAAAGCGCCCTGCCATTTCGGGTCGATGGTTTCCATCAGTTTGTATTTGTCTTCCCCGGTATAGATATAGTTGGGGGATGAGGACTGTTGTTTTTCAAGAAATATCAATGCTTTTTCTTTTGCGGCGCTGTCGTCGGTGCTGATGCTCACGAGTTCGAATCCGCGGTCGCGGTACATGCGGTTGAGGGTGACGAGTTCGGGGAATTCTTCGATGCAGGGTACACACCACGTGGCCCAGAGGTTGATGAGGCGGAGCTTTGGGGTGTTGTTGTGCCTCAGGGTTGTAATACCGTTGAGGCCGACGGTGTCAAGGCTCACGGGTTCATTGGCCCAGGTGATGGCTGCCTTTTTTGTCCAGTTGCTTTTCTCCAACCATTTTATTGAACAGCCGAAGGTTTTTGTGACGGCCACGGGTACGGGCTGGTTGTTTAACAGGGCGTCGATGGCGTTGCGGGCGTCATTGCTGTGTGGCGTTTTGTCGGGATTTTCGGTATCGTCGATGCGGCCGTTGTAGCGGAGCTTTCGGTCCTGGTCAAAGACAAAGACGTGGGGGGTTGAGACGGGGCCGTATTGTTTGGAGGCGGTTTCGGTCTCGCCATCGTAGAGATAGGGAAAGTTATAGCCTGCGTCTTTGGCGCGGGTCTTCATTTCGTCAAACGAGTCGCCGACGTCGCTATAGCCGAGCTCGTCGATGCGCAGTGCTTGCGGCGCGTTGGGGCTGATGGCGACGACGCGAACGCCTTTGGCTGCGTAATCATTGGTGAGACGAATGATCCGTTTTTCATAGGCCTGGGATGTGGGGCAGTGGTTACACATGAAGACGACGACGAGGACTTTGGCATCTTTGAAGCTGTTCAGGGAGTAGGTTTGCCCGTCGGTGCCATTTAGGTTAAAGTCCGGGGCTTGTGCGCCGATCGCGAGTGTGGGGTGATCGTTGAGATGTTCGGCATCGATAGTTGTGGCGAGGTCGTTTAGCGGCTGTCCGGCGGCGATAGCCAGGAGGTACCAGGCGTCATGGGGGAGCCATTGTTCAGCCCAGCGCCAGTCATAGTCTTTGTGGGTTAGGGCATAGGACAGGTTGAAGTCGATGTCGGATTCATCGTCGAGGCCGGAGGTGATGCCATTGACGATGCCGCCGGGGGCGTTGGTATATTCGAAGGTGCCGAAGAAGCCATAGGCGGGGTTGTTGCGGCCGGTGCCCTGGAGCATGGAGGCGTCGTAGGGGTTGAGGCCGAGGATCCAGTTGAGCTGGTCGAGGGCGAAGGATTCGAGGGAATCGACGAAGCGATGATTCGCGGCGGTGTCGGATTGGGTGGCCTGCGCCGAGGCTTCGGTGGGCGCGGATTGGCCGGCCTGCGCCGAGGCTTCGGTGGGTGCGGATTGGCCGGCGGCGAACAGGGGGATGGCTAATCGGGCGGCGGCGGCCATGGAAGCGAGGCGGGCGTCCTCACCCTGCCACCAGGGGGAGGCTTCGCTGCCGTGCGGGAAGAAGAAGCTGCTGCGCCGGTTGCCGAGCGTGTCCTGTACTAACTGG
>DASZJO010000007.1:0-13075 GCA_035948015.1 Puia sp.
CCAACCAAATACCCGGTAGATCGTGTTGGTATTCAACGATACATAGGCCATTAGCGCCGTCTTCGCGTTAGGATTTTCCAGGAGCCAATAGATGGTCAGGATCAGGCCGCTGACTACGAGCAGGGAGAGTCCGAACAGGAGGACGGGAAGCGCTTTCCGGCCGCCGGCAATGAACGGCGTTCCCATAAGATGTGCAAATAGCAGGTAGAGAGGAAAAGTGATCCCGCTGACCAGGAAAGCCACGACGCAACCAGCCACGTTGAGATGCAGGATCGCGATAGAGTCAGTAACCGGGCTGAGGAAGGCGACAAGTACCCAGCAAAAGGTTTCGGTTCGGGTAGTACGTCTTCTTAACCGGTCGTTATCGTATTCCATATAAGCCTTTGTTGGGTGGGGTGAACTGTTGGGTAAGATAAAGCTATACCCCCGGAGGCGATTGCGGAAAAGATTTCGACCAATTTGGAGCGCTGTTCGATCAATTGGGGTTTGTGGGGCGGAAAGGAGGGATGTAGGGGATATTGCAAGGGCCCCGGCGGCACGCGGCCGAAATCTTAAGGTAGGTTAATGGAAAACGAGGATGGGGGGGTGTAAATTTGCGTAGTAAAAGAGGCACCGTATGAGCAAAACGATCTTATATAAAGCAGATACCCGGGGTCGGGCGGATCTCGGGTGGCTGGTCAGCAACCAGTCGTTCAGTTTCGCGGACTACTACAATCCCCAGCGGATGGGGTTCGGGATGTTGCGGGTATTGAATGACGATATCGTCGCCGGCGGCAAGGGATTCGGCTGGCATCCGCATGACAATATGGAGATCATCAGCATTCCGCTGGAGGGAAGTCTTATCCACAAGGATAACCTGGGTCACGAGCTGGTGATCAGAGCGGGCGAGATCCAGGTGATGAGCACGGGGAAAGGAGTGTTCCACAGCGAATACAATAATGAGCCGGACAAGCCGGCGAAATTCCTCCAGATCTGGGTCTTCCCGAACCGGCTTAATGTGGAGCCCAGGTACGATCAGGCCACGTTGGACAGAGAAAAGGGACATAACCAGCTGCAACAAATCCTTTCACCGAATCCGGGGGAAGGGGGGGCGTCGAATCCGGGGGAACGGGGTGCGTCGGCCGCGGCGGGCAAATCGGGGGAAGAAGGGGTATGGATTTACCAGGATGCCTGGTTCCACCTTGGGGAATTCGACGCGGGAAAGGAATTCGAATACAGGTTAAAGAAAAGGGAGAACGGCATTTATCTTTTCGTTATCAAAGGATCATTCCAGGCGGAAGGGCAACGGCTGGAAGACCGGGATGCGCTGGCGATTACCGGCGAGGAGATGATCAGGCTCCGGTCGCTTGAAGCGGGTTCTGAAATATTAGTGATTGAAGTTCCCATGAACGATAAAAATTAAAAAGTATGTCAGACAAAATAACAGGTATTCATCATATCACTGCAATTGCGGGAAACGCAAAGCGCAATCTTGACTTCTATACGCGGGTCCTCGGGCTCCGCATGGTTAAACGGACCGTCAATTTCGATGATCCGGGTACATATCACTTCTACTATGGAAATGAAAATGGGACGCCGGGGACGATCCTGACCTTCTTTCCGTGGGAAGGGATCAGCAATGGCAGGACTGGTACGGGGATGGCGACGGAGATCGGTTATTCGGTGAATAAGGACAGTCTGCCGTTCTGGGCTGATCGTTTCCGTGCCTTACAGGTCTCGGAGGGCGTGACGGCTGAGCGGATGGGAGAGATCTATCTTCCTTTCCGGGATCCGGATGGGTTGAATATCACGCTTATTGGTTCGAATGATGCGGATAACCGTCAGCCCTGGAGTACACCGGACGTCCCGGCAGCGGTTGGGACGAAGGGGTTTCACAGTGTTACCCTCACGCTTCGGGAGATTGGGCCAACGGCGGCGATCCTGACGGATGTGTTCGGCTACAGGCAGGAGAAGCAGGAAGGGAACCGGTACCGGTTCAGGACCGATGCCATCCCCACAGCGTCGATCGTCGACTTGGTCCAGGCGCCAAAGGAAAGTCGCGGGCTTAATGGCGGCGGAACCAATCACCATGTGGCATTCCGCGTGACTGACGAAGAAATGCAGATGGCATATCGGGAAAAGATCCTCAGCCGCGGGCTGCATATCACGCCGAAGATCAACCGGGATTATTTCTACTCGCTGTATTTCCGCGAGCCGGGGGGCGTACTGTTCGAGCTGGCTACCGACAATCCCGGCTTTACAGTGGATGAACCGCTCGATCAATTGGGTACGCATTTGAAATTGCCGGCGCAATATGAATCCATGCGGAAAGAGATCGAGCAATCATTGCCGGCGTTATAACCGGGCTTCTATTCAATCATAGACTATTATGCATACGAAACACATTATAACGGCAGGCAAAGACCTGACGGCGGCAGACCGTGCGTTGATCCTGGTGCATGGCCGGGGGGCGTCGGCGGAGGATATCCTCTCTCTTGCGGACTATCTGCCGGTAAAGGACTATGCGCTGCTCGCGCCGCAGGCAGCGCGCAATTCCTGGTATCCATATTCTTTTCTGGCCGTGCCGGCCGAAAACCAGCCTTGGCTTGGGTCGGCGCTGGAAGTGTTGGCGGCGGTGACGGCGGATGTGGTGGCGGCAGGGATCGGACGGGAGCGGATATTCTTTGCCGGGTTTTCGCAAGGAGCCTGCCTGACGCTGGAGTACGTGGCGCGGAATGCGGCGCGGTATGGCGGAGTGGCAGCGTTTACCGGCGGGTTAATCGGAGACCGGATCTATGAAGAGAATTACAAAGGAAATTTTGCAGGGACTCCTTTTTTTATCGGTACGGGCAATCCCGATCCGCATGTGCCGGTCGAGCGGGTAAAGGCCTCTGCGCGGCTATTGCGCGGGATGGGGGCTGATGTGACCGAGAAAGTCTATCCGGGGATACCGCATACGATCGTGACAGATGAGCTGGAGCAGGCGGGGAAGATCGTTTTTGGGGGTTAGGCAGGTAGGTGACCAGGAAGGGTTGGCGGAAGTTAGAGATGGTGACGACGGGCATTGCGGATCTTGCTGAGGAATTCGGGAGAGACACCGATATAGCGGGCGATCTGATGTTGAGGCACGCGTTGGGCGATCTGCGGATACTTGTCGAGGAATTGCAGATAGCGTTCCTCCGCTGTCTGGGAGACGGTGGCGTAGAACCGCTGTTGCAGGACGCTCAGCGAACGTTGCACCAGCAAGCGGAACATTCGTTCGAAGGCAGGGATCTTTTCGAAGAGAAGGGCTTTGCCGGTGTAGTCGATGGAAAGCAGCTCGGAGTCTTCGATGGTTTCGATAAAGAGGTTGGAGGGCCGGCGTTCGGCAAAGCTGGTCAGGTCGCTCACCCACCAGTCTTCGATGGCAAAGAGGAGGATTGTCTCTGTGCCTTCTTTGTCGAGGTAGTAAGACCGGATGCAGCCTTTCAGAATAAAGGCCTCAAAATCACAAATCTCTCCCTCTTGTAATAAAAAGGTCTTTTTCTTAACATGACGGGGTTTCAGCCGGCTGTGAAAGAAGACCGATTCTTCTTCGCTGAGCTGGACATATTTTGCTACGAACCGGTCAATCTCGGCATACATGGGGATGAAGGTAAGAAAGAAAAATTTGGAAAATAATACCGTTTGGTATATTTTTGCAGCGAAATGAATAAGGCAGAACGAACAAAACAGTTTATCATCGAGAAAACCGCGCCTATCTTCAATAAGAAGGGTTATGCGGGAACATCGCTGTCGGATATGACCGATGCGACCGGTCTCACCAAGGGGAGTATCTATGGGAATTTTGCCGACAAGGATGAGGTAGCTGTGGCGGCATTCGATCACAATATCCGGCTGTTGCAGCATTCGACAAGGTTGGAGATGGCTAAACATGCGACAGCGCGGGGGAAGCTGCTGGCGATGATCGACGTCTATTACACTGCGCAAAAGATCGGGGTCCCGGAGGGCGGATGCCCGATCATGAATACGACGGTAGAAGCCGATGATACCCATCCGCGGCTTAAGGCAAAAGTATCCGAAGTGATGCTGGATTGGAAGAATATGGTGGCGAAGGTGATTGAAGGCGGAGCTGCCAAAAAAGAGTTCCGGGGTCCTGTGGATGCGGAGCAGACGGCGCTGACGTTGATCGCGCTGATTGAAGGGGCAATCCTGATCCGGCGGGCGACGGACAAGACAGGCTATTATCGGCAGGTGCTGGAAACTGCGCGAAAACTGGTGAACGAGTTGTGATTTTATTTGCTCAATAATATACCGATCGGTATAAAAACAACTATCATGAATACGACAAACAACACTATCCTGATCACCGGTGGGAGTGCCGGCATCGGCTTCGCGATCGCACAGCGGCTCGGCGTCAATAACCACGTCATCATCACCGGGCGCAATGAACAACGGCTGAAGGCTGCTGCGGCTAAACTTTCGAACGCAACCGCCATCGCCGGCGACATTACAGATGCGTCTGACGCGGAAAGGCTCGCAGGAATTCTGCGGCGGGATCATCCGGAACTTAACCTGGTGATCAATAACGCCGGGATGTTGGCGCCATTCGCTCTAACCGGCGGGAATGGGGCTGCATTTGAGAAGGCGCAGCAGGAGATGCTCACCAATTATCTTTCGGTGGTCCGGCTGAACGATGCATTGCTTCCGTTGCTTCGGCTGCAGCCCGCAGCGGCTATCGTCAATGTCACGTCGATCGTTGCGTTCGTTCCCCGTTCACAGATATCGACCTATTCCGCTACAAAAGCGGCTCTGCGGTCGTACACGCTTTCGCTACGGCATCAGCTTGCTTCGACGAGCGACGTAAAAGTATTCGAGCTGATGCCGCCGCTGGTGGATACGGAATTTTCGGATGGGATTGGCGGTAAGAACGGGATTGCGCCTTCGGTGGTTGCGGATGCGCTTGCGGCCGCGCTGGAAAAGGATCAGTATGAAATCAGGGTAGCGGGAACGGAGGATCTGTACCAGCTGTATCGTTCGTCACCCGAGAGTGCATTTGAGGCCTTGAATTCCGTCAGACAGCCGGCCTGAAACGGAGGATCCTGATGATCCCAGTCATCGCCGCTGGCGGTCGCGATCGCGGAACATTGGCCGGTGGGTGGATTTCCGTATTTTTATGGCATGAATGTTTTGATCTTTAACGGGTGCAGTGACTACAAGCTGGAAACGACAGGCCGGCGCATTGCGGGGTACCTTCATGAGCAATTGGCCGCCCGAAATTTCGACGTCACCGAGTTCCATATATCTGAAGCGCATATTCCGTTCTTCGACCTCCATGAGACGGAGCCGACGGAAGAGGTCCGGGAGATGTGCGGGTTGTTCCTTCGGTCCGAATTGCAAGTCTGGCTGACCCCGCTGTATCATGGCGGAATGACGGGCGTGATGAAGAATTGCCTGGATTGGCTGGAACTGACGGCACGGCTTGAAAAACCTTATCTGACGGACAAGATAGTGGGGCTTGTGGCCTGGGCCGACGGTGGACAGGCGATGCAGGGCATCAATGCGATGGATGCGGTTGCAAAGGCGCTGCGGGCCTGGGTGGTCCCATACACCGTGCCCCTGGTAAAACAGCATTTGTATCTCGACACGAACCGGCATGAATTTGCCGCTGAGCATACCCGAAAGCTGGAGAGGCTCGTTTCGCTTCTTACGGACGCGCGGCAGCTATTTGCAAAGAGCCTTTTTGCCTTGCTGATCGTTAGTTTTTGGGTCTTTGGCGCCAGGGCTCAGCAACCCGGCATTGCGCAGCAACCCACCACGCAGCTACTGGCCATGCAGCCCTCCGCTGTCAAGGTGACGGGCGAAGTGACCACCCCGTTGACGCTGACCGCGCCGGACTTGGATGCGATGCCGCAGACCAACGACAGTGCCAGGGACAGGCAGGGCGTCATGCATAAATATTCCGGGGTAGCGATCGCCGATATTCTCAATAAGGCCGGAGTTACTACCGGAAAGCAGCTAAGGGGAAAGAATATGGCCAAGTACCTGCTGGTATCCTGCGCGGATAACTATCAGGTCGTCTTCAGTCTGGCGGAGTTGGACCCCTCGATCACGGAAAGGGTAGTGATCCTCGCCGACAAAGAAGATGGCAAGCCGCTTGCGGCCGGTACGGGTCCGTTCAAGCTGATAGTTCCGGGCGAGAAAAGGCCGGCCAGGAATTGTTTCCAGGTCACGGGTTTATTTATCGGGGTTGCGAAAGAGTAGACATCAAACACGCCATATGAACAAGTACAAACTATCTCTTCTTTTGGCAACCCTGTTGCAGATCACCGTCTCCACCTCACTTTCCGGACAGGAGCTTCATGCCCGTTGGGATGATCTCACGGCCAGCGACTGGCCGAAAGCGCTGGAACGTTCGAATCGCACCTGTATCCTTCCTATCGGCATCCTCGAGAAGCATGGGCCGCATGTGCCGATCGGCTCGGATCTCATCCAGGTACGGGAATGGGCGGCGCGCGCCACCAAAAAAGAATATGCCGTGGTTTTCCCGGATTATTTCTACGGGCAGATCAATGAGGCCCGGCACCAGCCCGGGACATTTGCGTTGCCGGAGCGGGTGGTCTGGGACTTGCTGGAGGCTACTTGTGATGAGATCGCCCGCAACGGGTTCAACAAGATCGTGATCATCAACGGCCATGGCGGCAATCCCGAACTGATCCGGTATTTTATTCAGACGCGGCTGGAGAAGCGGCGGGACTATGCCGTCTATTTCTTCGAATCCCACGGCGATTCAGCCTATAACCGTCAATTAGCGGCGATCCATAAATCGGACCCTGCCGGCGATCAACATGCCGGGGAGCGGGAGACGTCTTCGATTCTTTACCTTCGGCCGGACCTGGTGGAAATGGACAGCGCCAATAATGAATCCGGCGCTAATCAGCACCGGCTTGGCATCCCCAATATCTATACCGCGATCTGGTGGTATGCCGATTACCCCAACCACTATGCAGGCGAAGGGTCGAAGGCTACGAAGGCCGAAGGGCAACTGGTGACGGAGCATATTATTTCGCAGTTGGTAGAGGCGTTGAAGGCGGTCAAGGCAGATACTAAAACGCTCGGGCTGCAAAAGGAATACTTCGACCGGGTGAAGGAGAAATGAAAATCCAGCTGCTATTTTCAGTAACTTTATCGAAAGGAAAGCGATATGGAAACGACTGAAAAAAAATCCTTTTCGGATATTATCGCGGGCAGCAAGCCTGTGCTGGTCGACTTTTCCGCGGAATGGTGCCAGCCATGCAAGATGATGCCCCCCATCCTGAAGGAGGTAAAGGACAAGCTGGGTGATCGGGTGACTATTTTGAAAATGGATATCGATCGGAATCCGACAGTGGCGGCAGCCTACCAGATCCAGAGCGTACCGACGCTGATCGTGTTCCGGGACGGGCAGATCAAATGGCGGCAGAGCGGGGTGATGCGGGCCGATCAACTGAAGGCGGTGCTGGAGAGCGTGCTATGAGTTGCCTGGAGGAAATACTTCGTTATAAGATAGTCGCCATTTTACGCGGTTGTGAGCCGGAGCGCGTACCGGCGATCGCGGAGGCGCTGGCTGAGGGCGGGGTCCGGATGCTGGAGATCACGCTCAATTCGCCCGGCGCGCTTGATCTGGTCCGGTGGATCGCCTCAACAATGGGGGACAGATTATTGGTGGGGGCGGGGACGGTTTTGACGCCGGCGGAGGCAGAGATGGCGATCGATGCCGGAGCACGATTCATCCTGTCGCCTTCGCTTGATATTGGAACGATCCGGGTGACGAAAGAGTGCGGCGCGGTCAGTATTCCAGGTGCATTCACTGCCACGGAGATCCTGACGGCGTGGCGGAGTGGGGCGGATATCGTCAAGGTATTTCCAGCTTCTGTCGGTGCTGCCTATTTCAGGGATCTGAGAGGACCGTTGCCGCAAATCCCGCTCATGCCTACCGGCGGCGTGAACCTTCAGAATATCCGGGATTTCCGCGCTGCGGGGGCCGCAGCCTATGGGATCGGGAGCGCGCTGGTGCCGGCGGGTCAGGAGACTACGGCAGTGGCGTTGGAAGCGCTAAAACAACGGGCTATCGAATATATAAAAGCGTTAGTATGAATTTGTTGATCAGTTGCGATTGGGGCACCAGCAACTTTCGGTTGCGACTGGTGGACAGCGACCGGCGGGAGGCCATCGGCGAGGTCTCCGGTCAGGAAGGCGTTGCGAGTGTCTTTTCCCGGTGGCGCGAGAGCGGCCTCGAGCCGGAGGAGCGGGTAGGGTTCTATCAGACTGTTCTGGCAACGCAGATCGATCAGCTCCGAAAACACACGATCTATTCTTTAAGCGGACTTCCATTGGTACTATCGGGGATGGCGTCCTCCAACCTGGGCATGTTGGAGCTGCCCTACCGTCCGGTTCCGGTAGTGCTGACTGGAGAGGAACTTATCCGGGTGGCGATACCGGCTTCGGAAGGCTTCCGGCATCCCATCCTGCTTGTATCGGGAGTGCGTACGGCAAACGATGTAATGAGGGGGGAGGAAACGCAGCTGGTCGGCTGCTCGGCGGCAGGATATGAGGAACGGATCTATCTGTTCCCTGGAACGCATTGCAAGCATGTCCGGGTGAGGGCCGGCCGGGCGGTGGACATTGTGACCTTCATGACGGGTGAAGTCTTCCAATTGCTGGCGACGAAGAGTATCCTGGCGGTCTCGGTGTCGGCCGCATCCTCAGATGGCGGGGCCGTCTCGCCGGATTTTATCCAGGGCGTGCGGGACAGTCAGCGTGCGGGCATTTTGCACACGGCGTTCCGGGTGCGCACGCGCCAGCTGCTGGAGGGCCTGTCCAGGGAATCAAACTACCAGTATCTCAGCGGGCTCCTGATCGGGGAGGAGTTGAAAGTACTGGTAGGCACGCAAATTCCAATCATGGTCGTAGGCGCAGGGAGAATGAAGGAATATTATGCCGCGGCATGTGAGGAGTTGGATTGTCCGGAAGTCTGCGTTACGGATGCAGATCAGGCGTTGGTGCGCGGGCATTGCCGGGTGCTGGAGTTTGGGGAGGGGGGTGTATAGCGACAATTGACTACCTTTGTACCCGATGCCGGGTATTTTTACCATACGTATAAAGGCGTTTTTGTTGACGGCGATCTTCACCGGCAATTTCCTTGTCGTTTGTCATTGTTCTGCGACGGCCAGTGCAGGTTCTGGCTTCGCTATGCGTCAGCCCTGTTGCTGCCGGCAGAAGACGCGGCCTTGCAAGGAAAAGAGCGACTGCCCGGGGACGCAGGCGGTAAAATTTAACCTAATGGAAAAGAAGGTGGCCGGTCCGGTGCACCTTAACCCGGTCGCCGCTGCGTCAGACGTACCGGACTATATTGTCCCGGTTGTGGAAGGGAGGTTGACACAGCAAAACTATTCTTCAAATTATTTTTATCAACATTCGCCCCCGGACCGGCTGGCGCTTTATCATTGTTTTCTTATCTGATAATGGATTGAATTTCGGTTAAGGCTCCCGATTTATCACGGGACCAATTGGTAACATTCAATCCATCAACATGAAATTTTTCTTTCTATCGGTCTTTCTGTTCATTCAGGCCAGCGCGAGGCCTGCCGACCTTTCTCCTATCCTGAACAACTATTATCAGCTAAAGGACGCGCTGGTGGCAGGGGATGCCGCCGCTGCGGCGACGGCTGCCGGTGAGATGCTAAAGTCGATCAGCGGGGTCGATATGAAATCGATGACGCCTTCGGATCACATGGCCTTTATGGCGCTGGAGGACAAGCTGGCTTTCGATGCGCGGCATATCTCCGAGTCGAAGGATATCAATCATCAGCGCGAGCATTTTATGTCTTTATCCGCTAACCTGTTCAAACTGGCCAAACAGGTCAAGTTATCGTCGCAGCCGATATTTGAGGACT
This sequence comes from Puia sp., assembly GCA_035948015.1. Taxonomy (GTDB): domain Bacteria; phylum Bacteroidota; class Bacteroidia; order Chitinophagales; family Chitinophagaceae; genus Puia. The sequence continues at coordinate 9,894 of DASZJO010000007.1, forward strand.
ATTGTCCGATGAGAAAAGCATATTGGCTAAGCGCCGATTCGGTGATCAGGAATCCTTATTTCGGGAGCGCCATGCCTGATTGCGGCAAAATAACGGCGACACTAAAACCCTGACCCATGAAGAAGCCGGTCATCGGGTTGCTGTCCCTGCTGGTCAGTGCGGGTGCAGTGTGTCAGCACACGGTCGTCTACCATCTGGATATCACGGATACAATGGTCAACTACACGGGTAAGCATCGCCGTGCGATCGCCGTCAACGGAACACTGCCAGGGCCGACGCTCCAATTTACAGAGGGGGATACGGCGGTGATCTATATCCATAATGAGATGATGATGCCCACGTCGATCCACTGGCACGGGGTCATCGTGCCCAACCGGTATGACGGGGTATCCTATCTGACGTCGCCGCCGATCGGACCGATGCAGACCTATGTGGCGCGATTCCCGGTCGTTCAGAACGGAACCTACTGGTATCATTCGCACACGATGCTGCAGGAACAGATAGGGATCTACGGCGCGATCGTGATCCATCCCAGGGGATGGCGCCAGGTAGAGGAACAAGCCGGGGACCGGCGGACGGGTGAAAATAGCGGGCCATTGCCGATGAAGGAATATACGCTCCTTTTGAGCGACTGGACGGATGAGCGGCCGGAAGAGGTGCAACGAAGTCTTCACTATGCCACCGATTGGTATGGCATCCGAAAAGGCAGCGTTCAGGACTATGGCCAGGCGATCCGGCGGGGATATCTCCGGACCAAGCTAGGCAACGAGTGGAAGCGGATGTTGCCGATGGATGTCAGCGATGTCGCTTATGACCGGTTCCTGGTCAACGGCCTTGGCGAGGACACACTTCCCGCGGTACATGCGGGGGATACAGTGCGATTGCGAATCATCAACGGGAGCAGCTCGACCTATTTCTGGCTTCGGTATGCAGGAGGGAAAATGACGGTCGTGGCCAGTGACGGGAAGTCTGTTGAGCCCGTGCCGGTAGACCGGATGATCATCGGGGTCTCGGAGACCTACGATGTGCTGGTTACAGTGTTGAGGGAAGGGAGCTATGAGCTGCAAGCCACGGCGGAGGACCGCACGGGGCATGTTTCGGCATGGCTGGGCGCGGGTCAGCGCCATGGGCTGGAACCGCTTCCGCCATTGAACTATTTCGAGGGGATGAGGATGATGAACGGAATGATGACAATGAATGGCGGGATGAGGGAGATGGGCATGGCGATGAGCAACCAGGTGATGGACATGAATGCGGTGATGTACCCCGAAAGCTCAGCGGTCATGCAGAGCGGAGCGGTCACCTTGAACTACGGGATGCTGCGGTCGCCGGTCCCCACGCGGTTGCCGGTTGTGCCGGTGCAGGAGCTGCATTTTCAGCTTACAGGGAACATGAACCGGTATGTGTGGAGCATCGATAATAAAGTGGTTTCAGAGGCGGACCGCATCCTGATCCGACAGGGAACGAATGTTCGGATCATCCTGCACAACGGAACGATGATGCGTCATCCGATGCATCTCCACGGGCATTTTTTCCGGGTACTGAATGGGCAGGGAGACTATGCGCCACTGAAGAATGTGGTGGATATCCTCCCGATGGAGACCGACACGCTGGAGTTTGCGGCGACGGAGAGCGGTGACTGGTTCTTCCATTGCCATATCCTGTATCACATGATGAGCGGGATGGGACGGATCTTCCATTATGAAGGGAGCCCGCCGGATTCCGGTCAGGATCTTCAGAAAGTGTATGCGGACGACAGGGCTATCCGGCTAATGGCGAGGGTGGGATTGGAAAGCAATGGGAGTGACGGAGAAGCGATGCTGGCGAATACGCGGTATCGGTTCCAGACCGAGTGGCGGCTTGGCACGGATGCGGTGAAAGGCTACGAAAGCGAAAGTCATTTCGGACGCTACCTGGGGCGGATGCAATATTGGCTGCCTTATGTCGGATGGGACTTCCGTTACCGGCGGTCAGATGAGAAGGAGAAGAACCTTTTCGGCCAGGAGGACACCAAGAATCGCCGGAATGTGGTTTGTGCAGGGCTGCAGTATACGTTGCCGTTGTTGTTTACGCTGGATGGGCGGGTGGACATGAAAGGCAATCTCCGGCTGCAGCTGGGGCGAGAGGATATTGAGGTGACGAGCCGCTTGCGGCTCAGCCTGATGGCCAATACGGACAAGGAATATATGGCGGGTTTCCGTTATATCCTGACCAAGTATATTGGGTTGTCGACCCACTACGATAGTGATATGGGTTTTGGCGCAGGGGTGACGTTGAATTATTAAAATCGATATATTTAACGGACAACTACGGCTCATGAGTAAAGACGAGGTAAAAGACCTGCGGGTTTTCATCCGGCCTTACCCGGAAGCGGTACAGGAGTTGGCCTTATGGCTGAGAGAGTGGGTATGGGATCTCTATCCCGCCTGCAACGAGCTGATTTATGACAGTTATAATGCTGTGGCATTCGGCTGGTCGCTGACGGACCGACTGTCACATAGCTTTTGCTCGGTCGCGGTGATGGCCAGGTATGTTCATTTCGGTTTTTATTGGGGTAGCGAGATCGCAGATCCCGAAAAACGCCTCCTGGGCAAGGGCAACCAGTACCGGTATATCGTCGTTAAAGAAAAGGCGGATTTCCCCAAAACCTACATTAAAAAACTGCTGAAGGAAGCGTATGCTAATTCATTGGCTAAAGTCAAAGAAAATACTCCGCTCGTCAAAGGGCAAACGATTGTAAAAGCTATTTATTCTAAAAAAAAGCGGCCGGGTGTCGGATAAAAAACCGGCATCGACTGAAATAAAACCAACCAGCATGAAATCAAGACTAATCCTTGCATTACTTTCGCTGACCGGCCTTACTGCCGGCGCACAGCGTATTTCGCCGGACACGATCGCACTGGCCAATGGTTCGTTGATCATTCAGCCGATCAACCATGCCAGTGTGGTGCTGACGGCGGCGGGGAAGACGATTTATGTCGATCCGGTCGGCGGGGCGGCTAAATATCAGGGTTTGGCTGCACCGGATATCATCCTGGTGACGGATATCCATGGGGATCATTTTGATCCGGGCACGCTCGGCGACCTGGTGAAAGCCGGCGTCATCCTGGTGGTTCCGGAAGCGGTCGCCGTCAAGCTGGAATCGTTTCCTAAAGGCGGGAATGTCGTCGTGTTGCACAACG
>DASZJO010000008.1:0-4971 GCA_035948015.1 Puia sp.
GAGGATCGAATTGCAGGCGGTAAGCGGTGTTGTACTTGCAGCCATCGGACTGTGGTATGACGATTTCAACGGCAAAGGCAGCCCTGTCACTCCCGATCTGCTGAATGTGCTCACCTACAGCACCGGGGTAGATCACAACGACACCACGTTCAAAACATCATTCCCTTATGTCCAAACACCTTGGAGAGGGACAGCGGTTCAATAAATACCAACCCGAAAAATTAAATAAAACCAAGTATGAAACGCAAGATATATGCATCCATCCTGTTGTTCGCGATGCTGGTCAATACTTTCCCGCTATGGGCCTCGAGCCATCGGGAAGCGCCACTGATCTCGAACGACCCGCTGGCCGATAACACCGACCTGTACGCATTCAGGAGCCCCGACAATCCCGATAAGATCACCATCATTGCCAATTATGTACCGATGCAGTTGCCGCAGGGCGGCCCCAATTACTATTCATTCGGCGAAAATATCCGTTATGAAATTCATATAGACAACAATATCGCAACTCCCGGCGATGACATCGTTTATCGTTTCACCTTTCATAAGACAAATGAAGACCCGACGACATTTTTCAACATCCGGCTGGGGAAACAAAACCTGAAAACGACCTATGACCTGGAAAGAAGTATGGATGGTGGGCGACGGTTCGAGAAGATCGTCAACGACGGCATTGTGCCTCCGCCCAATATCGGGCCCCGTTCCATCAGTTCCCCGGTAGGCCTGAACGTTGCCGATTACAATACACTCATCGATCAGGCGATCACAACGGCAAACACCGGAGAGAAAGTATTCTGCGGCACGGCGGATGACCCCTTCTTTGTCGACCTTGGCGGCGTATTCGATCTGGGCGATGCGCCACGCACAACCGGCACCCAGCCCAGCGATGGCCTGAAATGTAAAAATGTCTCTGCTATTGCATTACAAATCGATATTTCTACCCTACAACGGGATCACAAACCGGCAACAGACGCAAAGAATATCCTCGACCCTGATTATGTCATCGGCGTCTGGGCTTCGGCGAGCAGGCAAAAAATAAAAACCCTCCGTAAGCCGGCAAGTGACAATAAAAGCGTGGAATCCTTCTCCGGGGAATGGATTCAGGTTTCCCGGCTGGGCATGCCATTGACAAACGAAGTGGTGACCCCCATCGGTAAAAAGGACCTCTGGAATTCCCTGACTCCCTATGAGGATCTGGCCCACCTAAAGACGTTCGGCAATTTCTTTTACAACCCCGAGCTGGCCCTTTACATGGATAATACTTTCTTCGGCGCCGCAATTCCCGCATTGAACCCGCTGCGCATCCAAAGGAATTCATTGGGCGCGTTTGGGTTCGGAGATCAGCAAAACGGGTTGTTTGGTTTGAAAGGAAGCTCCGTGGTCGCCGGCACGGCATTGGATGATGCGGTATTCGGCAAATTGTTGCTGCCGGCTCCAAATTCTCCGCGCTCGGTCGACCTTTGGCCAATCTTCAACACAGGCGTCCCTAACCTGATCCCCTATCAGCTGGCCACAGGAAAGAGCGGCAATCCATTGGCGGCAGGTAAACCCTTTATCAACAATTTTCTTCCGACCGGCGGCGATATGCTTCGCCTGAATATGGCTGTACCCCCCACCCCAAGGAATGACCCGAATTTTAGCGCGCTTGGCCTTGTTCAGGCTGCAGTCCTTGGACTGACCGACTCCAATTATAACACAAACGCCTCACTCCAATTCATCCCAAACATGGATGGTTTCCCGAACGGGAGAAGACTGGAGGACGATGTCACAAGGATCGAATTGCAGGCGGTAAGCGGCGTTGTACTGGCAGCCATCGGACTGTGGTATGACGATTTCAACGGGAAGGGCAGCCCTGTGACCCCCGATTTGCTGAATGTGCTCACCTACAGCACGGGCGTGAATCACAACGACACTAGCTTCAAAACATCGTTCCCCTATGTTCAGACCCCCTGGTCCGGGTTGAGCGCCTGCTGCGGTTTGGCCGTAACCAGTACCCCCACGCAAACCGCCGGTACTATGGCAACTGACGAAACAAAATCAACCGAACTGGGTCTGTCTTCCCCGGCCATTTTTTTAACCGCATACCCCAACCCCTTTGTCGATAACAACACCATCAGGTACCGGGTCGAATCCACTTCAGCGGTTACCATTGCCGTGTATGATTTAAATGGCCAACTGATCAAAGTGCTCGTCAATCAAACGCAGGAAGCCGGCGTCTACTCCGTGCAATGGACACCGGGAAAAATTGCAAAAGGCACCTATTTTGTCCGGGCGATAACAAATGGTATAGCCAGACAATCCATAAGCCTCATCAAGAACTAAATCTAATAGGCCCCGCACACACAATGTGCGCGGGGCCTTTCAACCCAAGGTTATGAAAAAGAAATACATCTACACAACCCTCGTGATTTTTTTCGGTTTCTGTCTTTGCGCCATTTTTCTAAAGTACAGGAACACAGAATCGACATCTTACGGTTTGCTGGACAGGAAGGGCGCCATTGCAGATAGCAGGGAATGGCAGCTAACCCGCAACTATGCCTCATCGCTGCTGCAGTCGCTGAAAAAGAATCCTTCCGATGCAAAATCAGCGCTGGCCCTTGTCGCCATCTTCATCCAGGAAGCAAGAGTGACCGGGAACTATGTCTATTATGACAAGGCAGCCATGAAATATGTGAACAACGTCCTGAGAACGGATTCGACAAATTTTGACGCGCTCACCTTCAAAGCACTGATCTATCTTTCACAGCATCATTTTGCGGATGGCCTGGCGATCGCTGAAAAAGCCAGAGGTCTCAATCCCTATAACGCATTCATTTACGGCATGGTCGTGGATGGCAATGTGGAAATGGGCAATTATGATTCGGCCGTTGCGAATTCGGATAGAATGGTCTCCATTCGCCCCGATCTCAGGTCTTACTCGCGTATTTCCTATCTCAGGGAGATCTACGGCGACTATCCCGGTGCTATTGAAGCCATGAAAATGGCGCTGGCTGCCGGCGCACCCGGCGATGAAGGGACCGAGTGGTCAAGGATCCAATTAGGCCATTTATATGAAAACACTGGCGACCTGGTCAGCGCCAAAATGCACTATACGATCGCCCTCAGTGAAAGACCGGGTTATGCTTATGCACTGGCTGGGCTTGCCCGGATTGCGCTTTCATCGAAAGACTACAGCACGGCAATTTCCTATTATGAAAAGGCGGATGCGGCTGTGGCGGATTATTCGGTTAAAGAAGAACTGGTGGAAGCCTATAAACTATCCGGGCAAAAAGAGAAGGCGAACACAGTGGCAAACACCGTGATCGAAAGCATGTGCAAAGACGCACAGAGCGGCCGGAATGATGAGAACATTGGTCATTATGCAGACCGTGAACTGGCTTATGCCTATCTGAAAATAAATGATTATGACAAAGCCCTCGAGCATGCCTTGCTTGAATACAATCGCCGGCCGGGCAACATCGATGTTAACGAAACCGTTGCCTGGGTCTATTATTGTAAGGGCGAGTATGCAAAAGCACTCCCCTATTTAAAAGTCGCGCTGAGAACAAACAGCAAGAACCCAACGCTGCTTTGCCATGCCGGGCTGATCTACGATAAACTGGGAATAAAAGCCAACTGATCATGCGTAAGCGCTTCAAGATCTTCCTGCTTTTCATTGCAGTTTTATGCATGGCCAACCCGGTTTCTGCCCACACCATTAACTATGCGCTGGAAAATGCGCCCACACAGCATGTAGTATGGTATTACCTTCAGCTGGGCGTCCGTCATATCATCCCCGAAGGCTTCGACCATATACTCTTTGTTATGAGCCTTTGCCTCCTGAGCACCGATATTAAGACTATCCTTTGGCAGGCTTCCGCGTTCACTGTGGCACACTCTATCACGCTTGCACTAAGTATGAAAAACATTCTTATCGCGCCCAGCGCCGTGGTGGAACCGATCATTTCTTTATCCATCCTTTTTGTGGCGGTCGAAAACATTTTGCTTACCCGACTCAAACCGTGGCGGATCGGGATAGTTTTTATGTTCGGCTTGATACACGGCATGGGCTTCGCCAGCTCGCTAAATGAGATCGGCTTACCGAGGAATCAATTCTATACCTCTATCCTTTCATTCAATGCCGGTGTGGAGATCGGGCAGATCGCCGTAATCACCGCTACATTTCTGCTGTTGGTCATTCCGATGGGCCGGAAACCCTGGTATAGAAGAAGGACCGTCTACCCCCTATCGGCGCTGATCGGCTGCATCGCGGCTTTTTGGACAATCCAAAGAATATTCTTTATGTAGCGCCTCATCACATCTCACTAGCTTCCCACAATTCAATCTTATTCTCTTCCGGATCCAGGATATGGACAAACTTTCCATAATCAAAACTCTGGATCTCATCGAGAATGGTCACGCCTTCCTTTTTCAATTGTTCGACAACCCATTCCAGGTTTTCCACCCTGTAATTGATCATGAACTGCTTCGGGGAGGGCTCAAAATAGGTGGTCGACTCTTTAAATGGACTCCAAACCGTGCTCCCTTTCTTAGTAGGATCTTCCGAATCACGCCACTCAAAGTTTATCCCGTAATCGGTGATGTCAAACCCAAGGTGCTTCCCGTACCATTTTTTTAGTGTTTCCGGATCCTTGCATTTAAAGAAGATGCCGCCGATGCCAGTTACTCTTTTCATGTGTTGATAATTTTATCGGTTACCCATTGTTGGAGGTTATTCCGGTAAAATTAACCGCTTGGCCGCAATTCGGGCTCATCCTTTCGGGTGATTTTCGCAAATTCGCATAAATTTAATCCACCCAACCCAATCCCCCCATCGACTCCACCACCTCACCCACTATATCCCCTAACCGCCCCGCAAGCTCCCGGATCCGCCCCGAAGGCCCCTTCGCCATCGCAAGCCTTTCCAGTTCCATCACATCTTCGCGGATGCAGTCAATCGAAAAATTATGCAACGAAGGCTTCAGCGAA
>DASZJO010000009.1:0-4563 GCA_035948015.1 Puia sp.
CTGGATTAAAATAGCATTAAAATACGGCCCCGTCACGATTTCGTGGCGGGGTCTTCGTTTTTTGGACAGAGGGTTGCTTTAAGTTTTAGAGTGGGTGTTTTTAACTTTTGATGCGGGGGGATACTTTTAACCTTTAGTGGGTTTGGACGTCCAATTCGGGAACTTAAATACCAACATATGAAGAAGAAAGTTGTAAAACTGGCCTTTTTGCTTGCCCTGGTGATCGGTGCAGCTTCCTACACCAACACCGCTTCCGCGCAGATCTATGTATCGGTTCGTCCCGTCTGGCGTCCCGTCGAAAGACCGGTTGCTCCGAGCCCGCGTCACGTCTGGATCGACGAAGAGTGGGAGGCAAGGAACGGGACTTATGTAGCCGTTGGGGGTCACTGGGCCGAGCCGCCGCATCCGGGCTGGGTTTGGATTCCCGGTCACTGGTCTCATGGCGACAGGGGTCACTATTGGCATCGCGGTCATTGGGCCAGGCGTTAATGAAGTGCTCACAGAAATTGGTTGAATGGAGCCCGGCAAGGATGCCGGGCTTTCTTTTGGGGGAAATTGTGCTTATTTTCGCCCACCTAAAAATTAGCTATGGCATTGTTGAGAAGCATTCTGGTATTTTTTACTGCGATCGGATTGGTGGTGATAGGCGTTGGCCGGCTGGAAGCGCAGCCGGGTTCGACCCTGCTCAAATGGTCCAAAGATGGCAATTCCTATTATGAAGCAAAAGGGGGGAATATCGTACAGGTTGGAATCCCGGATGACCGGGAGACAGTGGTAGTGGCGCAGGAACGTCTCAAACCGGCAGGAAGGAGGGAAGCGCTGGCGATCCGGAATTTCGCTTTTTCAGAGGATAGGAGAAAAGCATTGATCTATACGAATGCCCATCGGGTCTGGCGCTATGATACGCGTGGGGACTACTGGGCGCTGGATCTGACTACCTGGCAATTGACCCGGATCGGGAAAGACAGGCCGGCTGCTTCGCTTCAATTTGCGAAATTTTCGCCGGAAGGCGATCGGGTGGCTTATGTCAGCGAGCACAATATTTATGTGGAGGATCTGGCCAGCGGTGAGGCGAGATGCCTTACGAGTACCAACGGGACGAGAAAGCTCATCAATGGAACCTTCGATTGGGTCTATGAGGAGGAACTGGAGTGCCGGGACGGGTTCCGATGGAGCCCTGATGGCCGGCATATCGCCTACTGGCAGATCGATGCCAACCAGGTAAAAGATTACCTGATGTTGAATACGACGGATTCGACCTATCCCTTTGTCGTGCCGGTGGAATATCCTGTTGCGGGCGAAGCTCCTTCTCCTTACAAGATCGGGGTCATCGATGTTGCCACGGGGGCGAACCTGTGGATGAATATCCCCGGTGATCCGCGGGAGACCTATCTTCCCCGGATGGAGTGGGCAGCAAATTCCAGCCAATTGATCCTGCAGCAGTTGAACCGTAAGCAAAATGAGAGCAAGCTGTTCTTAAGCGATATTGTTTCCGGAGCGACGACGCCAATCTATGATGAGACGGACAGTGCGTATATCGAGTGCAAGGGGTTCTGGCAGGATGGGATAATCGCCGGCTGGGACTGGTTGAAAGGGGGGCAGGAATTCCTGTGGGTCACGGAGAAGGATGGTTGGCGGCATATCTATGTGGTGAGCAGAGATGGGAAGCAGGAGACCCTGATCACGAAGGGCAATTATGATATTGCGCGGATCAAGCTGGTGGATGAAAAGAACGGGTTCGTCTATTTCATGGCTTCGCCGGAGAATGCTACGCAGCTTTACCTGTACCGGGTCAGGCTCGATGGAAAGGGAAAACTTGAACGGGTAACCACGGCGGCGGAGGCGGGAGTGCATGAGTATGACATTTGTCCGTCCGGCCGGTATGCGCTTCATACCTGGAGCAATGCAAATATGCCCGAGAAACAGGAATGGGTCGATCTCCCGGAACATAAAACGTTGGCGAAGGCCGCAGGTGAGACCGGGGACGGCGGAATGGCGGGCAGAAAGGTGGAATTCTTTAAAGTCAAGACGCAGGATGGCGTGCAAATGGACGGTTGGATGGTCAAGCCGGTGCCCTTCGACAGCACGAAGAAATACCCGGTCGTCTTCTATGTATACGGCGAGCCCGCCGCGCAGACGGTTACGGATGATTTTGGGACGGGGAATAATTTTCTTTACAATGGGGATATGGCCAGGGATGGTTATATCTATATGAGCGTGGAGAACAGAGGTACACCGGCGTTGAGAGGGCGGGCCTGGCGGAAGTCGATCTACAGGCATATCGGCAGGATCAATATCCGCGACCAGGCGATGGCGGCCATGGAGATCCTGAAATGGCCGTTTGTGGATAGCAGCCGGATCGCGGTATGGGGGTGGAGCGGCGGCGGGTCCAGTACGCTCAACCTGTTATTCCAATATCCGCAGATCTACCAGACAGGAATTGCGATAGCGGCGGTTGGAAACCAACTGAGTTATGATAACCTTTACCAGGAACGATATATGGGGTTACCGCAGGAAAACCGGGAGGATTTCGACGCGGGCAGTCCGATCAGCTATGCGAAGAATTTGCGCGGCAATCTGCTGTATATCCACGGGACGGGGGATGACAATGTGCATTATCAGAATGCGGAGCGGCTGCTAAATGCGCTGATCAAATATGGGAAACTTTTCCAATTCATGAGCTATCCGAACCGGTCTCATGGGATTTTCGAAGGCGATGGTACGCGGATGCACCTCTCGATGTTGTATACGGATTATTTGCGGACGCATTGTCCGGGCGGCGGGCGATGATATCTTTTCGAGGTGGCGGGACAGACGTCGGTCAGGGGGCGCTGTTATAGATGTCGAGGGCCCGGACCAGGTGCTTTCTGACGTTGAATATGGGAATGAAACCGCTTAAGACCATGGCCGAGCCGACATAGAATAAGGGTGAAAGCCCGTAATGGGGAAGGGTCGGCAAAGGGGCATTCGGGTTGGTCATGCTGTTGGCGAACCAGGCGGCGGATTGCTGTTTATAGGTGTTATAGGCGTCGGTATTCCGCTGGTGGGTTTGGATGATACCTGCAACAGCCGTCCCTGCGCCGGCGGCCAACAGGCCGATACTCACGTACAGGTTTGTGCCGGCGATCTTCAGTTGGGAAAGGCTGGCGGGGTTGTCGGCCATTGCACGGCGAAGGTTATTGATCGTAATGCGCTCGATGTCTCCGTCCGGGCTCTTGCGGAAGAACCAGGCCTTTTCTCTGGTGGTGATCGTGGTGGGGATCCCGGGCTCTCCGGGCGCCGGTGACCACCAAGTGGTTTCGGTTTCGTAATAACACTTCGAAAAGAGGGAAATCCGCCGGTTGCTGTCCAGGAGCAGGTATTTGCCCCGGGTCAGCGAATTAACCAGCCTGACCTTTTTGCTGTAAAGGGTGGTGCCGTCTTGAAGGTGAACGTAATAAAGGGAGTCTGCGGGGGCGTTTTGGGCCCTGGAGGGGATGAAGGGGAGGAGCATGATCAGGAGGAATAAGGGCTTTTTCATGGCTTTTAATTTTGTTTTAATACTCTGATATCCAAAAGCTTATATTGAGGCTTCCGCCTTAGGGGAAAGTTATATGGAACGGATTTAAAGCGGGGTTAAAGCGGGGTTGGTGGTCAATAGGCCGGACGGCAGGCGGATCGGGCGGGCCGATGGGGGAGTTTGGGCGCGTGGCAGGTGGGAATCAGGCTGGAAAAAAAAGCCCCAATTCTTTGGGTAATAACTGAGTTAATACATACCTTTGCATCCCCATCGAAAAATGGGAATTGGCTTATGTCTCAACGAATCAGAATCAAATTGCAGTCATACGATCACAATCTGGTGGATAAATCCGCTGAAAAGATCGTTAAAACCGTCCGTAGCACCGGCGCGGTGGTCACGGGTCCTATTCCGCTGCCTACGCGTAAGAAGATCTTCACGGTGCTTCGTTCGCCGCACGTCAATAAGAAGGCTCGTGAGCAGTTCCAACTGCACACGCACAAGCGGTTGCTGGACATCTATACGTCTTCTTCGAGGACGGTAGATGCGTTGTCCAAGCTCGATTTGCCGTCGGGTGTGGATGTTGAGATTAAAGCCTAGTTCTTTCAAATCCATCTATAAACTTCCGGCGGGTGACGAGTCTGACGGGATAAAATAGCGCTGGATCAAAATTGTAAAACAGCCCGGTGTCTGAGAAGACCCGGGTCGTAAATATGAACAAGCCATTCAGGGTTTGTTTACTGCCGGTACTTCTGGCTTCCGGGATCTGCGAGAGCGCAGGCGAAGGATGACAAAAAGAAAAGGTCGGCTGCAAACGAGGGATTGAAGCTGTAGATCGATGCCAGGGCCGTGAAGGCGGTCGGGCCGGGGCCAGAAAATGGAACGGCCAAACTGGTATGTCTGCGTTCGGTCTCATACCCGATGGTACAAACTTTTAAAGAAATGAAAGGAATTATTGGTAAAAAAATCGGGATGACCAGCATCTTCAGTCCTGATGGCAAGCAAACGGCCGTCACGATCATCGAGGCCGGTCCCTGTGTGATCACACAGGTAAAGACAAAAGAAAC
>DASZJO010000010.1:0-13685 GCA_035948015.1 Puia sp.
ATCGCGATGTGCTGGCGGGATTGGAGGGGCCGGGTGTCGTGATGATGGATATGACGACGTTGAGTGATGCTATTTATGCGCGCAAGAAGGCGAAGGATTGCATCGTCAATCCGTTGCATCCGAATGACTATCTCGCGAGGTGGTATGTACAGGGTATGCTGGCGACCCTGATTAAAAATTATTGAGTTTTTTAAAATCCTTTTCATTTAAGTATTCGAGGATATCGCCCGGCTGGCAGTCGAGGATGCGGCAGATATCGTCGAGGGTGCTGAAGCGGATGGCTTTTGCTTTGCCTGTTTTGAGGATGCTCAGGTTGGCGATGGTGATGCCCATGCGGTTGCTGAACTCCGTCAGGCTCATTTTTCGTTTGGCAAGCATCACATCCAAATTGACTACGATCGGCATGTTGAGAAGGGTTTAGATCGTTAATTCCTGTTCTTTTTGGATTTCGGCGGCTGTCTGCGTATTGATGATGAGAAGGGTCGTCAGGGCGCCCAGTCCCATGAGCAGGTAGCCATTAATGTTACTGGTTTCGATGTGATAGCGGCCAGCTGTCAGGCTGAGTACTACATCGCTCATATAGAAAAGGGTCATGATCTGGATGAACTGGTAGCCGATGATCCCGTTTAAGAGGAGTTTCAGAATGGAGGTCATGCCGGAGATGTTTTTCGCAGGGGTGATATTTTTTGACCGGGAGAAGAGCCACGCGCTTAATAGTAGGAAGTACAGCATTCCAAGCGGTGAGAGGCTTGTCAGGAGGCCGGGGAGGCTGTTGGAGGAGCCGAGCAGTCGTTGGAAGAAAGTCGGGTGGTTCAAGACGAGGAGACGTTGGTCGTAGAGGGCGCCTTTGTCGCCGTCGAGCTGGAGGGGTTCGGTTTTGTACGGGAATTTGGGGACTACCTGGTGGGCGATGGTATCGCCCTGGATGCCGGGGATGAATTCCGAGATGAGGGAGATGGTAAGGAGGGCGATGGCGACGGCGAAGATCGAACTGACCGGGCGGATAGAGGTTGGGTTGTTCATGGCGCTAAATTTTAGAGCCAAGTTAATAAATATTTATCGAAAAACAATAAAAATTTTTAAATCGAGCCAGGATGAGCAGTCCTAATCGTTCTTTTTGCCGCTCCAATCGTTGAGGTGTTTCTGGAGAGCCTGGATTTTGTCGGGGTTGGCCTGGAGCCAATTGGCGTCTGCGGGATCCTTTGCTGACAGGTACATCACGTGGCTGGCGGCTTCGAGGAGGCTATCCTTTTGCAAGCCGGCGAAGAAGGGGATATAGAATTGGCTGAAGAAGCCTTTTTTGGTGGGTGTGGCTTCGGCCAGGATCTCCAGCTTTTTTTCCAGCAGTTGGGCGGGGGTTTTACCTTTTTTCGACTCTTCGCCGTCCATGGCGGATGTGAGGGTGAGCAACATTTCGGTGGGGCTGAAATTGTCATCACCTTTCCCTCTGGTATTGAGGTCGTCCATTGAGAGGGAGATGTTGACAACGGAGTCGCTCCTTTGCGAGATGTTCTTATGCAGTAATTGAATCAGCAAGGTGAGGTTCTTTTCCGCGCGGGGGCCTTTTGGTTCGACCAGCAGAAAGCTTGCCAGTGCCATGGCGCCGGCGATGCGGTTCTTTTGATAGACGCAGTAAGCCAGCGCCTGGTGGGAGCCCGGGTGGCCGGGAGACAGCCGGAGTGATTCTTCCATATCTTTTGTGGCTGCGTCGAGGTCTTTCAGCGTGTATTCGGTGATGCCGCGGTTGAAGTAGAGGAGGTGTTCTTTAGGAAATTTCCGGATGCCTTTATTGTAGATGTCGATTGCGTCCCTGCTTTGGCCGAGGGCGTCGAGGGAGGAGGCGTAGTTGGTGTAGATGTTCCCGTTGAGTTCGTTGTTCGGGAAATCCTTCAACACCTGTTTGCAGAGATCTATGCATTCCTGGTATTTGCCTTGCTGGAAGAGGGAGAAGGACTTCTCAGAGTAGGCAAGGTAATATTTCGGGTCAATGGAGATGATAAGGTCGTATTGACGAATGGCGCCATCGTAATCACCGGAGTCGTGTTTGGCGATGCCGGAAAGGAGGTATGGTTTGAGAGTGTCGGTCTGCGCTGAAGCCTGAATACTGAGGGACAACGCGAGGAACAAAGGAAGGTAACGCATAACGGGCAGTTTTGAATAAGATGCAGTTGGCGGCGCGATTACATAAGGCTATAGCGCTTCGATCGAGAAGCGCGTTTGTTTCTCTTTGCCGTTGTACTCCGATACGAGGATATGCCCTTCCTTTGCGGGGAACACCTTTATAATGGTGCGGCCGTCCTTGTGCGAGATCGTCCGCATCAGTTTCCTATTATTAAAATTATAGATATAGATATTTGTCGCGTCGTCGACGATGATGAAATTGGTGTGGGTGTCCTGGTTGACGACCTTATAGAAGTCCTTGTGGTCCATCTGGTCCAGCTGGCCCGCGGGGCCGAAGTAGCTCGTCTCGTCGCAGGGCAGGTGGGTATCCAGGATCAGCTTGCCTTTGGCGTCCTGGGTGACGAAAACGGCGTCTGCGAACTTGTATTTTGCTGCTCCGAGAAGGCGTTTCTCGACGAGGGCCGAGCCCACGAAGACGGTGGTTCCGGAAAAGTCCCGGAAGACGGTTTGATATCTTGCATAGAATTCGTTGTCGCCGGCAAACAGGCCATCTTTATTGACGCCAGGGATGTTTTCGTTTGACCAATAGCTGTAGGTGGTTTTCACGTCGTTTTTGTTCGTGCCCAGCGTCATGGAAAAAACGCCCAGATAGGGGGCTCTTGACAGGTCGTGCGCGGTTGTGAAATCCTTTTCCCGGTCGGGATTGATGATGCAGCCTCCTACGAATGTTTTGTTGCTCGAGGGGTCGTTATCAAAAGACAGTACTTTCAGCCAATTGCCTTGTTTGTCTTTCAGGTCCAGGACAAATTCTTTCAACGTCGAGTCGGCGGCGGAATAGGAATGGAGCTGGTAGCCGCCTTCCGCTGGTGTGATGTGCATTTTGGTCAGGAGGTAGATATCGGTTCCGGAGGTTTGGAGAAAATAGTAGGGATAGTCAACGGTAACCTTTTTACGGCGGATCAGTTTGCCGGCCGTGTCCAGGATCAAAATCTCTTTTTTGTCCTCGTCGCCGTAGAAAACGCAAAATCCTTTCCCGGCGAGGTTCTTGATCTGCATGCCGTTTTTCAGATAGCTCGCCATGTGGTACGTCCAGGCGCTTCCGGTTCCGGTCACGGGAGTAGAGCTCAGGGTCACCGGGCTTGTGAACCGGTTGATGATCTTTCCGGAGAGGCTGATGAACTGGAGCAGGATCTGATTTTGCATGTTGGCGTGCCGATAGGCCTGGCGGGCTTCCTTGCCCGTGAGTACGCCGGCCATGGCGGCTTCGAGATAACCCAGGCAGAGTACGTCCTGTTCGAAGGAGACCGACATCAGCTCCAGGTTACGTTGCCGAAAATTCACGGTTCCGATATCGTTCAGGTTTTCATCCATGATGGTTACCCGGTAATTGAACGAGTCGATATCCGTCTTTTCGAGCCGGGTAAAGGCCAGGTAGCCGACAAGGGTGTTGTCCTGGGTGATTGCTTTGACTTCGGTGGCGATATCTTCGCCGACTTCTTTAAAGACCTTGGTCTGGGCCTGTGTGGCGGTGGCAATCAGGATTAGCAAGAGCGGGCAGAAAACGCGGGTCATAAAGGGTTATTTTTTGGAAAGATTGTCAGCGAACTCACAATACATGCTGCCGGAATTGTCGGCGGAGTAATCGTGGGCGGCTTTGGCTAGTTGTTTCTGGTTAAGTACGTCGGTATTGAGCGCCATGAATTTCAAGAGTTCCTTCAGATTCCGTTCGGGATTCTGAAGGCTTGTCCAAAAGGCTTCTTTTCCGAATGTCTCGCAGGATTGGCGCAGGTTGTCGCGCGGCATTTGATCGAGGAGGTTTTGCAACGCATAATAATCCCGGGAGATATATTCTTTTTGAATAATGCCGATGGCATTGAATCGATTCAATTGCCGGTCCGCATAGTAGAGACCGTAAAAAATATTGCTGACCATAAAATCATACCAGGGGTCTTTGACGCCCTTGTCTTTTTCGAGCAGGATGCGATAGAGGCAGGGGGTCAGGGTACCGGAGGTATATAAGTTCCAGATCAGCATTTTGCTCGCCTTTTCGCGGACGGCAGCGGGGATTGGCGTGGATTGCGGATTGGCGGAATTCCAGCGGCGTGTTTGTTCGCAGCGTTGGACGCAATCGGGGTGGGTTTTAACGGAGTCTTCGATGTGTGAGGTATCGGAGAAATTATAGGTCCGGGTCGACAGTCCATGGGAGCGGCGGATGGTCCAACTGTCCTCATAGGGCAACTGGTAGGCGGCGAAGTAGGTTTTCAGGGGTTGTTGCAGGTGTTGCAGGTAGTCGCCGTCTGCGCTATCGAGATGCAGGAAATAGCGGGAGTCAAATGAGATATTGCTTTTTTTTAACAAGATGATGGCGAGGGAGTCGGCTTCCGTTTCGTGGTAACGTTGGTGGCGGCTGCGGCTGAAGGTATAGTTCTCCAGGATGTGATGCAGTTTCGTGAGGCGATCGTATCTGGAGCTAAGGACGTCTTTCAGGGACTGTTTATACTCATCCGAAGTCAGCCAGGCTGCTCTCTCCTGCATGCCATTCTCATAATGGCGGAGGATATCGTGCGACATTTCGTGGGCGATGGCAAGGGCAAGTTCTTCCCTTGTGCGGGAGAAGACGATGAGGCCAAGGTTGACAGCGAGTACGTGGCCGCCGATTGTATAGGCGTTGACAGAGGGGCTGCGGTCGAGCAGGACCAGATCACTGAAGGACACGAGTTGGGGATTGGCAGCTGCGATCTGGCGGACGATGCCGATAATATAGTTGTAGACGTCCTGGTCATGGACGTAGTCGTCGTGGATGATGGCGTCGGTGATGTTTTCCGTTCGCTGGTCCCAAAGCTCGCGGAGTTTCTTTTGCGTGTCGCGTTCTTTAAACACGTCTGGGCAGGCCCATACTTTTTTCAGCGAGTCTTTTTGTGCCTGATAATAGAGATGAGAGAGGTCCTGGTAGCTGTACAAGCTTGTCGTCTGGCCGTATGCTGTGTGCAGCAGGCCGGAGAGGATGCAGAACAAAAGTAGGCTGGCGCGGGTCATTAGGAGTATCCTTTAGAGTTACTTCTTAACGTCAAATATATCAATTTATTGGGTTTTTTGATGGGGTTTAGGGGGTTTATCTTGTTTGCTCTTCGAGGCTCAGGACCTGTGTGAGGTCGGTCATTCCGCTGGCCTTCAGCAGCCTGAGAATTTGGAGGAATGTGGCATGGTTGTCGGCCAGGTTGGAGAAGAAGGTGATGCTCCAGTCGTCGGCGGGAATCTGGATGACGTAGTTGTTAAAGCCGCATGTGCCGCCTGAGTGGAAGAGGATGGTGGGGGAATGGGTGGAGATGAACCAGCCGGCAGCGTAGAAGTTGGCGGGGGCGGTGCGGTTTGTTTCTGTCGCGCCGATAGGGAATCGAAGGCGGCGCAGGGTTGCGGGGAGGTTGATGAGGCGGTTTTGCTGGAGTGCGAGGGTCCATTTGCGGTAGTCGACGAGGGAGGTGTAGATGCCGCCGTCGCCTTTGGTGGCGGAGGTGATGCTTTGGTCCCTGGGGATTGTTTTTCCGTTGCTGTCTTTGGCGTAGCCCATGGCACGATGGAAGATCGGGTGGTCTTTTTCATACACGGTCGAGTGGTTCATATCGAGCGGGAGGAAGATGCGATCCTTTATGAAGTCGGCATAGGACTGATGGGAAGCGCGTTCGATGATCAGTGCCAGCAGGCAGAAGCCGGAGTTGCTGTAGCGGAAGCGGGTGTCGGGCGGGAAATAGGTGGAGTCGTGGTGGCTGAGCAGGTCGAGAACGTCTTTGTCGAGGACTTGCGTTGTTTGCGAATCGGGAATGAGCGACTCGTAGTCCTGGATACCGGAGGAGTGGGTGAGCAGGTGACGGATGAGGATTTCTTTGCCGATTTTTCGGGGGAGTTCAGGGAGCCAGTGACCGATGGGGTCGTCGACGGAGAGGCGGTGGTCTTTTTCGAGGAGGAGGATGGCCATGGCGGTGAATTGTTTTGTAACGGAAGCCATCCGGAAGTTGGTGGTTGAGTCGATGGGGGTGGGGATGGTTTCGGTGGGGTCGGGGGTTGGGACGGTTCCGGGGTTTGCGAGGCCGGCGGTGTTTTGGTAGATGATGGTGCCGTGTTTTTGGATGGACAGGGCGATACCGGGTTGGGTGGGTGGGAGGGTGTGGAAGAAGGAGTCGAGGCGGGTGGTGAGGGTTTGGGCGGGGGAGAGAAAACTCGAGAGAAGGGGGGGTGGAATCACGAGGAAGAAAGCCAGGAATTTGGAATGGTACATTGCGAAAAGTATTTAATTGTTTGAGAAGATAAGTTAGTTTTGAGAATATTTAAGCCTTACCGAGAGTTTAAGATTTGCCAATGATTCAACTTCACCTATTCTGGCGTCTTCTGTAAGGTCTTGAGGGGAATGAGTTCCTTTTCTTTAATCAAAATTTTTTGTTATGGAAACGCCAGTAAAGTTGGGCGGCATGGGTGAACTTGTGCACGCCATTCAAAACACGAATCGATTTTTTCGGGATCAAGCGCAAAGGCAAGTCAATACCGCATTGACGTTGAGGAATTGGATCATTGGGTATTATATTGTTGAGTACGAGCAGCATGGGAGGGATAGGGCAGAGTATGGGGAGAAGTTGATAAGAGTCATTAGCGAGCGACTTAAGGATGCTGGGATCAAAGGGTTATCGCATAGTAATCTTCAATTATTTAAGCAATTTTACAAAGCGTATCCAGAATTGGGTTATGAAGCCATTAAACGCTATAAGGACATTGATTATCAAATGTTTGGAATTGTCCAGACAGTGTCTGGACAAATTGAGGGTGACAGGGCCAGAGATCTACTGAACAAACTTTCCTTTTCACATTTCATTGAATTATTAAGGGCCGATACAACATTAAAAAGAGTGTTTTATGAGACAGAGGCGATGGTCAATAATTGGTCGGTTCGCGACCTGCAAAGAGCAGTAGATAGCATGTTGTTTGAGCGGACGGGATTGAGTAAGGATAAGGGGGCTGTGTTGGAGAAGCATCGGAACGGGGTTGGGTTGACGCCGGAGGATGTATTCAGAAGTCCGTATCTGCTGGATTTTTTAGGGTTGGAGGAGAAGGCTGAATATGCCGAAACGGAATTGGAGGGGGCGATCATTGCTCATCTGCAAAAGTTCTTACTGGAGATGGGTAGAGGTTTCTGTTTTGAGGGAAGGCAGAAGCGGATCACTTTTGACAACGCGCACCATCGGATCGACTTGGTGTTTTATCACCGGCTGTTGCGGTGCCATGTGCTTATTGATTTGAAGATGGGGAAGTTTACGCCGGCAGATGCGGGGCAGATGAATATGTATCTGAATTATTTTAAGGCGAATGAGGCTGGGGAGGGGGATAATCCACCCATTGGAATAATACTATGCGCGGATAAGAGCGAGACCTTAGTTAGATATGCGACTGCGGGGCTCGCGCAGCCGATCTTTGTTTCCAGGTATATGACGAACCTGCCGAGTGAACGAGAGCTACAAGGAATCATAGAGGAGGAGAGACAAAAAAAATTATCGGCGACCGTGAAATAATGGAAGATCGAATTATGTTAGCACCTATTAAAAATGAGGTGGAGTATAATGATGCTTTGAGCAGGGTATATGAGCTAATGCAAAAGAACCTAAAACCGAGATCGAAAGAATTCGGTGAATTGGAGAATTTGTCAATAGTTATCAAAAAGTATGAGCAGGAGCATTATCGAATTGGGTGTGGAAATACCGAAAAATAATTTTTAGTAGGAGGCGGCGTCGAAGGGTATAAGGGCTGAGTTTGGGTGTCATTTAAGAGAATTTTAACAAATTTCTTAATTGAATCTTATCACCTAAATGTTTGCCTTTATGAACAGAAACGTAACACGCGCTGCGATGGGCGGCGGAGTGGCTTCTTTTACACGCGCCGCGTCTGGCGCAGGTTTGATCCTTTTGCTGATCACCGCTGCTATTTCCTGTAAAAAGAATCTCAAGGCTGATGGCGGCCCGGGTCAATCGACGGTCCCTCGGGCGATAGCTTATCAGCTGGTGTGGGCTGACGAATTCAATGGGTCGGGCGTCAACACGGGTAATTGGAACATCGACGTCGGGAATCCGGGCGTCAACAGCGAGCAGGAGTATTACCAGGCTTCCAATGTGACGGAAAGCGGGGGAAACCTTGTCATTACTGCTCAGAATCAAACGGTGCAAGGGCAGCCTTTCACGTCCGGAAAGATAGAGACGTCGGGAAAGTTTTCGACGACGTATGGACGGATCGAGGCGCGAATGCAGTTGCCGATGTTTCAGGGTTCCTGGCCGGCTTTCTGGATGCTGGGAACGGATATCGGCACGGTCGGATGGCCGCAGTGCGGGGAAATCGACATTATGGAGCAGGTCAATACGAACAATACCATTCTGGGGACGATGCACTGGTTTGACAATGGGAACACGCAATATGGCAGCAGTACCTCTACTTCCAATACACCCGGAGATTTTCATATTTATGCAGTTGAATGGACGCCGCAGGGCATCACGTGGTATGTGGACAACACCCCTTATGTAACGGGGAATATTGCGAATGATATCAATAATACGGGGGCATTTCAGAGTCCGTTTTTTATCATCCTGAATCTGGCGATCGGGGGGACTTTGTCGGGGCCGACCGTCAATACGGGCGCGTTGCCTTCCAGCATGCTGGTAGATTATGTGCATGTATATAATATCACGAGTGCCAGCCCACCGGTGGGTTCGAAGATCACTTTGTTGGCCAGTAATGGTTTATATGTGACCAGCAACAATGCGGAGCCGGATTCGGCCATGATGGCGGACCGGTCGCAGGCTCAGGGTTGGGAGCAGTTCACGGTTGGCGATGCGGGCAACGGGCTGATCACACTGCAGGGCAGCAACGGGCTGTATGTGTCAAGCAACAATGGGACTTCGGCGATGACATGTGACCGAACAACGGCGCAGGCCTGGGAGCAATTCCGATGGATCGTGAATTCCAATGGGACGATCTCGTTGCAGGGTACGAATGGAGATTATGTATCGAGCAATAACGGGGCTTCGCCGCTCACCTGTGACCGGACGCAGGCGCAGGGGTGGGAGCAGTTCAACTATACTATTGTCAACTAATGAAAGGGTTATTACGATTCGTGTTGCTGCTATTGGGTGGATTGCACGTTTCGGGGCAGAAGCTTTTGGTCCGGGTTGCCGCCGGCGGGGAGAGCCAGGATTTTCGCTGGTCGATCGCGGGGAACAGTTCGGGTCAGGATCCGAATATCTATTCCGAACTTAAGTGGCATGGGGTGAGCGGGCCGGTCGGCCGGGTCGCGCTGGAATGGAGGCCTACTGGACGGTGGAGGGTGGAAGCCAGCGGCAGCCGGATGTTCACGCGGTGGGGGACGATGACGGATACGGATTATGGGTTGGATAACCGGTTCGATCCGATCTATCATCAGGAATTTGCGGCCCACGGCGGTTACAGCGAAGCCGCGCCTGTGGCGGTGGGATATGTGTTGCGGGTTAGGCGGTGGGAAATTACGCCGGAGGTTGGCTATGGCATAGACGAACAATATTTTCCCGTAACGGATCCTTCCGAAGGTTTGAACAGTTCCTATGCCGCCAAATGGCTGGGGCCATTGGTTAAGTTGAAGGGCTCCTGGCGGTTATCGGGTCGATGGCAGGCAGTGGCGGATGTCGGTTATCATCAGGTTCGGTACCATGCCACGGCGGATTGGAATCTGATCCCGCAGTTCGTGCATCCGGTAAGTTTCCGGCATACGGCTGATGGGTATGGTGTCGACGCGGAAGCGGGACTGCGTTATAGATTGGGGGACCGGGTTGCGCTTCGGTTAGAGGGTGGGTATTTTGGGTGGGAGACGGGGACGGGGATCGATCAACTTTATTTAACTATGGGTGGGTCTGATCAGACACAACTAAACGGGGTTGTGCGTAACGGGTGGCGGGTAATGTTGGGAATAGAGGTGGGAATATTTTAAGGATGCCGGATGGTGGTGTCTGTGGCAGGGGCCTTGTTGGCTTGCCGGTTCAGCTGTCTTCTCAGTTGCTGCTCCTGCTTCCATTTTGCGTAAGCCAACTGTTGATCGATCGTCAGCACGGCGTAGATCTTGCCATCGGCGTCCTGGGTGATAGCGCGGCGGGCCTGGTTATCGGACTTCTTGTCGCCGGAGGGATTTGTGCGGAGACTGTCCAGTGCGATGTTAAGGCGAAGAAGGACCATCCGGAGTTTGATCACTTGGTCCTGGTTGAGGTTGAGATTTTTCTGCAGCGTATTTAGCTGGCGAGCGGCCCGCTCGGGAGGGGAGACCGGAGTTTTTGCCGGGGAGGCGGTATAACCGGGATCGGAGGTAGTGTCGGTTGTTTGTGCGAAGCCGGAAAAGGCTCCGCCGATGATAAGCGCTAGCAGAAAGAGGGTTGATTTCATTGCCGGCAAATATATGTTAATCCCTGAGACTGAATTGCGGGGGAAAGGTTTAATGGGTCGTTAAAAGGTTTTTTGGATTAAACTATTTTGGATGACCCGAATCCAATACCCCCGGATGGGTAAATCAGCGCCCGCGGTTCATATGAAAACTATTTCGAAACTTCTTGGCCTTTTCCTGGTGTTGCAGTCATTTAACGGAACGCAGTTGCCGAGGTACCGGTTTCCGTGGCGGCAGGCGGGGTTGACGGAGCGGCAGGCGGCGGCGCATTTGCTGAGCCGGTTTACGTATGGGGCTACGCCTGGTCAGGTCGATGCGGTGATGAAGCAAGGCTTGGAAAATTGGTTTGCGCAGCAGTTGTCGGCCGATCTGCCGGATGACTCGCTGGAGGTGATGCTTCGCTCTTATGATGCTCTGCAACTGACCAATCAGCAGGTAGTCGACCTTTATCCCCGGATGGGACAAGTAGCGCAGATGGCGATCCGGGACGGGGTGGTCAATAAAGATTCGATCAAAACGGATCGGGCAGCATACCGGGAGATAATCCGGGATTATATGGCGCAAAAAGGGTACAAGCCGGAGCAGGAGCTGTTCCGGCAATTTATTTGTCAGAAGATCTTACGAGCGGCGTATTCGAATAATCAACTTCAGGAGGTCATGACGGATTTCTGGTTCAATCATTTTAATGTATCGATCACGAAGAATGATTGTGCCGAGTTTGTTCCGGGGTATGAACGGGACGTGATCCGGCCGAATGTTTTTGGGAAATTCGGGGACCTGTTGGTGAAGACGGCGAAGTCGCCGGCGATGTTGTATTATCTGGACAATTTTAATAGTGCGGCGGCGGGGTTGAATGAGAATTATGCCAGGGAGGTTATGGAGTTGCATACGCTTGGAGTGGATGGTGGGTATACGCAGCAGGATGTGACACAGGCGGCAAGGGTGCTGACGGGTTGGACGGTCTACCCGATGAATGAGAATGCGCAAAGATTTATCAACCGGTTCAGCCCGGATCAGTTGGCACGGCGGGGGTTTGTGCATGAGGGGGATTTCCTTTTCAATGCCAACCGGCATGATAGGGGCGAAAAGACTGTTTTGGGCCGAGTGTTTCCAGCGGGTAGCGGTTTTGAAGAAGGCGTGGAGCTGCTGGATATGCTGGCGCATCATCCTTCGACGGCGCGGTTCGTTTCGCGAAAGATCGCGGTCCGGTTTGTGAGCGACGATCCGCCGCACAGCCTGATCGACAAAATGGCGAAGACATTCCTTGAAAAAGACGGCGATATCCGGCAGGTGTTGATCACGATGGTGACGGCCCCGGAGTTCTGGAGCCCGGCGGCGGTAAAGGAGAAGATGAAGTCGCCTTTTGAGCTGGCGATCGGGGCGGTGAGGGGCCTGCATGCTGATATCGATCAACCGTATCCGTTATATAACTGGATAACGCGGATGGGCGAAAAGAAATATTATTACCAGGCGCCGACTGGTTTTCCGGATAAAGGCGTCTATTGGATCAATACGGGCAGTCTATTGAACCGGATGAATTTCGGGCTGGCCTTGGCGGAGGGGAAGGTGCCGGGGGTGAAGGTTGATACGTCGGTAAATGTACAAGAAGTGGGTCTTTCCATAGGTTCACCGGAAAATCAGTTACGCTAATATCTCAATTTTATGGTAGTATCGAGACGAGGTTTTTTGAAGAGCGGCGGGATTGCGTTGTTTGGGGTTGGGCTGATGGGGGGTATCCCTTCCTTCGTGGCGGAGGCGGCTGCGAGTGAAAAGGCCTTTCGGCCCTATAAGCGCAGGCGGGTGCTGGTGTGTATATTTCAACGCGGGGCGATGGATGGATTGATGGCGGTGACGCCGTTTGAAGACAACTATTTGAAAGAGGCGAGACCAAATTTGTTGTTGGCGCCGGGTGGGCAAGGGAATGGATTAATTGACCTCGATGGGAGGTGGGGGTTGCATCCGGGGCTAAAGGCGTTCGAGCCGATGTTCCGGGAGGGCAGGTTGGGGATTGTGCATGGGATCGGCTCGCCGAATAATACGCGGTCGCATTTCGATGCGCAGGACTTTATGGAGTCGGGGACGCCTTTCAACAAGGGGACGGCCAGCGGATGGCTGAACAGGGCGGTGGGGTTGCTGGGGCATGACGCGCTGACACCTTTCACCGCCGTCAGTCTGACATCGGCTTTGCCAAGATCGTTGTATGGCGACAATCCGTCGATGGCGATCGGCAATCTGCAGGATTTTGCAATCCAACTGAAGGGGAATCCGGCTGCTGCGGATGCGGCGGCTCGCAGTTTCGAGGAAATGTATGGCAAGGCTAAGCCGGGGTTGTTGCAGCAGACGGGGAAGGAAAGTTTTGAAGCGATGAAGGTATTGCAATCGGCGGATATTCAACATTATCGGCCGGTTAGCGGGGCTGTCTATCCCGGGTCGCCGCTGGGCGGGTCATTGCGGCAGATCGCCCAACTCATCAAGATGGATGTAGGTCTGGAGGTGGCGTTCACCGAATCCGGCGGATGGGACACGCATTTTAACCAGGGAACGGATAACGGCCTTTTTGCGCGGAGTGTCACGGATCTCAGCAACAGTATTGCGGCTTTTTGGAAAGATGTAGAAGCGTATCAGGATGATGTTACGGTTATGACGATGACGGAGTTTGGCCGGACGGTCCATCAAAACGGGACGGGTGGTACGGATCATGGGCGGGCTTCCTGCAATTTCATCCTGGGCGGCCAGGTTTCGGGCGGCAAAGTATATGGGGACGTCAAGGCGTTGGCGGTGGAGAACCTGGAGGATGGGCGGGATTTGCCGGTGACGACGGATTTCAGGAGTGTATTCAGCGCGGTGGCGGATGCGCATTTGCAGATTGCGAATGACAAGGTGCTTTTTCCGGAATGGAATGGGGTGAAGTTCGGAGTGATGAAAGGATAGTGGTGACGGCGGGGGCTGATCAGGTACTTTTGAGATAGCCTTTTTCCTTAAGACGCTGAATGATCTTGTCGCTTAGTTGTTTGCCCCATTCCTGGCCTAACTGCATGGATTCCGTCACGATGAGGGGCATCGTCTTTATCACTTTCTGACCGATGGGAGTTTTGTAGAAAGCAGTCAAGGCAATAATGTCCTCATCGGT
>DASZJO010000011.1:0-4800 GCA_035948015.1 Puia sp.
GCGGGAGTGGTTGTCATACGTTTCAATTTTATGGTGTAAAGCTACGGGGGGATGTGTTTTTTGTTTTTCTGTGGGTTGATGGTCATTTGCTCTGTATTGACATTTTTGATAGTTTTGGGGGGATGGATTCTATAAAACTAGAGAAGATCAGCTTCAGCCCGGGGAAATCGTATAAGATCTTCTCGCCGCGGCTGCGGAATACCTTCTTCTGGCATTATCATCCGGAGCTTGAGCTGGTATATGTGGAAGCGGATGCGGGAATCCGGCATGTGGGAAGACATATTTCGACCTATACTCAGAGTGATCTTGTTCTTATCGGCGGGAATGTGCCGCATTTGAATTTTGATTACAGACTGCGAAGCGAATATCATCAGATCGTGATCCAGCTGAGGACGGATTTTCTTGGGGCGGCTGTATCGGTGGCACCGGAACTGAGGGATGTGGCGAGGCTGTTCCGGGATGCGCAGCGTGGGATCTCCTTTTTTGGCGGGACAAAGGCGGAGGTGGCGGAGATGCTCCGATCACTTGACGGGTTGCCGCCGCTGCCGCAACTGTTACGATTGATCGAAGTGTTACAGCGTCTGGCGCTTTCGAATGAAGGAATGTATTTGAATGAGGATCTGGATGGGCAGAAACTTATATTAAAAGATAAGGTCAGGATGGGTGCCGTCTATGAATATATCGATGCACATTATGACCGCGACCCCGACGTAAATGCTGTTGCAAAGAAGGTGAATCTAACGAAGGCGGCGTTTTGCCGGTATTTCAAGCGGCAGACGAATATGACGTTCACGGCATTTGTCAACCAATACCGGATCGAGCGGGCGAAGAATCTGCTGATGCAAAACCACAACGTCAGCGAGACCTGTTATGCGGTGGGGCTGGAAAGTCTTTCGTATTTCAACACATTATTTAAAGCGCTTACCGGAGAGAACCCGTCGGATTTCAGGAATCGGCATGGCTATTGATTTTTTTAATGGGTGAATGTGTAATTAGCAGAAGGGCCGTCTCGATCGTGCTGAAAAAATTCGGGATACTCGTGGACGAGGTGTAATATAGCCGCGCGAATTTACCAATTCTCACTGAAAGGTGGCGGCTCCTTCGATCTTCCGGAAGGGGTGGGTGAAGAAGTCGTAAATCTGGGTGTTAAAAGCGTCTTTTTTAAAGACAGGCACGGAATGGCCGGAGTTGGGGACGATCCAGAGGTAGGAATGGGGGATGTTTGCCGCGATCAGGACGGTATGGGGGACGGGGATGACGTCGTGGTCGCCGCCGATGACGAAGGTGGGACATTTGATCCCGTGGAGTTGATCGAGGGTAATATGGGGTTGATAGAGGTCGAGGTCGACGATCTTTAGGGCGTTCTTGTTTTTGGCGTTTCGGGATTGGGCCAGGAGGTTCTTGTGTTCTTCTTCCATCAGATGAAAAACAAAGGGAGTAAGGCCGGTTGTGTCGGGCCAGAGGTTGGCGCCGGTAAAGGCCATCCTTTTTACTTTATCGGGATGGCGGATGGCGAAGAGGATCGCGTCGATGCCGCCGTCGCTCCAGCCTATCAGATAGCAGCTATCGATGCGGAGGGAGTCGCACAGGGCGTTGAAGTCGTCCACGATCATCTCGAAGCTGAGAGAGTCGCCGGGGTCGACGGATTTGCCGTGGGCGCGGGTATCGATGGCGATGACGCGGTAATATTTGGCGAAGAAGGAGATCTGGTTGCTCATGTTGGCGATGGAGCCTCCGTTGCCGTGGAAAAGCAACAGCGGTTCACCCTGACCGTAGGATTCAAAGTATAATTGAATTCCGCGGGTATTTTCAAAATGCCCGGCAGCGGGGTTATTCCCGTACTGCTGAGCAGAAGCGGAAAGAGTTAATGTCAGGCAGGCAACGAACAAAAAAAACCTCATCATAATGGAGATATGATGAGGTGAATATAGGCAATTTCTTTTAAAGCTTCGTCACCGGGGTGGTCTGCAGGACCCCACTTCTGCCGATAACCTGCACGATATACGTACCTGCGGGATAGCTGCTGATGTCTATAGAGATGACCTGGCCGAGACTGGTCGCCATCGATGTTTGCAATATCTGCCCTGCCGCGCTGATGAGCCTTACCGATGTACCGGCACCGGAGTTGCCAACGGAAACAAATACGTTGGTTGTAGCGGGAACCGGCCAAACGGCGATGGCTGCTCCGGAGGTCATATCGACGGTCCTGATCTGCGAATACATAGTTGAGCCATCGGTATTTTCGATCACGACGCGGTAATAGTTCACGCCGGATGCAGGATGCTGGTCGATGAGCGTATAGTCGCTTGCGGCAACGCTTGCCTGTACTGTTCCGATGGGGCTAAAGTTGGAGCCGTCGGTGCTCCTTTCAACTTCAAACTGGCTGACCTGGTCGAGGTCGGATGCCGACCAGGAGAGCAGCACGGTATTTTTGCTGTTGGCATTCGCAGTAAAATCATATACTGACACGGGCAATACAAACAGATTATCTACGACAGCGTATTGAGTGAAACTGCTAAAGGAGGCGTTGGCGGTCATCCCGGCGACGCTACCTGAACCCTGGGGGCCTGTCCAGCCTGCGGCGCCGTTGTATTGGGCGATACCGATATTCGTGCCGGACGCTGCGAATGTGGCGCCTTCGAGCGGGACGCCTGATGCTGCCCAACCCAAGGTTAGCGTACCCGAGCCCGAGCCCGCGGTTTGGCTGATATTCCAGATCGCACTCAGCATGTTCGCCAGATTGGACGCGCTCATCGTCGTGCCGGTGGATTTGGCGTTTTGTGTTGCGGGCGTAAAGACGTATGCTGAATAGCTGGTGCCGGCGCTTGCCGGTTTGATAGCCGCGGGAAGATAATAGCTTGCGGTGCCGATCGGGAACGGGATAGATGCAGTAGTCGGTAAATTATCGATCGTCATGTTGCCGGTTGTGGAAGAGCCATTCCCTACAATAACGTAGCTACTTGCGGACGCACCAGTCGTTGCCACGGAGCCGGTGCTGAGGGTCAGAATTTTCTTTGATGCGTCCAGCAGGCCGCTTGTGAAGCTCAGTTGGTTCGAAACAGTAACATTTTGGCTAAGGACAACATTTCCGCCGGTGTTGGCGATCTGTAAATTATAGAAGGGGACAGTCGCCAGCGCAGTCGAAGCGATCAATTGTTGTACCGATCCGGAGAATTCAACCGTGTTAGTGCTTGGCGTGAAGGTGCCTTCGTCGTCGAATGCGATTGACCCGTTATTCGACATGATATTCGTTTTGGTGAATTTTGTCGCGTCGAAGGTCATATTTGAGTTGATATAAAGGCTCAGCATATTTACCTGGCCGGTGTTATTGCCGGCCACGGTTTTCGCCACGCCCGATTGAAAGTTGATATTCGGGTAGTTGGTCGCAGGTTCTGCCTGGACACCGAAGAAGGTAGAGCCGGCCTGCGTAGCAGCATATCCGATCTGAACAGTGCCACCTGTCACCGAATAAAGCGTAGCGGCTACGTTGGCCCCACCCATATCGAGGTCCTGGACAGGAGCGCTACAGGCATCCTGCAAAATGATCAATCCACCGTTCATGAAGGTCTTTCCCCCCAGGTTGTCTGCCAAAAGAAAAGTATAGGATTTCGAATAACCGTCCTCAGCCACGACCATCGTTCCGCCTGTCATATGAAAATCGATATAGTCGGTGGCAGCAGTTTTCGGATTAAAACCGGCTCCGACATACAAGGTTCCGCTTGAAATATAAAGTTGAGGCGTTCCGCCGTTTACAAAATATCGAAAATCCTGGGCCGCATTGAGCGCTTGCCCGGTCTGAACGTCAACGGTACCTCCGTTCAGAAAAAGTTTACCGGAAAGCAGAACATTCCCGGAAGTACCTTTCTGTGCCAGATTCATAGTACCGGCATTGGATTGGATGGTAACACCGAAAGGGATGGTCAGCGCGGTGGCTGAGCCGGTATTATAGGCACTGTTCAAACTGCCGGTATTGTCCTCGATCCAGGTACCCTGAGTAAAGGTGAAATAGTATTTGCCGCCCGAGTTGATGCCGGTAATGAAATTGGCATCCTGGACATCGAGCGTCGTAGTGGGGGAGCCCATGTTCATTACTATTGTTGCCGCTATGGTATACGTACCGCCGCCGGAAATGATGGAATTGGCGGCGCCATTAAAGGTTAGGGTCGAACCAGCGGTCGCGGTAAAGGCGCCGGCATTGGTAAAATTGCCGCCAATGCTGAGGCTTTCGTTTGCGTTGATCGTCAGCGCGCCTAAGTTGATGATACTCAGGCTTCCGCAGACGTCTCCAACCGCTGTTACCGTCATGGTGATCCCTGCGGGGATAACGACGGCGTCCGTTGCCAGGGGTGCGGCTCCGGTGGACCAGTTGGTACCGGTCTCCCAGTTGCCGGACAGGATGGCGATATTGTTTGCCATCGCGGTAGCGCAGCGAAGGATTATCACTGCCAAGAATAAGGTCGGTTTAATGTAGCTTTTTGCCATGGGAATAGGATTGTGGGTATAATAAAACGAATATCGGTCCAAAATAGTTTTGCTAAGAATATCAATCTGTTACGCAGGAAGACAAGGGTGGCCGATTTCCAAATTTGGCGCAGGAATTCCCAAAACGGGAGTGCGGGAAAAGGAGGGGTGCGGAGGGGGGTATGGAGGAGGGTATGGAGGAGGTATTGGGGGGGTATGGACGGAGGTGTGGAGGGGGTATTGGGGGGGTATGGACGAGGGGGTGAAGGGGGTATTGGGGGGGTATGGACGGAGGGTTTTTACAGATCCCCGCGCTTAAGTTCGGCGACGGCGTGGTTG
>DASZJO010000012.1:0-14969 GCA_035948015.1 Puia sp.
CGGTCACACTGGCTGATGTGACGAAATCCTTTGTGTTGAACGATATGCGCGAGGTGCTGCTGGATGAAGCGAAAATCACGGACGGCTCACCGCAGCAGGATGTGCTGCAGCACTTGCGGACCCTGGGCGGAACGCTGGAAGCAGACTATGGGTTAATGCCTTTTTTCAGGGTCAACGGCCGACCGGTCTTTTCCGGCGAGAGCTGTCATCACAGCCTCTTCAGTGAAGCGGCGGGATCGGATGGGCGACGTACGGGGGCTTATCTGGCGCTGGCGGAGAAATTCTACCGCGAGCCCCGGCTGCTCCTCCATGAGGTCTTGCCCGATCCCAGTGAGAGCGACTCGTTCTTTCTGGCGATGCTCCGGAGAAAGGGGATACAAGGCTATAGTTTGGTCCCCGTCTATCACAATACGGAGTTGGTCGGGGTAATGGAGCTGTCTTCGCGAAAGGAAGGGGTAGTCAATAAGGCTTTGCTCGCCCGGCTGGAGGAAGCGCTGCCGTTGCTGGCGCAGCTGCTGCAACGCTCCACGGATGAGTTCGACCGCCGGATCAAGGCGTTGGTAAAGGAGAATTTCACCTCTATCCAGCCTGCGGTCGAATGGAAATTCAATGAAGCGGCCTGGCGGTTCGAACAACAGCGGGAGCGGCGGGAGACGCCGGTGATGGAAAATATATATTTCGCCGGGGTGTCTCCTTTATATGGGGCTATCGACATCCGGAATTCGACGATCGAGCGAAATGGTGCGTTGCGGCGGGACCTGCAAAGGCAATTCGGGCTTCTCAGCGAGACGCTCGAGGCATTGCAGCGGGTTGCGAAGCTGGACCTGCTTGACGAGCTGATCTTCCAGTCGCAAAAATGGGAGAAGGCGTTGACCGGAGCCCTGACCACGGCGGAAGAATTGCGGTTGAACAATTTCCTATCGGGAGAAGCCGAGGAATTCCTGTTGCATTTTGCGCGAAGCCGCCCGGATGTGCTGGAATTGATCGAGCCCTACCGGAAGGCCACTGATCCCGAAACGGGGATTGCTTTTGAGAACCGGCGAAACCTGGAAACGTCCATCCAACGGATCAACCAGGCTGTCAATCAACATCTGGATGCGGCAGCCGAGGAGCTTCAGCGAACCTACCCCTGTTACTTCGAGAAATTCAGGACGGATGGGGTCGAATACGATATTTACGCCGGCCAGGGTATCAGTCCGGACCGGTCGTTCGATGTCCTGTATCTCCGCAATCTCCGGCTCTGGCAGCTCAACAGCATGATAGCGATCGTTCGATTGACCGGGGCGCTGGAGATGCCCATTCCGTTGCAGACCACGCAGCTGATCTTTGTCCATTCGGCGCCGATCGATATCAGTTTCCGGAAGGATGAGCGGCGGTTCGACGTCGAAGGGGGGTATAATATCCGGTACCAGGTTGTGAAGAAACGCATCGACAAGGTACATGTCCTTGACACGAATGAACGGCTGACACAGCCGGGGACGGTGTCGATCATTTATTTCGACGAGAAGGAGGCAGAGGAGTACGCAGGGTATATCAAATATCTCCAGGAAACGGGATCACTAAAAGATACTATCGAATACCTGGAACTGGAGGAATTGCAGGGGGTGAGCGGGCTACGGGCGCTTCGGGTAAAGGTGCAGGTGTGATTTGCGTGGACGTGCAGTAATGATTCGTGTGAAATGCGAGTATGATCCGCGTGAACGTGCAAGTATGAGACAATTCACTATACGCATGTTGTTGCTGGTCTCCGGCTTCGTCGTGTCGTCATTGACCGGGTGTAACGGAAAGGGCGGGCGGCAGGAGGCCAAAAAACAGAAGGCGCCGGCTGCGGCGGTCCCTTCTCCGCCGGGGTACGATCTGGGAGCGCCGGTCAAATTTGTATTGGGGGAAATGCTCCGGGAGATCTCCGGGATCACTTTCCTGCGGGGCAACCAGGATACGGTATATGCGATAGAGGATGAAACGGGGGGACTTTATTCATTTCATTTGGGCGGAGGGGTGCACAGATGGCATTTTGGCGGGCATGGCGATTATGAGGATGTAACCGTGTTGAGCGATAATGAATTCGTGGTCCTGCGGAGCGACGGGAGTCTTTTTATCTTTCCAGTTGGGGCAAGGAGCAAGAAAATGGTCCGGGCCTATCAGCATATTCTGCCGCCGGGGGAATACGAGGGGTTATTTGGAGATAAGGATGGCAAGCTTATCGCGATGTGCAAGAATTGCGGGATCGACGATCAAAGCAAGGAGGTTTCGGCGTATGTGCTCGGGTATGATGCGAATCATACGCTGGGGGTCCGGGATCATTTTAAGATTGTCGTGCCGGGAGAAAAGCTGACGAGCATACATAAGCACATCAAATTCCATCCATCTTGTCTGGCCCGGCACCCGCTGACGGGGGATTGGTATGTGGTATCTTCCGTCAACAAGGTCCTGATCGTATTTGATGGTCGCTGGCAGGTCCGGGAAATGTTTGCTTTAGACTCCACGCTATTCAAGCAGCCGGAAGGCCTGGCGTTCGACCGGGAGGGCAATATGTATATTTCCAATGAGGGTGGGGAAGGGAGGGCCAATGTGCTGCTGTTCCGCTATAAGAAATAAAAGTTAGCTATATGAGACAGTTTATAAGAATCATCAGCATGGGATGTGGCATTAACATCATTTTTATTTTGACCTTATGCGCCCAGCAGGACCCGGTCGTTCAGCGGCTATTTCTGGTTGGTGATGCCGGAGAGCTGAAGGCCGGTCATCATCCCGTATGCGACTGGCTTACCTCGCATGTCGATTGGGGGGACAGCAGCAATGTGCTTGTCTACCTGGGGGATAATATCTACCCGGTGGGGATGCCGCCGGAGGGCGCTGCCGGAATGGAGGAGGCCCGCAAGATCCTGGATTACCAGGTGTCGGTGGTGGCGGGGAAGAAGGCGAGGGCCTTTTTTGTCCCGGGCAATCATGACTGGAAGCAGGGGAGGCCCGGGGGCTGGCAGCAGGTGAGGAATGAGGAGGCGTATATCAAGGGGCTGGGGATGCCCAATGTGGAGCTGTTGCCGGCAGAGGGCTGTCCCGGGCCTGTGGCCGTGCCATTGGGAGACAGGATGGTGCTGGTATGTATGGACAGCGAGTGGTGGCTGCAGGATAAGAAAGACAGGCCGGGGGTGGAATCCGGTTGTGAATGCAAGGACCAGAAATCGATCGTGAATGCCCTGAGGGATATCGTCAGCTTGTATCCCGACCGGCTGATCGTGCTGGCGATGCATCATCCTTTTTACACGCATGGGGAACATGGTGGATATTATACGTTGAAGCAGCATATCTTCCCGTTGACGGATCTGAATTCGGGCTTATATATTCCTCTTCCGGTGATCGGGTCGATCTACCCGGTGGCGAGAGGAGTATTCGGAAATGCGCAGGACACGAGGAACCCCCGGTATAAAGAGATGCGGGAAGCGATAGAGGCGGTGATCGGAGGGCATAGCAATGTTATCGATGTCGCCGGTCACGAGCATGCGCTGCAGCTGTTGCGCCGTGACAGCGTTTACTATGTCGTGAGCGGGGCGGGGTCGATGGAGACGAGGGTGAAGATGGGTAATCATTCCCTGATGGCGAAGGAAGACCTTGGCTTCGCGACAATAGAGCTCCATGCCAGCGGCCGGAGCGAGATCCGTTTTTTTGGTGTAGAGGCGAAGGGGTTGGATCAGCCCTTCTATACGGCTGCGGTTGCACCCTTACCTGCGCATGCCGATGTCGCGACAGTGGTGCGGA
The DNA here is from genome assembly GCA_035948015.1 of Puia sp. GTDB lineage: Bacteria > Bacteroidota > Bacteroidia > Chitinophagales > Chitinophagaceae > Puia. Next base: position 3,760 of record DASZJO010000012.1, read on the forward strand.
ATTTTCCAGATAGTATGACAGCGGCGCCCGATTCCGAATTCCTGTCGGGGGGGATGCACCGTTGGCTGCTGGGTACTAATTACCGGAAGGAATGGTCGGTGCCGGTAAAGGCGAAGGTTTTCGATATGACAGGCTGGACGCCGTTGCAGCGTGGAGGGGGTACCCAGACGTTGTCTTTGCGGATCAAGAGTTCGGAAGGCAAGGAATATGTGCTTCGCGGCGTAAAGAAATATGTCACCGACCTGGCGTTGCCGGATGCGTTGCAGGGGGATCAGTTCGTGCGGGATATCGTGAACGATGGGGTATCGGCATCCTATCCTTATGCGTGCCTGTCGATACCGCTGCTGGCACAAGCCTTGAATATTCCGCATGCTAATCCGCAACTGGTGTATATACCGGATGATCCGCGGTTGGGCCGGTTCCGCGCGGATTTCGGCAATCTCCTTGCCTTTTTGGAGGAACGGGAACCCGGCAATGGGAAGAAGACGTACAATATGTGGGACGTGGAGAGCCTGTTGAAGGAGGATAATGACAATACGATCGACCAGTACGCGACGTTGCGTGCGCGGCTGCTGGATATGTTCGTGATGGACTTTGACCGGCATGAGGATCAGTGGCGCTGGATGGCGGATGACAACGGAAAAGGAAAAACACTTGCGCCTGTGCCGCGCGACCGCGATCAACCCTTCTTCATCAACAATGGGGTGTTGCCCTATCTGGCCGGTTCGGCCTGGGCGGTGCCGCAGTTGCAGGGTATGCGGGCGAAGGCCAGGAATATCGACGGCTTTAATTATGCGCCGCGGAATTTTGACCGCAACTATCTCAACGAACTGACGGAAAAAGACTGGCGGGATGCGGCGGAGCTGGTAGTGGCGACGATGACCGACTCTTTGATCGAGGCGGCGTTGAAGCTGCAACCTTTCGCCATCCAGGGCTATTCAATGGATGCTATCATTGCGACCTTGAAGGCGCGGCGTCGGTATTACGTCGACGAGATGATGCATTATTATGCTTTCCTGTCCGAGATCGTGAGCGTTTATGGCAGTGACAAGCGGGAGCTGTTCGATGTGGAGCGGCGAGAAGGGGATTCGGTGATCGTGACCGTCTATAAACTGAACAAAGAAGGAGCCGTGGGCAAGAAGTTGTATAGCCGGGCTTTTCTTTCGGCGGTGACGAAGGAGATCAGGCTTTACGGGCGGGGTGGCGACGACCGCTTCTATATCCATGGTGAGGGCGGGGGCAGGACAAAGGTGCGGATCATCGGCGGCCCGGGCAACGACGACTACCGCAATGAGGTAAACGCCGGGGCGGGAAAGACGCGGATCTATGATCTGAGCACGGAGAAGAATACCTTCGAAGGGAAGGGACCCGAGCGAAAATTCCTGTCCGGGGACCCGGCCGTGAACCAGGTGATCCGTCATGGCTATATCGGCAATTCGACCCTTGGGTATCATTACAATATCCTGGAGCCCCTGGTGACCGTGGCCTACAACCCTGATGACGGGGTGTACATCGGTGCGGGTTTCCGATATACGACGAATGGATTCCATAAGGACCCTTACAAGACGCTACAGATCCTGTCGGCGGAGCACTCGTTGTCGACCAATGCCTATAACTTCAAATATTCTTTCGAAGCCACGCACGCGATCGGGACGCTGGACTTCCTTGCGCATGCGGATGTCCGGGCGCCGAACAATACGATCAATTTCTTCGGCTATGGCGACGAGACCGTCTTTTCCAAGTATGGAAAGCAGGGGGTAGCTTATTACCGGGCGCGGTTTAACAGCTATGACATTGACCTGCAATTGCGCAAACGGTGGGGCAAGGCGTTCTCGGTGGCCGTGGGTCCGGTCTTGCAGTATTTCACGCTGGACAGTGCTTCCAATTTCGACCGGTTCATCAACCAAACGGCGATCAATGGGCTGGATGCGGCCACCTTATATCGCGACAGGACCTATGCCGGCGGGCGGGCGGCAGTGGTGGTCGATGGCCGGAATGATCCTCTTTTGCCATCCAGGGGTATTTTGTGGGCGACCCGATTTGGCAGCTATGGCGGGTTGAATACCTCCAGCAAGGCGTATTCGCAGCTGAATACCGAACTGTCCCTTTATACGAGCTTCAATACGCGGGCGAATGTGGTTATCGCCACTCGGGTAGGATGGGGGAAGACATTTGGGGATTACCAGTTTTACCAGGCGCAGTTCCTGGGGACGTTGGAGAATCTTCGGGGGTATCATAAGGACCGGTTTGCGGGGGGTGAGGCTTTTTATCACAACATCGATCTGCGGGTAAAGCTGGCGGAATTCAATACCTATCTATTCCCGGGATATTTTGGCCTGCTGCTTTTCAATGATGTTGGGCGGGTCTGGCAGCAGGGGCAGGCGAGCCATCAATGGCATGATGGGTATGGAGGCGGGATCTGGCTGAGTCCGCTGGGAAGGCTGGTATTTTCGGCGAGCTATGGGCAGGGTACAGACGGCGGTGTGATCCTGGCGAAACTTGGATTTCAATTCTAGGGGCAATAAATGGAAGTTGAGCGCGTTTTGGAGCTTTCGGATACCTAACAACCATGGTGATAAACCGCTACTTAGGTTTTTTGCTGTTACTTCTGAACACCACCTTTGCCTACCCCCAGACCGAGCACTTATCTTTCGAGCACTTGGGTACGGCACAAGGGCTGTCGCAGAGCAATGTCATTTGTTCCATACAGGACAGCCGCGGTTTTATGTGGTTCGGGACGCGGGAGGGCCTGAACAAGTACAATGGTTATTCCTTTACTGTTTACAAGAATGAGATCGGGGACGACCGCAGTTTATCCAACAATCTGATCAATGACCTTGTCGAGGACAGTAAAGGCAATTTATGGATTGCCACCTGGGGTGGGGGATTGGACCGGTTTGATCGGAAAACCGATCAATTTACGCATTTCCGGCATAAGCCGGGGGATGCCGGATGCATCTCCAGCAACCTGGTGCTGGCGGTGATGAAAGACAGCAAGGGTGCGTTGTGGGTAGGCACAGAGGACGGGGGGCTGGACCGGATGGATTCCACGGGTCATTTCACTCACTTTCGTAACCGGCCCGGTGATGCGACGAGTCTTTCAGACAATGAAGTCAAGGATGTTTATGAGGATGAGGATCATCGGATCTGGGTAGGGACAGTGAATGGCGGGTTGAATGTGCTGGATCAGTCGACAGGTATCTTTACGCGTTATCAACACAACGATAACCAGCCCGGCTCTATCCGGAGCAATTACGTCACCTGTGTTTATGGGGACCGGCGTCATCGGATATGGATCGGCACGGAATCGGGGGTCGACCGGTTCGACAGGGTGAAAGGAAATTTTATTCATTACCCGGGGGACGAGCGCAATCCGGATTCCGGTATGACGAACACAAATGTGACTTCCATTACGGAAGATGGAGAGGGAAATATCTGGACATGCACGGAGAATGACGGGCTGATCATTCTCAATCCGGAGACTAATACGTTCTATCACTACCGTCATGACGATGTGGACCCGGCGAGTTTGTCGACCAATTCTCTCTGGTCGGTACTTATGGATTCCAAGAAGAACATGTGGATCGGGTCTTTTAACGGCGGGCTTGAATTTGTGAACCGCGATGCCCGCAAATTCGTTCGTTATACGCATAACTCTTCTCCGTATAGTCTTAGCAGCAACCAGGTGTTGTGTTTTCTGGAGGACTCACGGCAGAACCTGTGGGTCGGGACGGATGGGGGCGGGCTGAACCTGATGGACCGGAAAACAGGTCGTTTCAGGCACTTTCGTCATATCCCTGGCAATCCGAACACGATCGGCGGCGACTACGTGCTGAAGGTGATCGAGGATCATAAAGGCAACCTGTGGATGGGGATGTGGGCGGATGGAGTAACAGTCTATAACCCGCGAACAAATACTTACCGGCATTTCTTGCACAAGCCGAAAGACAGCTCAAGTCTAAGTTACGACAATGTCTGGACACTTTGCGAGGGTAGGGATTATCAGATTTGGGTGGGCACCTATGGAGGCGGGTTGAACGTTTACGATCCGGTCCGGGGCGGATTCATTCACTACCGGCACAATGCAGCCGATCCGGGCAGCTTGGCTAACGACAAAGCACATACGATCACGATGGACGGGCAGGGGCGGATGTGGATCGGGACGGACGGTGGCGGTATGGACCTTTATAATCCGCTGACCCATTCGTTTGCGCATTACCGGCACCGCGAGAATATCAACAGTCTTTGCTGCGATAATATTCTTAATATCTACGAGGCGAGGAGCGGCGACCTGTGGATCAGCACCACCCAGGGTTTGTGCCGTTATGAGATCAATGCGAATCGCTGGACGGCGTACACGACAAAAGATGGGCTGCCGGACAATCAGATCTTCGGAGTGCTGGAGGATTCGGCAGGTCACCTGTGGATCAGTACGAACAAAGGTTTGTGCGAGCTGGATTACCTGCATCAGCACGCCAGGAATTTCACCGTGGCTGACGGTCTTCAGGCCAATGAATTCAAGGAGCAGGCGTTTTGCCAAAGCCGGTCGGGGCTGATGTATTTTGGCGGGATCAATGGGTTCAATTCCGTCTCCCCGGAGCATGTTTCGTCGGAGCCGTTTGATCCGCCGCTGGTGATGACGAATTTTCAGATCTTTAATCAGGAGGTGCTGATCAGCACCGGTGACAGCAGGTCCTCGCCTCTGACTTCAGACATTTCGGAAACGAATCAGATCAGTCTGCCTTACAAGAGTTCGGTCATTTCATTCACGTTTGCGTCTCTCAATTATACGGACCTGACGAAGAAACGTTATGCGTATATGCTGGAGGGTTTTGACAAGGATTGGAACTATGTACGATTAAGGCGGTCGGTAACCTATACCAACCTGGACCCCGGGCATTATATCTTACGGGTCAAGGGATATAACAATGACGGCGAGTGGTCGAGCAAGATGCTGGCGATCCAACTGGAAATCAGGCCGCCTTTTTGGATGACCTGGTGGTTCCGGGTCCTGGCGGTCTTGTTGGTTGCCGGCGGGGTGATCATGCTATATTGGCTCCGGGTCCGGGCGATCAGCGGGCAGAAGAAGGAGCTCGAGCGGCAGGTAGAGGAACGGACGGAGCGGCTGGTGATCCTGAGCCAGGGAGAGCGGAAGGCGAGAGAGGAGGCGGAGCAGGCCAACAAGGCCAAGAGTGTCTTCCTGGCTACGATGAGTCATGAGATCCGGACACCGATGAACGGGGTTATCGGCATGGCCGGCCTCCTTGCGGAGACCGAGCTTACGGAACAGCAGCGCAGCTATAATGAAACGATCCTCAGCTGCGGCGAAAGCCTGCTGAGTGTGTTAAACGATATTCTTGACTTTTCGAAGATCGATTCGGGAAAGATGGAGATCGAGCAGCAGGACTTCGATCTCCGGCAATGTATCGACGACGTACTTGACCTATTCTATAAGAAAGTCAATCAGGCGGGGTTGAAACTATCCTGCTGGATCGAGGATGGCATACCGGAGGTGATCGTCGGGGATGCGTTGCGGTTGAGGCAGGTGCTGATCAACCTGGTCAGCAATGCGGTCAAGTTTACGGAAAGTGGGGAGATCGTCGTCGGGGTCGCTGAATTACGGAAGGATAAGGTCACAGGTGAAATAGAGCTCGCGTTCGAGGTGCGGGATACGGGGATCGGCATTCCGGCGGAGAAGATCGAGATGTTGTTCAAGTCTTTCTCGCAGGTTGATTCCTCCACGACCCGGAAATATGGCGGAACGGGTCTGGGGCTTGCGATCAGCGAAAAACTGGTGTTATTAATGGGTGGCGGGATCACGGTGCAGAGCCGGGAGGGGGAGGGGACGATATTTACGTTTACGATCCGCACGCGGGCGGGGGTATTGAAGTCGTCGATGGTCAAGCCCGAGCAGCGGGCGATCAGCAAGGCGTTTGCGGCGGCGTTCCCGTTCCGCATCCTTGTAGCGGAGGACAATGTGATCAACCGGCAGTTGATCCTGCATATACTGGGTAATTTGGGGTATGAGCCGGATTTTGTGGAAAATGGGCTGGAAGCGGTAGCGGCGGCGGGAGGCGGAAATTTGGCCGAGGGTGGGGGTTTAGGCAGGGGTGCAGCCGGGATGGGAAGAGCGTATGATCTGATCCTGATGGATGTGCAGATGCCTGAGATGGATGGATTGGAGGCAACGAAGGTCATCCGGCGGCAAGGGTACCGGCAGCCGGTGGTGATTGCATTGACGGCGAATGCGATGCGGGGGGACCGGGAGCAATGTCTTGCGGCGGGGATGGATGATTATATCTGCAAGCCGGTGCGACTGGATGAACTGATGCAGCTGTTGGAAAAGTGGGGGACGCAGCGGAGGAAGGTGGGGTAGGGGCGCTGCGCGGGTTGGCGGCGTTGGGGCGCTGTGCGGGTTGGCGGCGTGGAGACTGGATTAGATTTTTCTATGGAGGGAGGAGTCGCGGATGATCAGCTCGGAGCGGATGATGATCGTGTCGTTGGAGCGCGCGGAGGACAGGCCGGTGAGGTGGTCGAGGAGACAGCGGGCGGCTTGTTCGCCGACTTCTTCGCCGGGGTAATTAATAGTGGTCAGTTTCGGTTGGATAATACGGGAGATGGCATCGTTATTAAAGCCCACGATCGCGATATCTTCGGGGATACGAAGGCCGCCTTCTTTCAGGGTTTGGAGGAACATAGCGGCAAAAAAATCATTTGTTATAAAGGCACCGTCGGGGCGGTTATTCATTGTGAGGACCTGCCGGGCGGTGCGAACGGCGGCGGCTTCGCTGAGGTCGTTGACGATGAGCAGGCTTGGGTCAAAGGTCAGGTCGTAATCGGCGAGCGCCTGCCGGTAGCCTTTTAGCCGACCTGCGTAGACGTTCCGTCCGAGGTTGGCGGTGATGTGGGCGATGCGGCGGCAGCCTTGTGCAGCCAGGTGGGCGGTAGCCTCATAGCCTGCCTTTACGTTATCAATTATTACCCTGGTACCATAGGAGAATTCCTCTACGCGGTCGAAGAAAACGATCGGGATGCCTTTCTGCACGAAAGGGTCGAAATGGTTCATGTCGCGGGTGTCGAAGGCAAGCGACGCGATCAGGCCGTCAACCCGTTTGTGGAAGAGGTTATGGGCGTTGGCGGCTTCTTTCCGGTAGGTTTCGGAGGAATGACCGATGATCAGGTCATAACCGGCTTCGGTGGCAACTTTCTCGATACCGGAGAGGACGGAGCTGATAAATTGACTTTTTAGTTCATGAACGATGATGCCGATCGTATTGGTCTTCTGCATCCGCAGGTTGCTGGCAAAAGAATTGGAGCGGTAGCCCATTTCCTTCGCGGTGTCCATGATCCGTTTACGGGTTTTGATATTGATGGCAGGATGGTCTTTGAGACCGCGGCTCACGGTAGCCGGCGAAAGACCAAGCTCTTTTGCGATATCGTAGATCGTAATATCTTTTTTTCCCGTCATAGGTGTAAAAGTAACTGGTTGAGCGTAAAAATAAGAATTTTAAAGATTTTCCTGCAATCGGTTGCAGTTATATCCAAAACGATACTATATTTACCACATGTTGTTATTAGGCATTGATTTGGGCACTTCTTCGATAAAAGTGTCTATAGTGGATGCTGCCACTTCTAACGTGCTTGTTTCCGCAACTTTTCCGGAGACGGAGTCGCCCATTTTAGCGCGCCATCCGGGATGGGCGGAGCAGAGTCCGGGGGTATGGTGGGAGAATGTGCAACAGGCCATCCTCAAGGCGCATGCGACGGGGGGGTATGATCCGGCGGAGATTGCGGCGATCGGGATTGCTTATCAGATGCATGGGTTGGTAGGGGTGGATCGTTCGCAGCGGGTACTAAGGGACAGTATAATCTGGTGTGACAGCAGGGCGGTACCATATGGAGAGAAGGCGTTTGAGCGGATCGGAGCGGCGAGGAGCCTCGAGCATTTATTGAATTCCCCCGGAAATTTTACTGCAGCCAAACTGGCCTGGGTCAAGGATCAGGAGCCTGAGGTCTATGCGAAGATCGATAAGATCATGTTACCGGGCGATTATATTGCCATGCAGTTTACGGGTGAAGTGACTACGTCTATTTCCGCGCTGTCGGAAGGTATCTTCTGGGATTTCGTGACAGATGGGTTATCGGAGGATGTGTTTTCCTTTTTTGGTTTTGACCGGGGGTTGATCCCTTCGGTGAGACCTTTGTTTTCGCCGCATGGTCATGTTCGGGCGGATGTGGCGGCTGCGCTCCGGCTGAAGCCGGGCATTCCCGTGACATACAAGGCGGGTGATCAGCCAAACAATGCGCTATCGCTGAATGTGATGGAACCGGGGGAAGTGGCGGCGACGGCGGGTACTTCGGGGGTGATATACGGGGTTACCGACAAGCTGACGTATGATCCGGGGTCGAGGGTGAATAGTTTTGCTCATGTTAATTATATGTCGGGGGCCAGGCGGATAGGGGTGTTGTTGTGCATCAATGGTACGGGGATCATGAACCGGTGGGTTCGGGATTTGATCGGGGGGGCGGATTATTCCGCATTGAATGCGGCGGCGTCGGCCATCGGGCCGGGGAGTGATGGGTTGACTGTATTGCCGTTTGGGAATGGGGCGGAGCGGATTTTTGGCAACCGCATAATTGGCGCACAATTGCTGGATATCGATCTGAATATTCACGGCCCGGCGCATGTATATCGCGCGGGACAAGAGGGAATTGCCTTTGCCTTCCGGTATGGATTGGATATCATGCGCGAGAATGGGATGAGTCCGTCGGTGATCCGGGCGGGGAAGGCGAATATGTTCCTGAGTCCGGTATTCCGCGAAGCTTTTGTGAATGCGACCGGGGTGCCGGTCGAGTTATATAATTCCGATGGCAGTGTGGGGGCCGCGCTGGGTGCGGGCATCGGGGCAGGGGTCTTCAGGGATGGGAAGGCGGCGTTTGCGGGATTGAGGCCGTTGGAGTGGATTGCACCGACGAAGGTGGAGGAGTATGGGGAGTTGTACGGCGAATGGAAGGAGAGGTTGGAGAAATTTTTATCATAAAAATATATGCTATGCCAGTTATTACGGGACAGAAGGAATTTTTTAAAGGTGTAGGTCAGATCAAGTATGAGGGGCCCGGGTCGAGCAATCCGTTGGCCTATCGCTGGTATGATGCGAATAAAGTAATCGGGGGGAAGACGATGAAAGACCATCTCCGGTTTGCGGTTGCTTACTGGCATTCATTTGTCGGCAACGGGGCCGATCCTTTTGGCGAGCCCACGCATCTATATCCCTGGAATGAGAAGGCGGATGCTATTGGGAGGGCGAAGGACAAGATGGATGCGGCATTCGAATTCATCACCAAGCTCGACCTTCCGTTCTATTGCTTCCATGATGTCGATGTGGTCGACTATACGAATGATATCGGCGATAATGAAAAGCGGTTGCAAACGATGACCGCGTATGCAAAAGAAAAGCAAAAGGAGAGCGGGGTCAAGCTATTGTGGGGAACGGCCAATCTATTCTCTCATCGGCGATATATGAACGGGGCGGCGACTAACCCTGATTTTCTTGTGCTCACGCATGCCGCAGCCCAGGTAAAGGCGGCGTTGGATGCGACGATCGCGCTTGGTGGCGAGAATTACGTCTTTTGGGGTGGGCGGGAAGGTTACATGAGTCTCCTGAACACCAACATGAAAAGAGAGCAGGAACACCTTGCCCGGTTCCTTCATACGGCGAAGGACTATGCACGCAAGCAGGGATTCAAAGGGACTTTCTTTATCGAGCCAAAGCCTTGCGAGCCGACCAAGCATCAATATGATTATGACAGTGCAACGGTGATCGGCTTCCTGCGTCAGTACGATCTGATCAAGGATTTCAAACTCAATATCGAGGTCAATCATGCCACGCTCGCCGGGCATACGTTTACGCATGAGTTGCAGGTGGCGGCGGATGCAGGTTTGCTAGGCTCGATGGACGCCAACCGGGGTGATTATCAGAACGGCTGGGATACGGATCAGTTCCCTACCAATATCAATGAGCTGGTCGAGGCGCTGCTGATCATCCTCGAGGCGGGTGGATTTCAGGGTGGCGGGATCAATTTCGATGCCAAGCGGCGGCGGAATTCTACCGATCCGGAGGACCTTTTCCATGCGCATATCGGGGGTATCGATACGTTTGCCCGGGCGTTGACGGTTGCGGATGCGATCCTTGCGAAATCGGAGTATAAGAAGATACGGTCTTCGCGCTATGCGTCCTTCGACGGTGGTGAGGGTGCGGCGTTCGAGAAGGGTGGGGTTAGTCTCGAGAAGCTTCGGGATTATGCGGTTGCGCATGGGGAGCCGGCGGTGATCAGTGGGCGGCAGGAGTATATGGAGAATTTGATAAACAGGTATATATGAAAGTGAACCAGGTTTACCTTACGTTGCTGACACTGGTCGCGGCGTTGGGCGGGCTGCTTTTCGGGTATGATACCGCGGTAGTGAACGGTGCGGAGAAGTCGTTGACGGCGTTGTATATCACGCCGATCACGGAGGCTGCACGGGCGGATTATGCGGTGACGATGATCACGCAGTATAAGAGCCTGCTGATCGTCGTGCTGTTCATTGTTATGCTGGTGATCAGCGGGCAGATATTCAAGTTATGGGGAGCGGCCAAGGGTGGTCTGGTAAGTGTGCTTTTGCTGGCTGGGCTGGCGATCTGGGCGGTGTCGTTTGTAGGACATCCGCTGCCGACTGCGGCTGCCGATCTGCAGGATACGGCCAACGCGATCAAAGGATTTGTGATTGCCAGCGCGCTGATCGGCTGTGTGATTGGCGGGGCGACGGCGGGATTCCTTTCCAAGTCGATTGGCCGGAAAAACGGGCTCGTCCTTTCAGCGATCTGTTTTTTTATTTCGGCGATTGGCGCATGGCGGCCCGAGAGCTTTAATTTCTTCGGGACTCTGGATGTGTATTCCTTCGTGATCTACCGCATTATCGGTGGGATAGGGGTGGGTATCGCTTCGATGATCTCGCCCATGTATATTGCAGAGATCGCGCCGGCAGGGATTCGGGGCAAGCTGGTGTCGTTTAACCAGCTAGCGATCATCTCGGGGATGCTGATCATCTACTTTGTGAATTATTTTATTGCCCGGCAGGGTAATGAGCAATGGTTGATCACTGACGGTTGGCGATGGATGTTTTTCTCGGGGGTGATCCCGGCGGGGCTTTTCTTTGTGTTGTTGTTCTT
>DASZJO010000013.1:0-21769 GCA_035948015.1 Puia sp.
AACCAACTCACCCCCATCCCTCTCCAAAGAAATAACTATCCTCCCCCCAACCCGCGTATAAGCCACCGCATTCACGACAAGATTCTGCAACACTCGCTCCATCATCGAAATATCCGCATTCACCCACGCCCCATCCATGCAGTTCTCACAAATGATCTCTCCCTTCCACCCCGTTCCACCTGCTGCGCCACCCCCCTTCCCCCGCACCACCTCCTGCACCACCTCGGAAAACACAAAAGGTTCCCGCTGCAACTCAAAACTCGCCGACTCCATCTTCGACAGCTCAAACACCTGCCCCACCATCTTCTCCACCTGCCGGATCTTAGCAAGCACCAACTCCCCAAACTCCCTTTCCTCACCAATACTCAACTCCCCCCGCTTCAACTGCAACGTCTCCGCATACCCCCGCGCAATCGCCAGCGGCGTCCGCAGATCATGCGCCATATTGGTCATAAAATCCCGACGCTCCTTCTCCGATGCGACCGCCCGATTACTGTGCTCGATCAGCTCATACCGCCGCCTGGCCCGTCGGATATACCACACCGTGATCCCCAGCGAAACCGCCACGATCAATAGGACCGCCCCGAGCACCGCCGGCGTGACCCGGCTGTTGACCAGCATCTGCGTCACCGACCGATATTGCTGATTCCCAAAGATCACGTAGATATAACCCAGCCGCCCATCCGGACCTTGCACACTCGCCGCGGAGAATATCTTCCGGTGCCGCAAGTCCCGCGGGTCTGACCCGCTGATAAAATCCATCCCGCCTGCTTCGAGATACCGCCGCAAGGCGCCGGGATCGACTTGCCAACTTTGGATCTCCGTCGTATCCCCATGGAAATAGATGACCCGACCAGCAGTATCCAGGAAATATACCTCCGCGCTCGGGCTGATGACCATCGCCTGATAGAACACCGAATCCGCCTTGACCCGGTCAAATCCCTCACGCCCATACGGCGAAGTGAATTTTGCGATATGCGCCGCCACATCCTTGTTGAGCAGTTGCGTGCTGGCCGCATAGAAGGAGGTCGCCGCCATATACGTCACCCCCACAAACAGTACCCCCAGCAACGCGATCAACAGGAAGACCACAACATAGATGCGACGGAAAAGTCCTGACGGTTCTTGTTTCATTCGGCAAATCGGTAACCTGTACCCCAGGTCGTAAGGATATACTCGGGTTTATTAAGATCCTTTTCCAGCTTGATCCGCAATCGGTTGATATGCGAAGTCACTGTATGCTCATACTCCTGAAAAGCGAACCCCCAGATCTGCTCGAGCAACTCATGCCGCGTATATGTCTTCCCCGGATGGCTCGCCATTAATACCAGCAGATCAAACTCCTTTGGCGTGAGCTCGAGTCGCTGACCCCGGATCGCCACTTTCTTCTTATCCCGGTCAATTATTAATTCCCCCCGAACGATCACCCCCTTATCCGAACCCGCCGCATCTCCGCCCGCCACCATCTCCCCGCTCCCCCCGGCCGCCGAAGCCCCGCCCCCCGTTGCCGCCGCCCCCCCGCCCCCGACGGACACCCCTTCACTCCCCCGCCGCATCAACGCCTTCACCCGCGCCATCAGCTCGAATACCCCAAACGGTTTCGTCAAATAATCATCCGCGCCCAACTCCAGCGCCGTCACCTTATCCGTCTCCTCCGCCAGCGAACTCAACATCAGGATCGGCGTGCGTTCATTCCGCTCCCGGATCCGCCGGCAGATCTCGATCCCGCTCACATCAGGCAACATGATATCCAGTATGACCAAAGAAAATGTCGTCTCCGCCAGCCGCGACAACGCCGTCGCCCCCCGGTCACAGGCCGTGACAGCGTAGAAAGGCTCGTGCAAATGCAGGGTTATTAAATTGGCAATCTGCGGGTCGTCTTCTACCAGCAATATATTCTTCACCCCGCAAATGTAGCACCTTATCACATCTGGCAAAAAGAAACCCCCTCCGCGATAAGAAGGGGTTTCGATAATTCTCGCCATTCAAAACTATTATTCCACCAACAGCTTTCTCGTCACATCGACCCGCCCAGTCCTGATCCGCACATAATAAATACCTGAAGCAAACGAGCGGGTTATGCTCCCCGACCCAGCCAGATTAGTCACAAAGACCGTCCTGCCCGTCTGATCCATAATAGTCACCCAAACCGGACCATCCACCATCGCCGCCGGAACCGTAATATAGAATCCACCGCCATGCACGGGGTTGGGATACAACCCTACAGCCACAGCCGCCGCGCTATCCGACCCAAAAGCCGTAGCCACACCGGTACGCAACCCCGGCACAACGCTGCTACCCGTTACGGGGTTGACAAACTGCCACATCGCACTATACCAACCGGTCTGCGCATTCGCATATTCCGCATAACCGAGCAGGTCTTCAATATGCACCCATTGATTCGCCTGCCAGCGGTTCTGCAGATAGTCCCATCCGCTGCCGGCATTCGCCACACCCCACATCGCGCTGTACCAACTGGTCTGAATCGACCCGCACTCGACATAACCCGTCTGATCCTGCACATGCATATAATTGCCCGTGGCCCTGTTCTGCAGATAAACATATCCTGCCGGTCCCGCGACCTGCGTCCACTGATACGCATTACCCGAAGGATTCGTACCATACAATACCTTCCCGTTGCCACCATCATATAAATAAGTGTTGGCCTGCCAGCGATTGATGATTTGATAATAAGTAGTGCCCGACGGCGCTCCGGGGTTGCTGTCATACCACGTGCCATTCTGATACCATCCGGTCGATCCTCGGTTAAGATTGGCCGTTTGATTCGAGCCGTCGTTGAAGATGAGATTTGTAGAGGTAATATTGTTAAAGGTATACGCATACCAGCCGTCGCCGTCATTCGTCATCGCGACACCCGGCCAGGTTCCGTCGGCCAGCGCACCTGCGGGCTGCGCGCTCCACCAATAAATATTGATCCCCGTACCCCAGTTGGAAGGCCGCCAGAAATAAACCGTGAACGGGGGAATCGAACCCGTGCTGGGCTGGCTGTTGTACCAGGTCCCATTGTAGTACCATCCCGTGCTTCCGCGATTGAGGTTGCCCGTTTGATTGCTGCCGTCATCGAAGATGAGATTAGTGGACGTGACATTCGTGAACGTATAGGAATACCAACCATTACCGGCATTATTCATGGCAACGCCCGGCCAGGTCCCATCCGCCAGCACTCCCGCTGGCTGCGCACTCCACCAGTAGATCTTGATCCCCGATCCCCAGCCCGAAGGTGGATAGAAATATACCGTAAAGCTGGTCGCCGGATTGACCGTAATCGCGGAGCTGGCCGTCTTGCCGCCGTCCGCAGTAGTCGCCGTGATCGTAGCCGTACCCGCCGCAACACCCGTTACCAACCCCGCCGCACTGACCGTAGCTATGGCTGTGTTACTGGAAGTCCAACTTACATTCTGATTAGTTGCATTGGCCGGAGCCACCGTCGCAGTCAATTGAGTCGTCAGCCCGACGCTAACAGTAGCCGTAGCCGGACTGACCGTTACTCCCGTCACCGGCACCGTTTGCACTCCCTGATTGGTCAGGACCATATATTGATAAGCCGACAGTGAAAGCGTGGTCCCCAACGTGACGCTGACGCCGGAAAAAACATTCTTCCACGTTGTATTCTGCAGCGCGGCAGGCAAAGGATAGCTGATGGTGCTGTTTCGAAGATTGGAAAAGACCGCGACCGTCTCCGACCCGGCCGTCTTCGTGAACGCGCAGATATCGTTATTGTCAAAAGAGGTGAGCGTTCCCCGCCGGATCGCATTACTGCTGTTGCGGAACGCGAGCACCTGCTCGTACTGCGCCGTCACGTCATGGTTCTGCGTCCAGTCGATCGTCACCGACAGGAAGGGAAAAGTGATCGCCGTCGGAAAAGCTACTTCCGTCCCATTGTACACAAATGGAACACTCTTCATATACGCAATAGGGATAAAGGCGGCCATACAACCCGCCTTCCCACCAAAAAGACTGATCGGCGATCCGTCCGAACCATCGACATCATGATTGGTCAGATAGCGGACGATCTGGTTGGTGCCGGAAGCGCCTGTATACTCTACGCTATTGGAATTGTCGATCTGCGTCACCGCACCTCCGCCAAAGATGCTTTTTAGCGTGGTGAAATAGAACTGCATGCCGTAATTATAGTCGAACCCTGCCCCATAGTTCGCAGATCGCGTACCCTCGGCCAGCATCAGCAGTTGATGGGTCGTAATGCCCCGCAGGTTGCTGATCGCCTGCTGCCAGAAGTCGATCGGCGGGTTGTCCGCGAAATCACAACGATACCCGTCGACATTCGCCGTGAAGATCCAGAACCGCATCGCGCTGATCAGCGCCGAACGCAACGCTGTATTGGTCAGATCCAGTGCGGCCACATCGGTATAGCTGCCCAACTGCTCGATATTCCCGCTGCCATCGTGCAGGTACCAATCCGGATGCTGCGTGATCCAGGGATGATCCCAGGACGTCTGGTTGACCACGAAGTCGAGGATCACCGCCATCCCCCGGGAATGAGCACCGTCCACCAGGGTATGGAGGTCCGTGAGCGACCCGAATTCGGTGCCGACGGAATCGAAATTCCGGATACAATACGGCGAGTTGACCGACTTGAGGGTCCCCACCGGGTAAATAGGCATCAGGTACACCACATTCACTCCCAGCGCCTTGATAGAGTCCAGCCGGTTGATGACCCCCTGGAAATTATGAGTGGAACTGAAAGCCCGCATGTTCACCTGGTAAATGCTGGCGTCCCGCGGATCAGGCACACCCGAAAAAGGCGTCCCATATTGAGGCGGGTCCTGAGCAAATAAGAATAACGGCTGTAGAATGACAAGAGATAAGCATACGCAGAGAAGGCGTAGAAAATTTTTCTTCATATAAGCAAGCGTTTAATGGTGAAGGATGCTCCAATCTACACTGTCCTACACCCATCCACCAACTTATACAACCCCGATATAGAAAATATCGCTCCATCATAACTTATCCCACGTATTATTCCATTGATCGCCAAATCACTAAAAACAAATCGCAGAATTTTTAATATTAATGCCATTCCAAATTCGATAACGCTTGTTTTCATTATCTTGCCGCCCAAAATCAGCGATACCGGTCATGAAGCGGTTTTTTTTCGGTAGGACACCCATCCTTGTCATCTCCTTATCGGTGCTAGTCATCACCACGCCTGCACAGGCACAGCCCTCCACCGACAGCCTGCTGCGCGAGCTTACCGTGGCCATCGGCAAAACGACGGAGTACGACACCGCAAAGACCCTGGAGATCGACCGGCTGCGATCTTCCCTGCCGGCCACCACCAATGACCCAACCTCCCTCTTCCGCCAATACAAGCGGCTCTACGACGAGTACCGCATCTTCATCTACGATTCAGCCTACCGCTATGCCGGCAATATGCAGGATATCGCATACCGCCTCGGCGATCCCCGGCTCATCACCGAAGCCCGGCTGCAGCTTTGCTTCATCCTCCTGTCGTCAGGGCTATTCAGAGAAACCTACGATTCCCTGCAAGCTACCGATATCCGCCAGGCGCCCGATTCCCTGAAAGCCCTCTACTATACCCTGCTGGGCCGCTATTATTATGATATTGCGAACTATGATTATGACGCAGCCTACCATTCCGTAGCATACGATCAAAAAGGCAATAGCTATATCGATTCAGCGCTGGCCTTCTATCCACCAGGGTCTTTCGAAGCGGACTATTATAATGGCCTGCTTAACTTCAAGAATGGCCATATCGACACCGGCGCCACCTATTTCGGGCGCCTGCTTGCCCGGGGACATTTGACCGACCACCAGTTGGCGCTGACCGCCTCAACGCTGAGCGGCATCTACGCTGAGAAAAGTCTCCCGACGGAAGCCACGGATCTGCTCATCACCGCCGCCATCGCCGATATCCGCTCCTCAACTAAAGAGACTGTGGCAGTCTTTAACCTGGCCAACCTTCTCTATAAAAAAGGCGACGTCCGCCACGCCTCCCTCTGCATCGAAACGGCTATTTCCAATGCCTCCTTCTATGGCGCCCGTCAGCGAAAAGTGCAGGTAAGTAATATCCTGTCGCTCATCGAAGGCGAACGCATCAATGCCGTCGAAACCCAACGCCGACTGCTCATCCAATACGCCGCTGTCGTGACCGGCCTCGGGATCGTACTGGCCATCCTCATCTTCGTCATCCGCCGCCAGGTGAAAAAACTCAAAAAAGCACAACAAACCATCACCGAAGCCCACGCCACCCTGCAGTTGATCAACGGGAAACTTGAAGAAGCCAACAAGATCAAGGAAGAATACATCGGCTATTTCTTCAACCTTGACTCGGAATTTTTCGTGAAACTGGAAAGACTGAAACGTACCCTCGACCAGAAGATCGCAGACCGCAAGTGGGAGGACATCCGGTTTATTGTCGGCAATATCCAACTGAAAAAAGAAAAAGAAGAGCTCCTTAAAAGCTTTGATACGGTCTTCCTCCGCATCTTTCCGCACTTCGTAAGCCAGTTCAATGCCCTTTTCAAAGAAGAAGACCAGGTCAGGCTGAAAGAGAACGAGCTTCTCAATATCGACCTTCGCATCTTCGCGCTCATCCGTATGGGCATCACCGACAATGAAAAGATCGCACAGATCCTGGAGTACTCCGTCAACACCATCTACGCCTACAAAACGCGCATAAAGAACCGCTCCATCGTCCCCAACGACGAGTTCGAGGCCCGCATCATGGAGATAAAGAGCATCTGAAAAGAGCGGTACTGCATCTATATTATAATAATACATATACGATCGCAGGGCACTAACAACCAAATTCTTGCAACGCATGACTCCACGGTTGTCTGCGATATTATCCATATTTGACCTGTATAAATTGACCTTTACTTCCGGCCGGGGTTTCTTTGGGTGATCAATGGCTTGTTATATGAAAATTGTCCGCGCTGCCCTTGCACCTTATTTACTGTTTTTCTATTTATTCCTCCTCCCCGCCCTCGCGATAGCCCAGGCCGGGCCTGCCCAGCCCATCCCATGCGCACCCGCGTCACAACCCGCCAGCCCCGCCGCCCCACACCCCTCCAACCCCGCCGCCCCACACCCCTCCAGCCCCGCTGCCCCACAACCCCTCAACCTCGAAAGCATTCTCGCGCCCGGCGCCATTACCAGCATTATCCGCACCGGACCCGACATCGACATCCAAACCGAGCACACCTACGCCCGCCTAACCATATACAGCGCAAACGTGATCCGCGTAAGAATCTCCCAACAGCCCCTCGGCCCCGACCAATCCTATGCCATCATCGCCACCCCGGCAACAACCCGTTACCATCTTGACGAACAACCCACCGAACTCCGCATCACTACCGATTCATTGGAATTGCGCGTAGACCGGTCGACGCTCGCCATGGCATTCTATACCTCTGACGGTCAACCCATCAACGAAGACGAAAAAGGGCTCGACATCTCCTGGCAAGGGACCAAAGTCACAGACTATAAGAAACTACAGCCAAACGAACGTTTTATCGGCCTCGGCGAAAAGACCGGTCCCCTCGACCGCGCAGGCACCGCCTACACCAACTGGAACTCCGACGTCTATGGCTACAACATCGCCCAGGACCCGCTCTATTCGTCGATCCCATTTTATATCGGTATCCACGACAGCCTTTGCTATGGCATCTTCCTCGACAATAGCTACCGCAGCGATTTCAACTTCGGCGCGAGCAACAACCGCTTCTCCTCCTTCAGCGCCGAAGGCGGGGAACTGAATTATTATTTCATCTATGCCCCCACCGTGGCCAGCATCCTCCGTCATTATACCGACCTCACCGGCCGCATGCCGCTCCCACCCCTCTGGAGCCTGGGCTACCAACAGAACCGCTACTCCTACTACCCCGACGCCGAAGTATTGCGCATCGCCCGGACCCTGCGTGAAAAACAGATCCCCGCGGACGGCATCACCCTCGATATCCACTACATGGACCATTACAAACTGTTCACCTGGGACCCCCAACGCTTTCCCGACCCGAGCGCGATGATGTCGCAATTGAAGAAGCTGGGCTTCCATACCACGGTGATCGTCGACCCCGGCATCAAAGTCGAAAAAGGATACCAGGCCTATGAGAGCGGTCTCGCCGGCAACGTCTTCCTGAAATACCCCGACGGTCAAAACTATACCGGCGCCGTATGGCCGGGCTGGTGCCACTTCCCCGATTTTACCGCCGAAAAGGGACGCGACTGGTGGCACAACGAGATCCGGCAGTATACCGATGCAGGAGTGGCCGGCATCTGGAACGATATGAACGAGATCTCGACCTGGGGCCAAAACATGCCCGACAACGTTCTCTTCGACTTCGACGGCCATCCCGCGACAGCACTGAAAGGCCACAACGTGTTCGGCCTGGAAATGGCCCGCAGCAGCTATGAAGGAGCCCGGGCAGCCCTGCAACAACGCCCTTTCATCCTTAGTCGCTCCGGATACGCCGGATTGCAGCGCTATGCCGCCATCTGGACAGGCGATAACCGCGCCGAAGACGACCATATGCTCGCGGGCGTACGATTGCTGACAAGCCAGGGCCTGAGCGGCGTGCCCTTCACCGGAATGGACATCGGCGGTTTCACCGGCAATCCCTCGCCGGCACTCTATACCCGCTGGATCGAACTGGGCGCCTTTATCCCCTACTACCGCAACCATACCGCCTACAACTCCCGCGCCGGCGAGCCCTGGTCCTACGGCGAGGACGTCCTGGCCATCGCCCGCAACGCTATCGGCCTGCGCTATACGCTGCTGCCTTACCTGTACTCGACCTTCCGCGAAGCCTCCACCAACGGCATGCCCGTGATACGTTCGCTGGCTATCGACTACACCCGCGATCCGCATATCTACGATCCACAGTACCAAAACGAATTTCTATGCGGCCCGTCCCTGCTCGTACTGCCGCAGGTCAGCGGGGTCTCTTTCGCCAAAGTATACCTGCCGCCAGGCGACTGGTACGACGCCTATACCGGCGAGCTGAACCACGGCGGCCGCGAAAAGCTGATCGAACTGCAACCCGACCGCCTTCCGGTCTATGTCAAAGCCGGCAGCATCCTGCCGCGCCAGTCGCTGATCCAAAGCACCTCCGAAGCCCCATCCGATACCCTCGACCTGCACGTCTACTACAGCAACCAACCCAACAACTTCGCCTATTACGAAGACGACGGCATCACCTATGACTACGAAAAAGGCGAGTACTACCAACGTACCATCCGTCTTGACCCGGCCAATCGCACGATCACCCTCGACAAACCCGAAGGCCACAGTAAAACGCACTTCACCCATATCCGCCTTACCCTGCACGGATTCGACACCGAAACGCTGACAGCCGTCACCTCCATCTCCCTGAAAACCCAGCACACCGCATTCCTCCCCGGCGACCCGACCATCCCCGGGAGCGAATCCGTCCGTGCCGCGATCATCCCCACCCCCGACCGAACCCTTACCCTCACCTATTAATTCATATTAATCTTGTCATATATGCACCTTACCAGAACAACTCAACTATTGATTGCCACAACCCTGCTCTCCCTCCTGCATCTGCCAGGTCTCGCGCAAGGGCAAACCCTTCCCGTTAACGGTACCGTGCTCTCGGATAAAGGCACACCCGTAGAGGGAGCATCCATCAGCATTACCGCCTCCGGAAGAGGTACCATCACCAACAGCAAAGGCGCCTTTACCCTCGCGGCACCGCCAAACGCCATCCTCGTCATCAGCTATGTCGGCTACGATACGGTCCATGTCATGGCCCAACGAACCGTCAACGTGTCGATGAGGCCCACCGCCGGCTCTCTCACGGAAGTGATCGTCATCCCCTACGGCACCCAGCAACGGAAAGATCTGACCGGCTCACTGGCAGTTGTAACCGAAAAAGACTTCCAGGGCGGCGAGATCACCACTCCCGAACAACTGATCGCCGGCAAGGTCGCGGGCGTCTCCATTACCTCAAACGGCGGTTCGCCCGGATCGGGCAGCGTCATCCGCATCCGCGGCGTCGTCTCGCTGAGCGCCAGCAATGACCCACTGATCGTCGTCGATGGTCTCCCCTTCAGCGGGAACGGCATCCCCGGTGCATCCAACGCCCTTAGCCTCGTCAATCCCAATGACATTGCCTCCTTTACAGTCCTGAAAGACGCCGCGGCTACAGCCATCTACGGCTCCCGCGCCTCCAACGGGGTCATCCTCATCACGACAAAGAAAGGCCGCCCCGGCCCCACCCGTTTTAGCTTCAGCAGCCAGGTTTCCGCAGGCAAACTGATCAAAGAAGAAAACGTGATGTCGGCGGCCCAGTTCCGTCAATTCGTGGATTCCACCTCCCTCGGCACCTATAACGGCCAGCCCTTCAGCGCCCTGTTGGGAAGCGCCAATACCGACTGGCAGCGACAGATCTTCCAGACGGCCATCAGCACCGACAACAACCTGAATGCGACCGGGTCTATCGGGAGTATCCCCTACCGCGCCTCCTTCGGCTACCTCAACCAGGATGGGATCGTGCGTACGGATAACCTTCAACGTTACAGCGGGAGCATCTCCCTCACACCTCATTTTTTCAACGACGCACTGAAAGTAGAGCTTAACCTGCACGGGGCCGTGCTCCAGTCGCAGTTCGCCAACTCGGGCGCCGCCATCAGCTCTGCACTTTATTTTGACCCAACGCAACCCGTTCGCGAAAAGTCCGACTATGGTAATTTCTTCGAATGGACGACGGGCAGCGGGAGCACCCTCACTCTCAATAAGCTGGCGCCCCGCAATCCGGTGGCCCTGCTGGACCTGTACAACAACCATGCGACGGTCCAACGGAGCTTCGGCAACCTGGCCCTGGACTATGCCCTTCCCTGGATCTCCGGCCTGCACGCCAACCTGAACCTGGGTTACGATGTGGCACATGGCAACGGAATCGTTCAGGTGCCGGCGTATGCGGCCCAAAACTTCCTCGACAGCGGGCAGAACAACGTCTACAAAGGAACTATGACGGACGTCGTGAGCGAATTCTACCTCAGTTATCTCAAAGATCTGCGGCCGATCCGGAGCACGATCAATATCGTGGCGGGCTATGGCTATTACGACAACAAGACCACGAACTGGAACTACCCCGACCGCCGCGCTAACAGCGACACGATCCCGGGCAGCACCCCGCTCTATCCGACGAGCCCGGCCGAGAATACTATGATCTCCTGGTACGGCCGCCTCATCTATACCTTCGATAATAAGTATATCCTATCGGGGTCCATCCGGACGGATGGATCCTCCCGCTTCGCCCCCGCCAACCGTTGGGGTACCTTCCCGGCCGTAGCCCTGACCTGGCGGATACAGCAGGAGAAATTCCTCCGATCGGCGTCCGTTCTCTCAAACCTGAACCTGCGCCTGAGCTATGGAATCACCGGCAACCAGGACGGTATCGCGGACTATTCCTACATGCCGGTCTACGGGCTGAGCCTGAACGGATCGGAGTTCCAGTTTGGCAATACCTGGTACAACATGGCGACCGCCTCGGCCTATGATGCTAATATCAAATGGGAACAAACGGCCACCTGGAACGGCGGCCTGGACTATGGTTTCCTCAATAACCGGATCTTCGGCAGCATCGACGTCTATTACAAGAAGACCTCCAACCTGCTGAACACGGTTCCGGTCCCCGCAGGTTCGAACTTCAGCAACACCCTGCTGGTCAACGTGGGCAATATGACCAATCAGGGGATCGAATTCGCCATCGGCGCCAACCCCGTCCGCACAAGGAACTGGCGGTGGAACGTCGCCTTCAATATCGCTTACAACACGAACAAGATCACAAAGCTGACGGCCGTCAATGACCCGGCTTATGTGGGCGCGCTGCAAGGGAACAATGTCCAGATCAACTCCGTGGGCTACCCCGCCGACGCCTTCTACGTCTATCACCAGGAATACAACAAGGCCACCGGCAAACCCATCGAAGGCGTGTACGAAGACCTGAACGGCGACGGTATCATCAACAGCGAAGACCTCTACCGCTATAAAACACCCTTCCCGCCCTATATCCTCGGCTTTAGCACCGACCTCTCCTATCGCCGCTGGACAGTGAGCACCGTACTTCGGGCCAACATCGGGAACTATATGTACAACGGACTGGCCGCAAACGCCAACGAAGCGAATGTCTTCAACCCGCTGGGCTACCTCGCCAATACGCTGACGAACGTCTTAACCACACCTTTCATCTATAGCAACCCGCAGTCGGATATGTATGTGCAGAACGCCTCCTTCCTGAAAATGGATAACCTCGCGCTGTCCTTCAACGCCGGCCATGTCTTCCACAACAATGCGAACCTGCGGGTAAGCGCCAATTGCCAGAACGTGTTCACCATCACCAAATATCCCGGGCAGGACCCCGAACTATATGGCGGCGTAGACAATTCATTCTATCCCCGGCCTCGTACCTATTCGCTGGGTCTAAACCTTCAATTCTAACGATCAATTAAGACAACATGAAAAGTATAACCATAATATTGCCCGCACTCATTCTTCTCGCCTCCTGCTCGAAAGACCTCAACCGCTAGCCCGCAAATACCAACACGGGCAATATCCAATATGCCACCGCCGCGGGATACAAGCAGGTGCTGGCCAAAGTCTACGGCGCCTATGCGCTGATCAGCAGCCAGGGTACAGGCGCCAGCGATATCAACGTGACGGGCATCTCGGACGTCGGCGAAACTGATTTTGTCCGGCTGTTGTTCAATATGCAGGAACTGACGACCGATAACGCTATCTGCGCCTGGAACGATCCTTACCTGCAACCGCTGCATAACCTGGACCTGGCATCCAGTAACGTTTACGTCGCGGCGATGTATGACCGGAGCTTTTTCCAGATCACCGTGGCCAACGATTTCATCCGCAATTCGACCGACGCCGGCATCGCGGCCCATGGCTTCACCGGCCAGGACGCCGCCAATATCCGGCACTACCGCGCCGAAGCCCGATTCCTCCGCGCATACCAGTACTATATATTGATGGACCTCTTCGGCAATCCGGCCTTCGTGACCGAAAACGACCCCGTCGGCGCCTATATCCCCAAACAGATCGCGCGCGCGGACCTCTTTCATTATATCGAATCCGAACTGAAAGCCATCGACACTTCCCTCGTCGCGCCGCACCTTAACGAATACGCCCGCGTCGACCAGGCGGCAGAGTGGGCGCTGCTGGCCCGCATGTACCTCAACGCGGATACCTACCTCGGCTCCGGTAATGACCATTTTACCGACGCCATAACCTATTCCTCGAAGGTCATTAATGCTGGCTATTCACTGATGCCGACATTCACTAACCTCTTTAAGAGCGACAACAACCTCAACAACCCTGAGATCATCCTGCCCATTCCCTATGACGCGGTCAACGCCCAGAACTACGGCGGCACCACCTTCCTGATCTGCTCGGCACATAATACCGATCCCACCGACGACGCAGCCTACGGCATTCCCGGCGGCGGCTGGCTGGGCAACCGGAGCACCGCACCCCTGCCCGCGGCATTCACCGATCCTACAGACCAACGTGCCCTGTTCGGCCCTGGCGCTCCCGCCATCAACTCCGTGCTTGACTTTACCCAGGGCGTGGAAGTCTATAAATTCTCAAACAAAACCTCGACCGGCACGACCCCCTATTCCCCCAACGGCGTGCTTTGCTCCACGGACTTTCCCCTGTTCCGGCTAGCCGAACAATACCTGATCTATATCGAAGCAGTGGCCCGCGGCGGAACCGGTGGCGACCCCGCAACAGCGCTGTCCTACTTCAACTTGCTGCGCACAAGGGCCTACGGCAATGCCAATGGTAACGTCGGTAGCTATACGCTGACGGATATCCTGAACGAGCGGCAGAAGGAGTTATACTGGGAATGCTTCCGGCGGACGGACCTTATCCGGTATGGGATGTTTACCGGTGGCACATACCTCTGGCCCTGGAAGGGCGGCGTACAGGCGGGCGCAGCCGTCGACAGCCACCTTGGCCTGCTGCCACTTCCGGCAACGGAGCTGAATTCCAACCCCAGCCTGGTCCAAAATCCGGGCTATTAATCCACCACTCAAGCTATCTATATGAATAAGATCTTTCAATTTGTCTCCATTGCCACCGCTCTCCTGCTTGCCGCAACTGCCTGCAAAAAGGAGGGTGCCAAACTGCAGCTCAACGAGAGCTCCGCATTCACCGCACCGCTAAAAAGCTCTGCCGACAGCGTCACCCTCTCGCCGGCCAATGACAATGACACCGTGCTGACCTTCAGTTGGCCGGCCGTCAACTATGGCACCGCCGTCGCCGTGACCTATACCCTCGAATTGGACGTACCAGCAGATACAACCGGCCCCTCGGCCTGGAGTAAGGCCCAGCAATTCGTAGCGGGCAATAACGTACTGACCCTGGGCTTTAATGGGAAGACCCTGAATAATATCATGGGGGCCCTCAACATCTTTGCAGACTCGGGCATGGTCTTCCGCGTGCTGGCAAACGTGAACCAATATAACGGTGCCGCTTCCACGATCCCGGCCGCCTATACGTCAGCCGTGAAGGTCAACATCACCCCCTATCTCACCAACCTTTTCATACCCGGCGCTTACCAGGGCTGGAATCCGGCCAGCGCCCCCGTCCTGAACCCCGTACCCGGCAAACCCGGTCTCTTTGAAGGATATGTCAATATCACCGGCAGCGGGATACAGTATTTCAAATACACCAACGCCCCGGACTGGAACCATACCAACTATGGCGACGGCGGCGGTGGAACCTTCAGCACCAACGGAAACGCGGCCGGGCTGTCCGTGCCGGGACCGGGCTACTACGAGCTGACGGCCGACCTCAACAACAATACGTGGACCGCTACAGCGACGACCTGGGGTATAATCGGCGACGCTACCCCCGGCGGCTGGAGCACGGATACGCAAATGACATACGACCCTGTTAACCAGGTGTGGACCGTGACCGCGGCGATGGTTACCGCCGGCTCCTTCAAGTTCAGGGCCAACGACGCCTGGGTCATCGACTTCGGTATCAACAATTCGGGGCAGATCGAATACGCGGACAACCCCTTCTTCGGTTATACGCCTGGGCTCAATAACCTGACCGTACCCGCCAACGGCACATATATCATAACGCTGGACCTCCATGTGTCCCAAAAGTATACCTATAGTGCTATCTTGCAATAGTATGAAAATGAACCTCTTCTTTCCTCTGGTCTTCGCGGCCCTGCTTTCCTGCAGCAAGAGCCACTCCGTTACCCCAACACCCAACCCGCCGCCAGACTCGACCACGAAAACCGCCGATACCCTGCCGCCGCAATACGGGACGCCCTTCACGGGCGTTCCCGACCCGCGCGACGTGACGATCTACCAGGTCAATATCCGCGCCTTCAGTCCCACCCATGACCTTCAGGGGGTGAGCGCCCGCCTGGACCAGATCAAAGCGTTAGGCGTCAACGTTATCTACCTCATGCCCGTCTATCCCGTCGGCACTTACAAATCCGTCAACTCGCCGTATTGCATCCAAAATTTCGACACCGTCGGCGCCGAATACGGTACCCTGACCGATCTCCGCAACCTGGTCGATGGCGCACATAACCGCAACATGGCCGTCATCCTCGACTGGGTCGTCAATCAAACCTCCTGGGACCATCCCTGGATCACCCAGCATCCCGACTGGTATGTGCACGATGGGGCCGGCAATATCGTTCAGTTGAGTACGTATACCGACGTGGCGGCCCTCAATTTCACTAGCACGGCTATGCGCACCGCGATGATCCATTCGATGGAGTCATGGGTATACCGGGCAAACATAGATGGTTTCCGTTGCGATTTTGCCGACAATCCGCCCGTCGACTTCTGGATGCAGGCCATCGATACATTGAGGAATATCAGCACCCATCAGCTGTTGCTGCTGGCCGAGGGCTCGAGATCCGCTAACTACACCGCGGGATTCAACTATAACTTCGGCTTTCAATTCTATGGCACCAGCCTGAAGTCCATATTCACCGGCAGTCCTGTTACCCTGATCGACGCGTCAGATTCCATCGAGTATGTCGGCGCAACCGGCAGCCAGCAGATCGTCCGCTATCTTACAAACCACGACGTGGACGGCTCCGACGGCGCGCCCGTAACCCTGTTCAGCGGCATCCCTGGTTCCACGGCCGCATTCGTGATAGTCGCCTACCGCAAAGGAGTGCCCTTTGTGTACAACGGCACGGAAGTAGCTTTTCCGACGGCGATCACCTTTCCTTTCACGTCGACCACCATCGACTGGACCATCAACCCCGGCGTTACATCACAATACAAGCAGCTTATCGCTTTCCGTGACAGCAGCACCGCCATCCGCCGCGGCACCCTGACGGCCTATGACAATAGTGATATTTGCGCTTTCACGAAGACCGCCCCCGGCGACACGGTTTTTGTCGCGGTCAACCTTCGGAATTCGGCCCTCACTTATCCCGTGCCCGTCGCACTACAGGGTAGCTCCTGGTCGGACGCCTTCACCGGAAGCCCCCAATCCCTTGGCACACAGCTTAGCCTGCCGGCCTACGGTTTCGTCGTGTGGCGCCGGGAATAGCGCGCGCCCTCCTATCCCATAACCCGCGATCCGCAGCCTCTATTCACAGTTCCCCAAAATCTTCGTATCTTCGCGCCCCCAATGGAGAAAGTGAAGAAAAATATCAGGCACCTGAGCCTCGCGGAAGTCGAAGCCTTTTTCGAAACCCTCGGCGAGAAAAAGTTCCGCGCCAAACAGGTCTGGGAATGGCTTTGGCAAAAGCACGCCCATTCCTTCGAAGACATGACCAACCTGAGCAAACCGCTGCGCCAGCATCTCGCCGGCACCTTCACTTTCCCCGCCCTCAGCATCGACGCCACCCAGGTCAGCGCCGACGGCACCATTAAAAGCCGTTTCCGTACCGCCGACCGACACCTCGTTGAAGGCGTGCTCATTCCAACCGATGAACGCAAGACCGCCTGCGTCTCCTCGCAGATCGGCTGCTCCCTTAGCTGCAAATTCTGCGCGACCGGGTATATGAAAAGGGAACGCAACCTCGATTACGATGAGATCTATGATGAGGTCGTTCTCATTAACCAACAGAGCGAAAAAGTATACGAAAAGAAACTGAGCAATATCGTTTTCATGGGTATGGGCGAGCCCCTGCTTAACTACAAGAATGTCCTCAAGGCAATCGAACGAATCATTGCGCCCGACGGCCTCGCCATGAGCCCCCGCCGCATCACCGTCTCCACCGCCGGCGTGGCGAAGATGATCCGCCAGCTCGGCGACGACAAGGTCAAATTCAAACTGGCCCTCTCCCTCCACGCCGCCAACGACAGGAAGCGGAACGAGATCATGCCCATCAACGAGACCAATAATATAAAGGCCCTCATTGATGCCCTCAACTACTACTATAAAATGACGGAGAACGAGATCACGTTCGAATATATCCTATTCAAGAATTTCAATGACAGCCCCCAGGATGCGGAAGAGCTCACTAAGATCTACCGCCAGGTGCCCGCCGACCTTGTCAACATCATCGAATACAACCCCATCGATCAGGCCCTCTTCGAAAAACCCGACGAGACCGCCATCCACCAATTCATGACGCACCTCGAAAAGAACCGCGTCAACGCCCGCCTCCGCCGCAGCCGCGGCAAAGACATCGACGCCGCCTGCGGCCAGCTCGCCAACAAATCTTAGCATCGCCCTTCATTCCCCGGCCACATGCCATCGCCCCCTACTGCCCGGGTCCACCATGACAGCAGCCACCACTTTGTTTTTCATATTGGTGCCTCAACCTTACCCACCCCGCCAAATCATATCTCGGCCCATTCCCGTTCCGCTCCACCAGGTCCACCGTCAGCGACGGGATCAACTGCTCCGCCTCCCTACCATAACCCGACCATGTGTGCAACACCTCGCCATTCTCGCCTTTCTCGAAAAGGCTGACCCCCGGCATCACTACCTCCATCCGCGGCTGCCACCGGTAATTGTAATACACGTTATTGGCTGCCAGATCCGCCTCCGGGAACGCGACCTGGAAATCATAGTCGAAATCGCTCTCTGCCGAAGACACCCAGTTGAATGTCCAGCCCATTTTCTTCCTGAAAGCTTCCAATTTGGCCAGCGGCGCCAACGAAATAGCCGCGAACGCATACCCCTGTGTCGCCAGATGCACCAGGGCCCCCTGGTTATAATCGGCACCAAAACTACACCCCCTGCAGCCTTCCTCCCAGTCGGGGGCGAACATGAAATGCTGAACGATTAGTTTGGAGTGCGGACCCATAAGCCCTGCCAGCGCGACTTTCCCCGATGCCCCATCGAAAACGTAGCTTTTCAAGACGCGTTGCCGCGGCATCTTCCGGCGCTCATCAGTGACCAGGTCCATCAGCCGTGACAGCTCGCGTTCCCTCGCCAACAGCGACAGCCTGGCCTCCATCCATGACTGCGCATCGACCACCGGCCCCGCGGCCGTCTGGATTTTAGTTTCCATATTTGATGAATTTTTGCATTCCATAAAGACACTCCAACCCCAAAATTCCGTACATCCCCACAGAAAAATTCGGTAGACTCCTCATTTTTACCGGAATACACTCACCGCCGCAATTAAACGTTTCTCCCCAACCTCTATCTTACTATCACATAAAAGATAATCTCATGAATCGAAAGTACCTATTCCTCCTCCTGGGAGCATTAACCCTCGGCTGGGCCGCGAACGCCCAATCCACGGGGACCAATCCGACAAACCCCGGCGACTCTACCTTCCACCGTTTCCACCGCGCCCCCGGCGCATTCCGCGGAAACCCCGGCGACTCTACCTTCCACCGTTTCCACCACGCCCCCGGCGAATTCCGCAACCCCGACGGCTTCGCCTTCCATCGTCCCGGCCAAAACCGCTTCGCACCCGGCCGCCGCGGCTTCCAACATCGCAACTTCATCCACTACACCCCCGAACAGCGCCAACAGGTCACCGCAATCAACAATGAATATCGCCAAAAATCCGCTGACCTCTTCAACCAGGACAATATCACTTTGAAGCAATACAAGGCCGACCTGCTTACCCTCGAAAAAGAAAAGAAGGCAAAACTCCTGGCCCTCCTGACCCCCGAGCAGAAGACCGAACTCGCCGCACGCCGTAAAAGGATGGATGAGAACCGCCAGGTGATGGCCGCTGCCCGTCTCGAACGACTCCGGCTCAACCTCAACCTTACTGATGACCAGGTAGCCCAGATCAAAGCCGGCCAGCAAAACCTCCGCAACCAGGCCCAGGCCATACACGAGAACGACAACCTCCTTCCGCAGGAGAAGCGCCAACAGATGCGGGCCCTGATGATAACCCGCAACGACAGCTTTAAAACAATCCTTACGCCCGACCAATACACTAAATTTCAGCAAATGCACCATCATCGGCCCGGCGGATTCGATCGACCCGGCGGTCGTGCCTGATCCTTTCCCTGTTATCGATTGACGTCCGGCTGTATCCACGCGATACAGCCGTTTTTTATTCCTGCGCTTTCAAATAGGAATTGATCTTATTAATGATATCCTTCGCCTTCGCCTCCGCATCCGCATACGTCTGGATGGCGGGCCCCAGGTTTTCGACGGTGATTTCCACATACGCCCGTGCCTTGAAAGATTTTGCAAACGCTCGTATGGACATCTTCTCATCCTTCGTGAACTGCGCATCCATTAATCTATCTTGAAGCTTATTCACGATATCCTCGATATCATTAACCGCCGGTATCGTCTGTTGATAGTAAGCAAGTATCGCCTGCTTCAAACTGTCATTTTCGATCGTCCCGATTTTTCCATTCGACTTGAACCCCTCATACCGGGCAATATTGGCGTGGGTGCTCCGCATTTGATAATTAAAATTAGCGTTGATTCGATGCTCGCTGACGGTATCCACCGCCCCGGTGCTTGTGATAAGCATCAGGTACGTGAAAAGCGAGTCTTCTTCCAGGAATGTTTGTCTGTTTTCCTCCAAAGAGGTAATATCCTTCGACAGATCAACCCTGATGCCCGCTAGAAACTCATCCGTCTGTCGTTGTTCCACCCGGTGATCCGACCAATTATGCAGCCAAATAGAAAGCGAGACCGCAAAGACGATGATTAGGATCTCAATGACGATTTCCCTCACCTTTTCCCACATGCCATGTTCGCGATTTTTCATTTCCTGAAAG
Source organism: Puia sp. (assembly GCA_035948015.1). Classification (GTDB taxonomy): domain Bacteria; phylum Bacteroidota; class Bacteroidia; order Chitinophagales; family Chitinophagaceae; genus Puia. Next base: position 20,185 of record DASZJO010000013.1, read on the forward strand.
ATTTTCCTGCTGTGTTTTGTTAATTCCTCCTGCATATCTAAAGATAAAATTTTTTAATACCTTTGCCCCTCACTACTGTTGTAAAACAGCAAACCCAACACACATGAAAAAGAATTCCCCCTCCGGGGAGCGCCGCAGCCTGGGCAAACGCAAAACCGACAATTTCAGCAAATTCTATAATAAGAAACGCAACAGCGCCATCAAGGAGGCCTTCCGCCAGGAGAAAAAGGCAGCCAAAAAGGAACGCAAACAGTCCATCGAACGCCTCTTTGAAGAACGCCGCCAGGCCCGCACCCAGCAACCCGCGCCCGGCGTTGGCAGACCCGCGCCCGCCGGCCCCACCCACAACCCCCGCGCGGCCGCTAATCCCGCTCCGCACTCTAAAGCCCCGAAACCCACCCCGCAAACAGCCCGCCCTGCCAAGCCCACTCCCGGCAAACCGATCCGCCCCCTGCGCTCCGGCAATCAAAGCCGTCCCCTGCCCCCCGGCAACCCTGCCTCCGCCCCACATTCGGCAACCCCCACAAAACCTGGCAAACCGATCCGCCCCCTCACCCCTGGCAATCAAAGCCGTCCCCAGCCTCCCGGCAACCCCGGCAAACCGCCCCGCCCCCATACCCCCGGCAAACCCGCCCCCACCCCGCATACCCCGCATACCCCCCATACCCCCGGCACCCCCGCCCCCGCGAAAGCAACCCCCGGTTCTCCCTCCGACACCCTCCCCCTCAACAAATACATTTCAAACGGCGGCATCTGCTCCCGCCGCGACGCAGCCCAACTCGTCCGCGCTGGAAAAGTCACCGTCAACGGCAAACTCATCACCGAACCCGGCACCAAAGTCCATCCCTCCGACACCATCAAGGTCAGCAACAAAAAAGTCACGATCTCGAATAATTTCGTCTATATCCTCCTCAACAAACCAAAAGACTATATCACCACCACCGAAGACCCCCAGGGCCGCAGGACCGTTCTTGACCTTATCCGCCCGGCTACCACCGAACGCGTCTTCCCCATCGGCCGCCTCGACCGCAACACCTCCGGCGTCCTGCTCTTTACCAACGACGGCGAACTCGCCCAGAAACTCGCCCACCCCAGCCACCAAATAAGGAAGATCTACCACGTCACCCTGGACCGACCATTGACCAAGGCTGACTTCGACAAGATCGCCGCCGGCGCCGTCACCCTCGAAGACGGCCCCGCACCCGTTGACGACCTCGCCTACCCCGACCCGAAAGACAAGACCCAGATCGGCCTCGAGATCCACAGCGGCCGCAACCGCATCGTCCGCCGCATCTTCGAGCAGCTGGGCTATGACGTTAGAGGACTTGACCGCGTTATGTATGCGGGACTGACGAAAAAGAACGTTCAACGCGGCCACTGGCGCCTCCTCTCCGAAAAAGAGATCCGCATCCTCAAATACCTCAACTCCTCCATCAAAGGCTCGCCCGGCCGCGCCAAAGACATGGCCTCCACTCCCGGGGAAATCAAAGAAGAAGTTCGCATTTTGCGAACTTCACCATCCGCCGAAAACACTCCCCCGCGCGCCAAACCCGCCCTGCACCCCCAGCGCGACGAGCGCCCCCCC
>DASZJO010000014.1:0-27624 GCA_035948015.1 Puia sp.
TCGGACGGGCCGGTCAATATCCGCTCCGCTGGAGTGACGCTTTCAGCGAGGGTGGTGACTATCAGGCAAACCTTTCATTGAATCCATTTCAATCGTTCTTCAGCAGCCTGAAGTTCAGGCATTCCGGTTATGACGAGGCCAAAGTTAAGGCCGCTTATCCGATGCTGGCGCCGTATTTTGGCTGGGACAGCGGGTATGAACGGGTCCGGGCAGGCAGTCCGGGACCAAGGCCCAACGTGGTTCTGGTGATCTGTGAGTCATTCAGCGCGTACAAAAGTTCGATGTGGGGGAATCCGCTGAACACGACGCCTTTTTTTGATAGTCTTTCCAGGGAGGGGCTCTTCTTCGACCATTGTTTTACCCCCAGTTACGGTACAGCCAGAGGCGTTTGGGCCGTGGTCACGGGTATTCCGGATGTGGCGCCGGCAACCAGTACGTCCAGCCGTAATCCTGCTGCCGTAGATCAGCATACGATCATCAATGATTTTGAAGGATACAACAAATTCTATTTTTTAGGCGGTAGCACGAGCTGGGCGAATATCCGGGGGCTGCTGACCAATAATATTCGCGGTCTTCACTTGTATGAGCAAGAAGACTACAAGGCACCGAAGGTGGATGTCTGGGGGATCAGCGACAAGAATCTTTTCCTGGAGGCCACCAGGGTGTTGAGGGATCAGCAGCAGCCCTTCTTTGCGATCATTCAGACGGCGGACAACCACAGGCCGTATACGATACCCAAAGAGGATCAGGCCGTCTTTCATTCCATCCGGGTATCTCAGGATTCGCTGCGAAAGTGCGGGTTTGCCAGCAACGAAGAAATGAATGCATTCCGGTATACGGATTTTGGCTATCGCACGTTCATTCAGACGGCGTCCAAGGAGCGATTCTTTTCCAATACCATCTTTCTTTTTGTGGGGGATCATGGGATCCCCGGGGATGCGGGGGATCTCTTCCCGAAGTCCTGGACGGCGGACCGGTTAACGGCAGAGCATGTACCCTTGCTGGTATATGCGCCAGGCTTTAAGCGGGCAGGGGCGAGGCGATTTTCTGCGGATTGCAGCCAGCTGGACGTGCTTCCGACGCTGGCCGGTCTTTGTCACGTTCCGTATCGCAATATGACATTGGGCCGGGACCTATTTGATACCATACGCAATGGGGGAAGGGAAATGGCGTTTATATATGATCCGGACCAGGCATACATTGGGGTAGTGAAAGACGGTTATTTCTATCGTCGCGGACTAATCACGGGGAAGGAGGAAATGGCGTCGGTGGTCAATAATGATCCGGTTCCTGTGGGGGTGTCCCAGGGGCTGGTCGGCCGGCAAATGGGGGAATTATCGGAGGGGATGTATGAAACGGCACGGTATATGTTATTGAGGAATAAGAAATAGTAAATATCCGGGGGATAAAATCCTGTGGTGGAGAGGTGGAAATACTATTGTTTGGACATGGTGAGGAGGGTATCTTTGTTAAAGAATTACTACGTTGGAGGAAGGCTCCGGCGCTCCAAGATATCTGGTTAAACCCTATTCTATTGCATTGGCCGTTTCCGTTGTGGAAGCGGCCTTTTTGTTTGGGGTGGATTTATGGTCGGGTGGAGGTCGGAAAACCTTATTTTTGTGGACATTGAAAATGATTGTAGACATAAGTTTTAAAAACAGCATCTTGTGGCATTGATAAAGAGTATCTCCGGTATCAGGGGGACGATTGGAGGGAAGCCGGGGGATAACCTGTCTCCGTTGGACATCGTAAAGTTCACCGCTGCGTACGGCAGCAGGGTCCTCCAGCTAAACAGGGGTAAGAAGATCGTGTTGGGGCGGGATGGGAGAATTAGCGGGGAAATGGTAAGTGCTTTGGTTGTCAATACGTTGCGGGGGCTTGGGCTGGATGTTATCGATCTGGGATTGTCTACGACCCCCACCGTCGAGCTTGCTGTGGCCGGTGAAAAGGCAGCAGGCGGGATCATCGTAACGGCCAGTCATAACCCCCAGGAATGGAATGCGTTGAAGTTGCTGAATCCGGACGGTGAGTTTGTGAATGCGCAGGAAGGGGCCGCTATTTTGGAAAAGGCGCAGAAGGAAGATTTTGTCTTTGCACCCGTTGACCGGCTTGGGGAATACCGGGTATCGAATAGCTGGTTGCAGCAGCATATTGACGCGGTGGTGAATTATCCGCTGGTGGATGTCGCGTCGATCCGGGAGCGGAAATTCAAGGTTGTGGTGGATGTGATCAATTCAACTGGAGCCATCTTCATTCCGCCGCTGCTCAAGGCATTGGGGGTAGACGAGGTGCTGTTGTTGAATGAGGAGGTGAATGGCCGGTTTGCCCATAATCCCGAACCGCTGCCGGAGAATCTGGTCGGACTGAGTGCATCGGTGAAGAAGGCCAGGGCAGATCTGGGTATTGCTGTGGATCCGGATGTGGACAGGTTATGTTTTGTTTGTGAGGATGGCAGTATGTTTGGGGAAGAGTACACGCTGGTGGCGGTGGCGGATTTCGTGCTGAGCCGCCGACCGGGGAACACAGTCAGCAATATGAGCAGCACCAAGGCGCTGAAGGAAATCACAATGGCGCATGGCGGGAAATATTTTCCTTCTGCTGTCGGAGAAGTCAATGTGGTCAGCGCCATGAAGGCGGTGGATGCGGTAATAGGGGGAGAAGGAAACGGCGGGATCATCGTACCTGATCTGCATTATGGCCGGGATGCATTGATCGGCATCGGACTTTTTCTGAGTGCCTTGTCGCATCATAAGGGAGGTGCGAAATCGCTGCGAAAGAAATATCCGGATTATTTTATTTCCAAGAACAAGATCGAGCTTCGTCAGGGGATCGATGTCCCTGCCGTACTGGAGAAGATCAAGAAGAAATATAAGAATCATCCTGTCAATACGGACGATGGCCTGAAAATAGAGTTTGACAACGATTGGGTCCATCTTCGGTCTTCCAATACCGAGCCGATCATCCGGATCTATGCGGAAAGCAATTTCGAGACGACGGCGAATAATATTGCGCTTCGGTTGATGCAGGACATCAAGGAGGCAATTGCGCCGTGAGTCTTATTGATTGCACCGTGGCGGATTTCACCTTGAATGGACCGTTTGCCCCGTGGCCGGGAATTCGTACTTTTGCACCCCATGGAACGAATCTACTTTGACAATGCGGCTACAACCGGACTTGACTCCCAGGTATTGGAAGCGATGATGCCCTACCTGACCGAGAAGTTCGGGAATCCTTCTTCCATTTATTCTTACGGACGCGAGTCGCGGCTGGCAGTCGAGAATGCCCGGAAATCGGTCGCAAAGGTGCTGAATGCGCACCCCGCTGAAATCTTCTTTACCTCGGGTGGAACGGAGAGTTCGAATACCGCGATCACTGCCGCGGTACGGGATCTGGGCTGCACCCACGTCATAACGTCGCCGCTGGAACATCATGCCACATTGCATACAGTAGAGCATTTGCATAAGCGCGGGGAGGCGTCATTGAGTTATGTTCATGTATTGCCGAACGGTCATATCGACCAGGAAGATCTGAAACAGCAGCTGGCAGCCAGTGCAGAAAAAACGTTGGTTACGCTCATGCATGCCAACAATGAGATCGGAAATATCATGGACATTCATTCGGTTGGTGAACTATGTAAGCTGTATGGCGCAATATTTCATTCGGATACCGTGCAGACGGTTGGGCATTTCCCGTTTGATCTGCGAAATACGCCGGTCCATTTCATCACGGGCGCCAGTCATAAATTTCATGGTCCAAAAGGGGTGGGGTTATTATATATCAATGAGAATGTCCGGATCCATCCGTTTATTCACGGAGGCGCGCAGGAGCGGAATATGCGGGCGGGGACCGAAAATGTGTATGGCATAGTAGGTTTTGCCCGGGCGCTGGAGCTGGCGACGGCTGGTTATGAGGCTGACAGCGCATATATCAAGGCGCTGAAAGTATATATGATGGAACAGCTCAAGCGACAGATGAAGGGGATCTCATTCAACGGGGATCCGGCAGGCCGGAGCCTGTATACGGTGCTCAGCGTATCTTTTCCCAAAACAGAGAAGTCTGAAATGCTCCTGTTCAACCTGGATATCAATCATATCTGCGCTTCGGGGGGCAGCGCTTGTACGAGCGGGGCGGAGCAGGGGTCGCATGTGATCCGGGCAATCAACAACAATCCCAACCAGGTTACCGTGCGGTTCTCGTTCAGCAAGCACAATACCCGCGAGCAGGTTGACCTGGTGGTAGGCAAGCTGAAAGAACTGATCTAACAATATGAAATATGTCATCGGCATTGATATCGGTACGACCAGTACCAAGGCCGTAGCATTTACTGCCGATGGTAAGGTGCTGGGGAGTGCCGGCGCGAGTTATCCTGTATTTACGGATGTCGGGGGGCGGCATGAGTTGGACCCGGATCAATTGATAGACGCGGTGCAGTCGGCATTAGCTGAGGTGCTGCTGACTGCAATGGGGGTTACAGGCAGTTCGCCCTCGGGAGTCAGTTTTAGTTGTGCTTTCCACAGTCTGCTCGCGATTGACACGGCGGGCAAGCCGCTTACCCGTGCAATGACCTGGGCTGACCTGCGGCCATCGGCTGCTGCGAAGGCACTGAAGGGTAGTGAAGCCGGGCGTCAGATCTATGAGCACACAGGGACGCCGATCCACGCGATGTCGCCGTTATGCAAGCTGTTGTGGTTAAAGGATGATCACCCGGACATTTTTGACCGGGCGGCGCGTTTCATCGGCATCAAGGAATATATCTGGTGGCGGCTGACCGGCAAATACCAGGTGGATCACAGCATCGCTTCCGCAACGGGGCTGTTTGATATCCGGCGGCGGGATTGGTATCCCGAGTCGCTCGCTTTGGCAGGGATCGATGCTGGTCGACTGTCCGATCCGGTTCCTTGTACTCACATAGAAACCGAAAAAGGGTTGCCATACATAATCGGTGGGGGTGATGGCTGTCTGGCTAACCTGGGGAGCGGCGCGGTCCGGCCGGGGGAGACTGCGCTGACCATCGGCACCAGCGGGGCAATCCGGATGACTGTCGCTGCGCCCGAAGACGACCCGGAGGGAAGGATCTTCAATTATATTCTTTCGGCGGATCGATATACCAGCGGCGGTGCGACCAATAATGGCGGGAATGTGTTGAAATGGCTGTTCGAAAAGGTGTTCGGGATCGGGGACGAGGAGGAGGAGTGGCAACGGCGGGTCAATGAGGCGGAGGGAGTGCCGGCAGGATGTGAAGGCTTGATTTTCTTACCCTATTTACAGGGCGAGCGGGCGCCGGTATGGGATGCGGATGCCCGGGGTGTTTTCTTCGGGGTGAGGGCCATACACGATCATCGTCATTTTACGCGGGCCTGCCTGGAAGGCATCAGTTATTCATTATGTCAGATCGGCGCTTCGGTGGAGGAAACGTTGGGGCCGATTGAGCATATCGTGGCCAGCGGCGGGTTCACGCGGTCGGATGTTTGGTTGCAGATGATCGCAGATGTTTTTAACAAACGGGTATATCTGACCGGCGTGGCAGATGCTTCCGCGATAGGCGCCGCGATCATGGGATTCCTGGCCCTTGGCCTGATAGATGACCTGGATGCCGCGCGGGGTTTGATCCAGATTGTCAGGACGTATGAGCCGGAACCGGAAAGGCACAGCCAATACCGGGAGAATTACCGGGTATTTACGCAGCTGTATGGGCGGCTGGCGGATTTGATGTGAACCTGGAGGCGCCGCCGCAGGCGGCGCCGTTCCCTCTAGCGCCCTTTTACAAGGTCCCGGGGCAGGATGCCAAATTCCTTCCTGAACGCCTTGGCAAAATGGCTGAGGTTGGAGAAGCCGATCTCGCTGCCGGCTTGCTTGATGCTGACCTGACCGTTCATCAGGAGTTCCCTTGCGCGCTGAAGCCTGCTTTTGTTATAATAGTCATACAGCGTATGGCCGTAGACCTGCTTAAAAAGGTTCTTAAGCTTGCTGGTACTCATGAATACCTCGTGCGCGAGGGATTCCAATGAAGGGAATCCTTCCAGCCGGCTGCTAAGTATCTGTTCGATATGCTGCATACTTTCAAGGTCCGACTTCTTGACGGTGCGCGGAAGTGTTGCCTGTTCCTGGCGAATGAAGGAATGGAGTGATCTTTCGATCAGGTGGATAACGCTGCTGAGGCGCTTGATCTGGCTGACCGGATCGTTATCTTTTATTTCGAACAGCTCCTTGAGCATGGTACGATGCGTCAGGTTGATCAACAGCGGGTTGTCGTTTCCGCTGTTGGCTTTTGCGAAAACGGCCAGTTTCTCATACAGGTCGGCAGGCAGGTATTGCATAGCCAGCTCATGAGAGCAGTGGATGAGCAATCTTTTGACTGTCGTCCCTGCGGACAGCCGCAGGCTGGCAGGGTCACTGGACTCAGTCAGGAAGATATCGTTCCGAAAGAAAGGCTTTTTGTCAGCGACTGGCAGCGGGAGAAGTCCGATAGCAGATTCTTTATGGGTCTCTACCTGGTTAAACGTAACTATAAATCCTTTTGAACCGGATTCACGACGCATTTCCAGGTCGCTGTTCAGCTTGAAATTCATGATCGCATACGAAAAATGCGGATTCACATTGCGGGCCAGAATGATCCCGTCCCCAAGTTGGGAGGGGATAGTGAGAATACGATCCTTGAGGCTGGCGCCCAGCTTTGTGGCGAAACCGGCGAGCCATTTTTCGAAATCCTCCAAATGGAAAGAATACATAACCATAGTCAACTGTTTTTGACAGATTAAATTAAAATTCAAAGGCAGCACTCAATGCAATCTCAATGGCAATAGTCGCGGTAGGGAAGGGGGACGTAAGAGGCAGCGACGAATGTTATTTAGTGTAGCAGCAAAAGCGCAAAATTAAACAAAATAGCCGCAAGAAGATTAGCTGCAGGGATTCTTTTATTATCCGCAAAGGCTATTTAACAATATTTTTTAGAAAATTAATTATTTGTGCTTAATGATCTCCCGGGGTAAAACACCAAATTCTTTTTTAAATGCCTTCGCAAAATTGCTGAGATTGGAAAATCCTATATTGACTCCCACTTGTTTAACAGAATAATTGCCGGTGCGGAGCATTTCTTTTGCCTGGAGAAGGCGATGGTGGTTATAGTATTCATAGAGTTTCATTCCATAGATCTGTTTGAATCGGGTTTTGAGTTTGGTGGAACTCATCATTGCAGCTTTCGAGAGAGCGTCGATCGAGGGGAATTTGTGCAATTGGGTATCGCTAAGCATTTTCATGACGTCGCGCAGGGCATCGACATCTTTTTCTTTTGCTCTTGCCCAATTGATGCTGCCGGGCTGGGGCTGGGGAGTTTTGTTGATAAAGGCGTACAGGAATTTTTCAGCCAGCAGCAGAAGCCGGTTATGCAGCAGCAAGCGATGAAGTGGCGAGGCCGCATCGGCATGAAAAATCTCTTCGAGCAGCGGCCGGTATTCGAACGGGATGGGTTCGGTGTAGGGATACGGGGTACGGCTGGCCTGGTGCAAAAGATCCTTGCGAACATCCTTTTGTATGCAGTGACGGAGAAAGACGGGAGCGATGAGGATGGCTATCTTCCTTATACGTGAATTACGCAGGTGGATTGTTTCCTGTGCGTTGGCGGTGGAAGAAAGGCGGAGAGTTGGATGGTTGGTCTCCAGATCGAATTGCAGCAGGATGGCCGGAGAGGAGGCGGGAAGATTGATTAGTGCAAGGTCTTCGCGGAGCGGCAGGTCGATGACAAGCCAGCTGACCCCGGTATAGAGATGGCCTGTGCGGATGACAGGTATCTGAAGTACTTTGCGGAGGCCGCTTGCCCAGGGGCGGAAATCTTTCAGCTCATAAGCGTATCTGATCATTGCAGCAGCGGTGCTAACGTAAAATAACAAACGAAAAAGATTCTGAGGGCTTTCCGGGACGTAAAGGATGTTGCACCGGATAAAAAGCTATTTGTGGTGGATAAATCAACCGGATCATTTCAGCTCATTCCGGACCTCCTGCAATTTCAGGAGGGCTTCTACGGGAGTGAGGCGATTGATATCCGTGGCCTCCAGCAGCTGCCGGATCTTTTGAAAGGTCTCGGTATGGGCGTCGAAAATAGAAAGCTGCATTTTAGGAGGCATCATTTTAAGTGACTCATCGACGGTTGATCCTACGTGTTTCTCTTCGAGTTGATGAAGGATCTCTTCTGCTCTTTTCAGAAGGGTAGGCGGCATTCCGGCCATTTTCGCGACGTGGATACCGAAGCTATGGGTGCTGCCGCCGGGCGCGAGCTTTCTAAGGAAGATAACCTTATTGCCCACTTCCTTGTTAGTGATATGAAAGTTGTGGATCCGGGGAAGCTTATTCTCCAGCTCGTTGAGTTCGTGATAATGGGTGGCGAAGAATGTCTTGGGCCGATGCGGCGAGTGGTGGAGGAATTCAGCAATGCTCCAGGCAATGGATATCCCGTCGTAGGTGGAAGTACCGCGGCCGATCTCGTCAAGCAGGATCAGGCTCCCGGGGGTGAGGTTGTTGAGGATGCTGGCCGTTTCATTCATTTCTACCATAAAAGTAGATTCTCCTCCGCTCAGGTTATCGGAAGCGCCGACACGGGTGAAGATCTTATCGGTGAGCGGGATCCTGGCTGCCTCGCACGGTACGAAGCTGCCGATATGCGCCATCAGGGTGATAAGGGCTGTTTGCCGGAGCAGGGCGCTTTTGCCGCTCATATTGGGTCCAGTCAGGATGATGATCTGCTGGGTATCGGAGTCCAGCAGCAGGTCATTGGGTATGTAGGGCTCTCCTGCGGGAAGTTGGCGTTCGATCACGGGGTGGCGGCTGCCTTTCAACTCCAGTTCTCTGCCGCCGTGGAGCTGTGGTTTTTTGTAATTGTACTGAATGGCATTGTGGGCGAAGCAAAGCAGGCAATCAAGGATGGCCAGCTTTTGCCCGTTGGCTTGCAGAGGTGCGAGAGTGTCCTGAAGGAAAAGCAGCAGTTTTTCATAGATCTCCAGCTCCAGGGTTTTGATCTTGTCTTCGGCGCCGGTTATCTGCTCCTCGTATTGTTTCAATTCGGGAGTGATATAGCGTTCGGCGCCTGCGAGGGTCTGTTTGCGGATCCAGTCAGCCGGAACTTTGTTCTTGTGAGCGTTAGTGACTTCCAGGTAATAGCCGAAAACGCTATTAAAGCCTATTTTAAGGGAAGAGATGCCGGAGCGGGTCGCTTCTTTTTGCTGGAGTGTGGCGATGAATTCTTTTGTTCCGTTGGCGATGTCGCGCAGCCGGTCCAATTCCGCATTGACTTTGTTGCGGATGAAATCGCCCTTTGCCGCGGCGGCCGGAGGCGTGTCGGCGATCGTGTGCGATATCTTTTCTGCGACTTCGGGACAGGGGTCGAGGGAAAGACAAAGGTCGCGGAGCCAGCCCCCGGAGAAGTCGGCTGCCGCGGATCGGATCTGCGCGATCTCCCCCAGACCCAGGGCCAGCTGCATTAGCTCGCGCGGGCCCGTTTTGCGAACGGGGATGCGGGCGACAAGTCTTTCGATATCGCCGCACTGGTGGATGCGGTGGTTCAACGCAGCGCGGGTGTCAGGAATTTTTATGAGCAGTTCTACACTATCCAGTCGTTGATCGATCGCCTGCGGGTCCTTAAGTGGCATGAGCAGCCATCTTTTCAGCAGGCGGGCGCCCATCGGCGAAACGGTATTGTTCAGCACTTTCAGCAAAAAATTTCCCTGTTCGCCGTCGTAGGCGGAGCCCAGCAATTCCAGATTGCGGACAGTGAACTTATCCATCCAGAGGTATTCCTCCCGTTCGATACGCTGGATGGAGGAGATATGTTGCAGGTTGGGATGCTCGGTGTCCTTCAGGTAATGGAGGACAGCGCCGGCCGCGATGATTCCGGCCTTCATTCCATCGATCCCAAAGCCTTTCAGGGAATGGGTCTGGAAATGCCTTAGCAGCGTTTCCGTGGCAAAGGTTTCGTCGAACAGCCAGCTTTCGAGGGTATAGGTATAGAATTTACTGCCAAAGGTCTCCTTGAAGGGGCGCTGGCAGCTGCGTTGAAAGATTACTTCGGCAGGTCGAAGTGTCTGCAGCAATTTGTCAATATATTCGGTATTCCCTTCTGCCAGGAAGAATTCGCCGGTGGAGATGTCGAGGAAAGAGATACCGAGGGCGGCGGTGGAGTGATCCGGCCAGCTTTCCGGAAAGTAGATGCCGGCGAGGAAATTATTGTTATTACCGTCGAGCAGCTTTTCATTCGTGGCCACGCCGGGAGTTACCAATTCGGTCACGCCGCGTTTGACGATCCCTTTGGCCGACTTCGGGTCTTCTAATTGATCGCAGACGGCTACGCGGTGGCCGGCCTTGACCAGCTTATGGAGATAGCTGTCCAGGGAATGATAGGGGAACCCTGCCAATTCGCTGGAGGCGGCTGCGCCGTTGTTTCGTTTGGTGAGGGTAATTCCCAGGATTTTGGAGGCGGTGATGGCATCTTCCCCGAAGGTCTCATAGAAATCGCCAACCCGAAATAGAAGGATTGCATCCGGGTAGCGTTGTTTGATCGCCCGATGTTGCTGCATGAGCGGGGTGTCCGTAGGGCTCTTTGCTATGGCCATAGTTTAATGATGGGCCTTCGGCCGGTGAGCCTACCGGCTCATTGGGACAAATGTAAGAAAGCACCGACAAATGCCGATGCTTTCTTTATTCAAGGGTCTTTTTTATCAGAATCCGCCGCGGCCGGCGCCGCGGGGTGCGGGCAGCGGTTTGCGCGGCAGCTTTTCATCGCGTTGCGCGGCGTCGTATACAAAGGCGGCGACGATGGTAGCGATCTGTTTCAGGTCGTCTTCGCGCAGGTGATCATAGGTATCCATATTGGTGTGATGGGTGCGGGTGCTATATTCGATCTCGTCCTGGATGAACTGGAAGCCCGGCAGGCCTACCGCGTCAAAGGATTGGTGATCCGTTCCGCCCGTATTGCTGATCGTTACGGTAGTGGCGCCCAGGTCATGGAAGGGCTGCAGCCATTGGGTAAAGATGCCGCGGCAGGCTTCGTTGCCCTGAAGGTATATACCACGGACCTTGCCTGTGCCGTTGTCAATATTGAAATAGGCAGACAGTTTGCCGTGTTCCGGCAGCAATTGCATAGTAGCGGGGTCTGCAAAAGTCTTTTTCACATAGCCGCGCGAACCCAGCAGGCCTTCTTCTTCGCCGCTCCACAGTGCGATGCGGATGGTTCGGCGGGGTTTAATACCCAGCGTTTTCAATATTCGGACTGCTTCCATCATGACCGTGCAGCCGGCGCCGTTATCGGTTGCGCCGGTCCCGCTATGCCAGGAGTCAAGGTGGCCGCCCAGCATGACGATCTCATCTTTCAGCTTCGGGTCGGTACCTTTGATCTCGGCAATGACGTTGTAGCCTTTGGTATCATCGGTGTAGAATTTCGTTTTCACGTCCGCTTCAAGGGTGACGGGAGTGCCGGCTTTCAGGAGGCGGATGATGGTCATATAGTCTTCCAGGGCGACTACGATGTCGAGGAAGTTAGCGGGTGCATCGGGTGTGTAGGAGCCGCCGCCCTGAACGAAGAGTGTCCCATCATGACCACGGGCAGTCTGGCTGAGGATCGCGATGGCGCCTTCTTCAATAGCCATTTTCTTCAGGGCGTTGATGAAGCGTTGGCCCCCGCCGCGGAGAAATGCTTCCCGGCGACGGCGTTGAGCGGCCGTATCGGGTGGGGTCATGACGAATTTTGCCATCGAGTCAAGCTGTTCATCGGTGTATCGGGTGGCATCCGGCTTGAAACTTTGCTGGTAGACCTCATTCACATCGAGGATCAGCATCTTTCCGGCGAGCTTACCTTTATACTGGTCCAGTTTCGCGGAATCTTTAGCGGTGATCAGGAGGACGGGCGCGGATTGGGGGCCGTTGGTGCCGCCGCACCAGGCTTTGGGGAAAGCGATCAGCGGTTTATAGTAGGGGCTGCTGAGGGCCACGTATGATCTTTGGAGTTCCCAGCCCTTGCCGAAATCTCCCCAGGGGTCGAGAGCAGCGTTCGCCAGGCCCCATTGGGTCAGCTGTTGTTTGGCCCAGTTGGCTGCCCGCATGAAGCCGGGCGAGGCGGTGAGCCGGTCGCCGCTCGCGTCGGTGAGGTGGAAGGCAATGTCCATGACATGGGAATCCTGCAGTCCTTCCTGCCGGATCTTTTGAATGGTGGCCATATCGACTTTCTCATCCTGGGAATAAGCATTGGCAGTGACGAGTAGAAAAGCGACAAGACCAAGCGTTAGTCGGGAGTGTTTTCTCATGTGCAATGTATTTAGCAGGAAATGTAAAAGTTTGCAAGGGAACGGGCAAATAAAATCGGGCAAGCAGGACACAAATGTATGAGCGGTGATTTACCTTTGTTTATGCGCAAATTGGAGATGGATGAGCTGGGCCGTAAATCGGTGAATGAATTCCGGCAGTCGGAGAAGATGCCCGTGATCGTCGTGCTGGACAATATCCGAAGCATGCACAATGTCGGAAGTGTCTTTCGGACAGGTGATGCCTTTCTCATCCGGGGTATTTACCTTTGCGGTTATACGCCGCAACCACCCCACCGGGATATCCATAAGACCGCTTTGGGAGCTACAGAGACGGTAGCCTGGCGACATTTCCCGACAACCCTGGATGCGATCGGGTCCTTGAAGGAGGAGGGATTTGCGGTACTGGCGGTGGAGCAAACGGAGGGGAGTATGCGCTTGAATGGGTTGTCTCCGATGTTTTCGGGCCCGGTGGCGGTCGTATTTGGCAATGAGGTTACCGGTGTGGATCCGGCCGCGCTGGCACTTTGCGATGGGAGTGTCGAGATCCCCCAATGGGGAATGAAACATTCGCTGAATGTATCGATAGCGGCGGGGATTGTGTTGTGGGAGTTGATCCGGGATAAAAAAATATTATGAGTAAGGTTAAGAGTTATCTGAGTTTGATCCGGTTCTCGCACACCATCTTTGCGATGCCTTTTGCGCTGATCGGATTTGCGCTGGCGGCGAATCCGATTTTTACCAGAATAAGAGCGTCATGGCTCACTCCTCATCTGGAAAATTGGGTGTTCATCAGATCTGATATTCCAGCCTGGGAATTGTCCTGGTGGAATATATCCGGCCGGCAACTATTGGGGAAATTGGTGTTAGTCATCCTCTGCATGGTCTTTGCGCGGAGCGCGGCGATGGCCTTCAACCGCTGGCTGGATGTGAAATGGGATGCATTGAATCCGCGGACGGCGATCCGGGAGATCCCGGCAGGGATCATTTCGAAGAATAACGCCATGCGTTTTGTGGTGATCAATTGCTTGCTTTTTATTACTTGCACGTGGTTCATCAATCCGCTTTGCTTTGCGTTGTCGTTCGTCGCGCTTGCGGTGGTGTTGGGATATAGCTATACCAAGCGTTTTACGCCCTTGTGTCATTTGGTGCTGGGGCTGGGGTTGTCGCTTGCGCCAGTCGGGGCGTTTCTGGCCGTAACCGGACGGTTTATGCTGTTGCCGATTTTGTTCTCATTGACAGTCATCTTTTGGGTCAGCGGGTTCGACATCATCTACGCCCTGCAGGACGAGGAATTCGATAAATCGCAGAGCCTCTATTCCATGCCCTCATGGCTGGGGAGGGCGAAGGCCTTGCGGGTGTCGGAGCTGCTGCATCTGTTTTCAACGGCTTGCGTGGTTGCCGCGGGGGTTTATGGAGGGTTTGGATGGTTTTATTGGGGCGGGGTTGCTATTTTCATAGGGATGCTTATTTATCAGCATATGATCGTGAAACCCAACGATCTGAGCCGGGTCAATCTTGCCTTTATGACGGCCAATGGTATCGCTAGTGTTGTTTTTGCCGCCTTTGTGATCGCCGACCTATGGGTTTGGACAAGAAGGTAGAATTATGCGCATATTTCGAAATCATGCGTATATTTGCCCGGGTATGAAAGAAAGACTTAACCTCACCATCGATGGCGCGCTGCTTGAAGCCGTTAAGGCGTATGCCGCCCGCAAGGAAATGAGTGTTTCCGAGTTGGTGGAATGTTATTTCCGTTCTGTCACTGAACCGGTGCAGTATAACACTATTCTGGAATTCATGGATCGGATAGAGCCGCCGGCAACCGGAGGGGGAAAAGCAAGTACATTAGAGATAGGCGGCTATGGCATTTAGAATCTTTTTGGACGCGGACGTCTTGCTCGATTTTACCTTAAAGCGCGGTGGCTACCCGATAATTCGGCGGCTTATGCAATGGGTAATAGCAGGACGGGTTCAGGTCTTTATATCTTTGGCGATCCTTCGGGATATCGCCCCGGAGTTGCGCCGGGCATATGGCGTGGAGCAGGCGCAGCAACTGTTGCTTACACTGATCGCATCGGTACAGATCATCGATGCCGGGTACGAGGTTGCCGTCACCGCGTTGCAATCAAAGATCGACAACATTCCGGGTGCGATTTCTTATCATACGGCGCTGCATCATCGGTTGGACTACTTTATTACCTTGAATACCGAGCTCCTTCAGGTTGTCAACCCTGTACTGCCTGCAACTACGCCGATCGAATTCCTCAATAAACACGCAGCGCAGCTGGCAAGAATAAACTGACAATGGCGCGGATCATGGCGATAGATTACGGACTTAAACGCACCGGCATAGCGGTCACCGATCCGTTGCAAATCATTGCGACCGGTTTGACGACGGTTGAATCGCCGAAACTGATTGGATTTTTGAAAGCGTATTTCAAAGCGGAAAGCGTGGAGCTGATCCTGATCGGGGAACCGAAAAACTGGGATGACAGCGATACGCATGCTACGCCGCTCGTCCGGGAGATTATGGTACGGTTGCAAAAGGAGTTCCCCGCCATCCCGCTGAAGCCAGTCGATGAAAGGTTTACCTCCAAAATGGCGAGCCGGGCTATGATTGAGATGGGAATGAAGAAAAAGCAGCGGCAGAATAAGGCGCTGGTGGATGAGATAGCGGCTACGATCCTATTGCAGGAGTGGCTGGGACGTACTGTCCGATAAAAAAATAAAAAGAAGAATATGATTTTACCCATCGTTGCATATGGAACTCCCATCCTCCGCCAGGTCAGCAAGGATATCACTCCTGATTATCCGGATCTGGCGAAACTGATCGAGGATATGTGGGAGACGATGTATTCCAGCAACGGAGTCGGGTTGGCCGCGCCTCAAATCAACCGGGATATACGGCTATTTATCGTTGATTCCCGTCAGGTTTTCGAGAACCTTGAAGAGAATGAGAAGGACAAGTATCCGGACGGGCCGGGTATCAGGCAGGTTTTTATCAACGCGCACGTTGTTTCGGTCAATGGGGAAGAGTGGGCATACAATGAAGGTTGTCTGAGTATCCCCAAAATCCGGGAGGATATTTTCCGCAGTGAGGAGGTGACTATAGAGTTCGAGGACGAGAATTTCGAACTACATACCGAGACCTATAACGGCATTTCCGCTCGCATCATCCTGCACGAGTATGATCATATCGAAGGCAAACTATTCATCGACTACCTGAAGCCGCTAAAGCGCAAGCTGTTGAAGAGCAAACTGGATGATATTACCAAAGGCAAGATCAGTGTTGACTATAAGATGAGTTTCCCACGTTGAAGGGGGTCGGTATAGGTCCGCCATTTTCCGATCAGCAATTGCATGTCTTCAGGAAGTTCGCTTTCGAAAAGCACTTCCTCCCCGGTGGCCGGGTGGATAAAGCCGATGGTCTTGGCATGGAGGGCATGCCGGGGGCAGATGGCGAAACAATTGTCCACAAACTGCCGGTATTTATTAAAAACGGTCCCTTTAACGATCTTATCGCCGCCATACGTGTCGTCATTGAATAGTGGATGACCGATATGTTGCATGTGGACACGGATCTGGTGGGTGCGGCCTGTTTCCAGGACGCATTGCACCAGGGTAACATAGCCGAACCTTTCCAATACTTTGTAGTGGGTGATGGCTTCCTTTCCATGGTCGCCTTCCGGATAGGCGTCGAACAGCTTGCGAAAGCGCTGGTGTCTCCCCACGTGGGCGACAATCGTGCCTTCATTCTCTTCGAGGTCACCCCAGACCAGTGCCATATATTGGCGGCGGACGGTATGGTCGAAGAATTGTTTGGCCAGGCTGCGGACCGCCCTTTCGGTCTTGGCGAGCACCATGAGGCCGCTCGTATTTTTGTCGATGCGGTGGACCAGGCCAAAGCGCGGAAGGTTTTGTTCGCTAATCGCCGCGTTCTTTTGCTGCAGGTACCAGGCGACGCCGTTAATCAGGGTTCCGGTATAATTGCCGCTGGCCGGATGGACCACTATGCCCGGTGGTTTGTTGATGATCATCAGGTCATCGTCTTCATAACGGATATTCAGCGGAAGCTTTTCGGGAACGATCTCTTCGCCGTGCGATTCCTTGTCGGAATACAGGACGATCTCATCGAGCGGCCGGATCTTATAGTTGGGTTGTACCTGTTTGTTATTGACCAGGACCATACCGGCTTCAAGCGCTTTCTGGATCTTGTTGCGGGAGGCACTTTCGATCCGCTGGACAAGGAATTTGTCGATGCGCAGCGGTTCCTGTCCCTTATCCACCTTCAGGTTGAGCCGTTCGTACAGCTCGTCAGAACTATCGGTAGAGGGGCTTTCTTCTTCTCTGTCCTGTCGCCTTCCTTTGTGCATAGTCAAGATTTTTGCAAAGTTAGCTACCCTGTAGCTTATGCAAAGTTACCTACCTTTGGGGTTATGGAGAGAGTGGTTTTTAAAGATTTAGGCCGGATGGAATATGAGGCGGCATGGGGCTACCAGGAGGCGTTGCTGCAGGAAAATCTGCGGATCAAGGCTGCGGCGCGGGAGGGCGAAGCGTTGGATAGTACTGTACATCATTTGCTATTTGTGGAGCATCCGCCAGTTTATACACTGGGTAAAAGCGGGCATCTTGAGAATGTGCTGATCGGGGATGACCGGATGCGGGAAAAAGGTGCGCAGTTCTTTCGCACCAATCGCGGCGGGGACATCACCTTTCACGGCCCCGGTCAGTTGGTAGGCTATCCCATTATGGACCTCGAGAGATTCTATACCGATATCGGGCTTTATCTGCGAAACCTGGAGGAGGTGACGATCCGGGTGCTGGCCGGTTACGGAATTAAAGGGGACAGGTCAAGGGGCGAGACAGGGGTTTGGATAGAGCCGGGGATAAAGGGGCGGGAGCGGAAGATCTGCGCGATCGGCGTTCGTTGCAGCCGATGGATCACGATGCATGGGTTCGCCCTGAACATCAGCACCGATCTATCCTGGTTCGGAGATATCGTTCCGTGTGGCATCCCGCACAAGCAGGTCACATCGCTGGAAAGGGAGCTGGGGCGGCCGGTAGAGATGGAGGAAGCGAAGTTGGCCTTGCGGTCGCAGTTTGCGGAGGTGTTTGGGTGCGAGATAGTTGGCGTGGAGCGGTGATTCGGGGTCTTTGGCGTCGACCGGAGATGGCGAGTCTTGGGCTGGGAGCGGAGATGGTCAGGGCCGGGGTTAAAATTCTTTTGGGATAAAGAGTTTATTTTTTTCTTTCAGCTGATCTCCGTCATACAATTCGAACCGAAACCAGCCGGCATGAAGAAAGTTGGTTTTGTCGACGATGAGGGCGGGGTCTTTGATCTCCGCCAATTCAAACATCAGCTTATTGTTCTCATCAAAAAACCGGACTGAATAGTGCCTTTTGCCTGCTTCCGGCAGTGACACGTGAATGTTGCCATACCTTCCGGTATATACATAAGCCGAGACTTTGTAGATCTCGGCGGGCATAAATGGTTTGATCACGAGTGTATCGCCGTCGATAAAGACGAGGGTGTCTCTCGTTCGGGTCAGGACTGAATCCCGGAAGGCCTGGATCTGCCTGCCGGGGACCTTGCCGATGATGCTGTCGTACCTGCGGACAAAGATGGTACCTGAGTAGGCGACATCCGAGATGGGGACGGTGCCGTGGGCCCCGCCGGGGTTTCTGATCGGGGCAGGTTGATGCGAATTGCCCTGGTCAACGAAGACGATCCGGGGCTCCGCTGCTTTGGCCAGAACTTTTTCCGCGGCTTTTTCTTCCCGTACTACCACTTCGCTCTGGCCGATGTTGGACTGTGGCCGATGTGAAGGAGTAAAAAGATAATGCCCATTGTCAAACACGATGAAGAGCCGGTAAAAGAAGTTGGGGTGTGGCGCTTTAGTGTCTACAGCGCCATTTTCCGGCAGGGTAGGATCCGGAACGGTCAGAAGGGTGGTAAAATTTCTGAGGCTATCGGTTGAGCGCTGGATACTGATCTGGGTTACGACGGGGTATTTATTATGCCAGCTGATGAGTATTTTCCCCGTACCACGCGCGGTGGCAGTGAACCGGGGAAGCGTGTCCTGTGCCTTTAGGCTAGCAGAAATGAGAAGGCAGACCAACAGGATTCCAACGTTCCGCTGCATAGAATGATTAACGAAGCTATTAAAAAGATGTTTTATATACCCAAAAAATAATAGATCAGGTGTCGGCTTATTCAACCAAATTCCGGGCCTAAAATTGTGCGGGGAATGCACAATCTGTTATTCCGCCCTCCGGAAATTGTAATGTTCCCGGGGGGAGGGACAAGTTACCTTGCAATCCGCCGCTGTGGACAACCAATAGGCTGGATGACGCGGGGAAATAGTCTTTGCGGACGGCATCCTCCAGGGCATAAAACAGTTTCCCGGTGTAGACGATATCGGAGGGAATGCCGGTTCGCTGATAGAATTCGTTCATGAAAGTCAGCAGTTCCGGCGGGTGTCGGGCGTAGCCGCCGAATTGATAACCGTTCAGCACCCGGGCGCGGGCTTTTTGTTCAGCGGTTAAGATGGAGGCGTCGGCGGCAGTTAGCGTGTCTACACCTTTCAGAGCGGGGACACCGATGACAGTTTGACCCCGCCGGGAGGCGCGGACGAGGCCGAGGAACATCGTGCCGGTGCCGATCGAGCAGAGGATATGCGTATACCGACTGCTATCGATTGTCTCCAGAATCTCTTCGCTTCCATGGATACCGAGGGGGCCTGCACCTCCTTCCGGGATGATATATGCGCCTGGATAGCGAAGGGAAAGCCGGTCGAGAAAATGGATGTCGGATTTTTCGGCGTACTCCCGGCGGCTGATAAATTCCAGTTGCATTCCAAGGTGGAGGGCAGAGGACAGGGTATTGGAAAGGACCGGGGGTTTTTCGCCGCGGACGATGCCGACGGCCTTAAGGCCGGCCTGGCGGGCGGCACAGGCGGTTGCGAGGAGGTGATTGGACCAGGGGCCGCCGAAAGTGATGATCGTACCGGAAGAAGATTGCTGCGCCTGTTGCAGATGGCCTTTCAATTTGAACCATTTATTACCGGAGATGACGGGGTGGAGGCGGTCCAGCCGCAGGATGTCGATGCTGATGTTGTTGGACGCTCCTTCGGGGCATGGAATGGGCTGCAATAAGGGAAGGCCGTGTGGTGGTAGCGTCGTCAAATTGTTTTATTTTCGCATCCAAAATTACGAATAATGCAACCAACTCTTTTGATCCTGGCCGCCGGCATGGCTTCCCGATATGGCAGTATGAAGCAGATTCAGGGCTTTGGCCCCAGCGGAGAGACCATCATGGATTATTCGATCTATGATGCGATCCGTGCGGGTTTCAAAAAAGTCGTTTTCATTATCCGTGAAGATTTCTCCGAAGATTTCAAGCATATTTTTGAGCCGAAGCTAAAGGGTAAGATAGCGACGGATTATGTTTACCAGGATCTGCATTCATATACGGGCAGCTTTCCGGTGCCGTCGGAAAGGACGAAGCCCTGGGGCACAGCGCATGCGGTGCTGTGTGCCAAGGAGGCAATACGGGAGCCGTTTGCGGTCATCAATGCGGATGACTTTTATGGCCGGGATGCGTTTGAGAAGGCGTATGCGTTTTTGACAAAGGACGTCAATCCTTCGTTGTATTGCATCATCGGGTATGAGCTTAAAAAGACACTTTCCGAAAATGGGACGGTAAGCAGGGGTGTTTGCGTGGTCGATGCGGCGGACAACCTCGTGTCGATCGCGGAGCGGACAAAGATATACCAGGACGGCGACAAGATCACCTACGAAGAAGACGGCAAAAAATTTGAAGTGCCCTTCAACTCTAAAGTGTCCATGAATTTCTGGGGTTTTGATCCTTCTGTCTTTGCGTATACCGAAAAGATCTTTGGCGAATTCTTGAAGGAACGGGGCACTGATCCGAAAGCCGAATTCTTTATTCCGATCATCGGTGACAAACTGATCAAAGAAAGGAAGGGGAACATAAGAGTGATCCCCACCTCCGAGCAATGGTTTGGCGTAACGTATAAGGAAGATGCGCCGGGGGTTCGGGCGAGTCTGAATTCCTTGATCGAAAAGGGGGAGTATCCGAAAAGCCTTTGGAAATAAGCCCGAAAAAAAGGCCCGCCTGCAGCGGACCATTTTTATTAATTCCTTTTAACGATAAAGATATAATCTTCGATCCGTTTGATCTGATGAAGGCGGTCCATGCCCTTTAAGGCAGAATTCTGGGGAACATGGAGATGAACCAGGCTGCTGTCTACAATTTGCAGCGTGCTGTCCGCTTTCATCGAATCGACCGCACGGAAGATATTCTTCGAGCGAACGGCGAATACCATGCCCTGGGCGTTATGCTGAGTGGAAGTGACGACACCGATGACCTCCCCGTCACTATTAAATACCGGAGTAC
This sequence comes from Puia sp., assembly GCA_035948015.1. Taxonomy (GTDB): domain Bacteria; phylum Bacteroidota; class Bacteroidia; order Chitinophagales; family Chitinophagaceae; genus Puia. Next base: position 20,704 of record DASZJO010000014.1, read on the forward strand.
CGCTGTTCCCGGGATTGGCTGCGATCGTCAATTGAAAAGCCGTAGTATCTTCTTCAAAACCGGTTGCCGCACTGAGATAACCTTTGTTGTAGACTATCTCCGGCCGGGGATAACCGAGTGTAAAAAGGTCTTCGCCCAGATCGCCATCCGATTTGCTGATCCCGTATGGCAAACCATTGAAAGCATGAAAAGCGGTATCATCGATCTTCAGCAGCGCCAGGTCAGCCTGCGGATCGAGGCGAATTAGACGGGCATGATAATCGCCAAGCGTATTCTGGACTTTGATTTCTCTGGCATTCCTGACTACATGCGCATTGGTGATGAGATAACCTTTGCCGTCGATGAGAAATCCGGTACCAAAGCCATTAAAGTCAACTTGATCCATGGGCTTTACCTGGTTGGCGATACTATTGATCTTGATGTTCTGGCCATTCACCACCTTGATGAGGTTATCAACCTTCTCCGGGCTCACCTTCGGCGACAGGAGAGAAATCAGACCGCTGATAAACAGCGCCGTGATCCCCGCGATGGACGCCGCTACGAAAACCGTCCGCTTGTACTTCTTCCAGAGGGTTACCACGATGGCGCGGCGTGACTCGCCCAACTGACCTCCGTCGGACAACTGCTGATGAACCGCCTGCAGTTCGGTCTTCAGACGGACAGTCTCGCCGTACTGGGTAAACTGTTTCAGGAATAAGATATGTTCGATCACCAATTGATCGATATCGGGATTGGTGCTCCGGACATGCTCGAAGAATTGCATTTCCTCAGGAAGCATTTCTCCCCGGATGTAGCGTTCAACGGCGTCTAAAAGGGCGTTCTTTTCCATCTTGCACACTATTTGATATTCTGACTAAATATTTTCTTCAGCCTCATTAGGCATTTATATTTCTGATTCTTGGCGTTGTCGGCATTGGTATAACCGAAATCGCCTGCTATTTCAACCATGCTTTTCATTTCCAGGTAATACGCTTTCAGCAGGCTCCTGCAGGGCTCGCCCAGGTTGTTCAGCGATTGCTCCATCACCTGGAAATCCCGGTTACGTTGTTCGTGTCGCTCCAGTTCATCTTCTACGGGCACCGTGTCTTGCAGGTTTTCCACTTCAGAAAAGGATCGTTGCAATTGCCCGAGGCGCTTCAGCCAAAGGCGGCGGCATACGGAATAGAGGTAGGTTTTCAGCTGGCAATTCAGTTCAAAGGAGCCGGATCTGACCTTTTCGTAAAGAACGATCATGGCTTCCTGGAAAATATCCCGTGCGTCGTCCGGGTAACCGCTATTGTTGAGGATCAGCGCCTGGACCATATTATAGTGCTGTTTATAAATGGTCTCGATGGCCTTTCTGTCGTTTAGCGCCAAACCTTCCAATAATTGCTGTTCGGTCGTGTCGTTCCTCACGCTGGTAACCTTGTTTAATACCCAAAATAAAGATTCGTAACCCAAATGAACGGCAAATTTTTCGAAAAAGTGGCATCAATGCCTCAAAAACCACTAAATACACATTACTAAAAAGAATATGCAAAAGTCGTTGATCTTATCGGGTTACTTTTTCCCAGCGGTGGTATTAAGCTCGGAACCATTCAATTAACGTTAACGTAAAAAACAATCACAAATGAAAAAGTTCTTATTCGTAATGGCTATTGCCGCTTTCGCCGCTTGTAACAACGCCGGGTCTGACACTAAAGTTGACTCCACTGCAAAGATGTCATCCGACACTGCTTCCAAGATGACCGACACTGCCAACAAGATGGCTACTGACAGCGCTGCTAAAAAGGACACTACTACGAAGAAATAGTTATATTGGCAAGCAATCGTTAAAGGCTGTCCTGGTTACAGGACGGCCTTTCGTTTTATATTTGTGTCTTATATCAATTTGGGATGCGTATAGCAATAAACGGGATGGGGCGAATAGGCAGGTTGCTCGCCAGGAGGCTACTTGGCCAGGAGGGAATAGAACTGGTGGCGGTCAACGACATCATGGACGAGCAGAATCTGGCATATCTGCTGCGATACGATTCGATATATGGTCCGTTGCCCGATCCGGTACATGTCACGAAGGGGCGGTTGTCGGTTGGCGACCGGTCATTGGCCATCTATCGCCGGGATGACCCTGCCGCTCTTCCGTGGGGAGAATTGGGGGTCGATATCGTGCTTGAATGCTCGGGCCGGTTCACCACGCGGGACGCTGCCGCGGTCCACCTTTCGGCCGGCGCCCGAAAAGTTATGTTGTCGACCACCGGGTCCGCAGATATCCCTTTACTGATCTATGGGTTCAATCAGCGAGCTTTGGGGGCGGACAGCGCCATCATTTCGCCTGGTGGGTGCATGACAAATTGCTCTGCACCTCTTTTGCACATATTGGAAAGCGGCGGGATCGAATCGGTCCAGGTCAATATACTGCATTCCTATACTTCCCGGCAGGAGCTGGTCGATGCCCCGCACAAACAATTCCGCCGGGGAAGGGCGGCGGCGGAGTCGATCATTCCCGTCGAGATCGATCTGGCGGCTTCGCTCGAGCGATTGTTGCCTGCAGTCAGGGGCCGGATTGCCACGGTCTCTACGCGGGTGCCGGTAGCGAATGGCGCGATGGCCGATTTTACTGTCCAGTTTCGGTCGGAAATAAGCGTGGATGAGATCAACGGGTTATTCAGGAAAGCGGCGCAGGGGGAATACAAGGGGATACTCGATTATACCGAAGATGCCCTGGTATCACTTGATATCAGAGGCAACACGCATTCCTGCGTGATCGATGGCACACTGACTTCGGTAGCCGGGCGGTTGGTGAAGGTTATTGCCTGGTTCGACAATGAATATGGATATACGAGTCGGATGATTGACTTGCTTCATTTCTGGCAAACAATATGACTATGACCACTCCTCTTTCCGAACAGACAGCATCTCTCCGGGGCGTCAGGACCCGTCGTCTGGTTTCCATCGATGTGTTCCGCGCCATCACTATGCTGTTGATGATCTTTGTCAATGACCTGGTACTCGATGAAAAGGTTCCCCGCTGGCTGGAACATGCCGCAGAAGGCGAGGATCGGTTAGGGCTAGCCGATACGGTGTTTCCCGCTTTCCTGTTTATTGTGGGCCTGTCAATTCCGTTTGCCATCCGGCGCTGGCAGTCAAAGGGAATGTTAAAGGGGGCCTTACTGGGGCATATTCTCAGCCGGTCGTTCGCATTGCTGGTCATGGGCATTTATGCGGTCAACTATGAAGAATATTATACCGGTCATGTTGTGCCGGGAAAATTTGCGTGGCTATTGTTTGCCACGATCGCCTTTTTCGTGATCTGGTTCAATTATCCGGAAAGCTGGTCCGGGGTCCGGAAATGGGCGTTTCGCTGCATCGGGATCCTGATGCTGATCGTATTGGCGATAGTATATAAAGGAGGAACGCCGGACCATCCAAGCTGGATGCGGACGCATTGGTACGGCATCCTGGGATTGATCGGCTGGGCTTATCTATGCGGGGCGCTTCTATATCTGTATATAGGAGACCGGTTGTTACCTCTGGCGGTTGCCGCATTGTTCTGCCTTGGCATGTCGATCGCCAATACCGGGGGATGGCTGGCGAAGGTGCTGACCTACCGGGAGTGGATGTGGTTTATGGACGGTGGCGGCCTTGTTGCCTTTACGCTGGCAGGTGTCCTGACTGCCGTCTTCTACAGCCGCTGGACGATCCAGGGTCGGGCAGGCAAAAGCCTTCTGCGGATTGCCCTGCTGGCGCCGGTGCTGTTGGCAGCGGGTTTTGTCATCCGGCCGTTGGGAGGTATCGCAAAATTAGGCGTCACCCCGTCATGGGTATTAATCTGTTCGGCGATCAGCATGGCCGTGTTCGCCATACTGGCCTATGTGGTGGATCTGCGCGGACGTCAGAAATGGTTTGAGCTGATCAGGCCTGCCGGTACCAGTACGCTGATGTGCTATTTGCTTACCTATATTCATTTTGCCGTTCTAAATATGCTGCCGGATAGCTGGAGGCTGCCGCTGGCCCTGCGCACCGGCAATATGGGGCTGGTGAAATCGCTGATATTTTCGCTGCTGATCGTGCTATTGACCGGCTGGCTCGAGAAGCGGAAGTTCAGGCTCTCTGTTTAAAATATAGCTATGACAAAGGAATTCATCTATTCGAAATTGCAACAACACCGCCTCGCAGTGTTGGCTACCGTGGAGGAAGGGGGCCGGCCCCAGGCTGCGCTGGTCGGATTCGCGGTAACGCCTGATCTGGAGATCGTATTCGATACGGTAAGGACTTCCCGTAAATTCAGTAATCTTATCGCAAATCCGCGGGTTGCGCTGGTGATTGGCTGGAAAAATGAAACTACGATCCAATACGAGGGTATCGTCCGTGAACTTGGGGAAGGGGAGGGGATGGAATATAAGGAAGTCTATTACGCAGTATATCCGGATGGCAGGCAGCGGGCGGTGGAGTGGCCGGGCCTGACTCATTTTGTGATCCGGCCGTCGTGGATACGTTACAGTAACTTCAATGACCCGGTCGTGATCGAAGAGATGCCGCTATAGGCGCGGCTTTGCCCCGATATCTCAGTTTGGGCAGCACATTCCACCATTTCAACATAGGTAGGCGGAAGAACCATACGGCAAGAACGGCGCCGGTCAGCGGGGCCAGCCAATAGAGCCACCATGCGGTCCATATCTCACTGACCACGGAGGGCCCGAGGCTTCGGGCCGGGTTAGTGCTGGTGCCTGACAAGGCGCCTTCCGCATATACCATAGCGCAATAGAGCGGAGGCATCAGGAAAGGGGTAAAGCGGCGGAGGTTTCGGTGACCGGTAAAAAAAAAGATACCGGCGACCAGCAGAAAGCTGGTAATGGTCTCACCGGCAAATGCTCCGGGTATCTTGCCGGCAAGCGGCACGGTGTTACCGTATCCGACGCTTGCGCCCTGATGGCCCCAAAGCAGTAGAGGCAAGGCGCCGAGGATCGAGCCGATCAGTTGTGCAAGGACATAGCCAATAAGGTGGCTGACGAAGAGCCGATGTCGTAGCCAGAAGGCGAAACTGACGATAGGGTTGATGTGGGCGCCACTGATCCGGCCGACCGGTGAAAGGGTGATACAGCAGCCTGTGCACCCAAAGAAGAAACCAGTGAGGGCTCTTCGTGCTCCCGGGTCGGGAACAAGGGATAGGATGGGGGAACCGTCGCCGTTATTGAAGACGACGATGGAAAGTCCGATTGCTACCAGCAGCGCGGTCCCGATGCATTCGGACAGATAGATATAAACGAGCTTGTTCCGCATTTTCTTTTCTGGCTCAGCTATTTGAATGCGGTCCATTTGTTGTCGGCCGGATTGGCATCAACGAAGATGCCGGTTTTCAGCTCGATGGAAGCCAGCTGCTTATTTGCGTCCTTGTATACCCAGACAGAAACATGGCGTTGATCGGTGGCCCAGACATCCGGCTTCATGTGTTCGCTGATGGCCGTACCGTCGGTGTACCTCAGCACAACATCGAAGGGGATGGCAAAACCGCCGGTATTTCGGATATTGATACTTGCGACTTTTGAAAAGCCCTTTCCTTCCATCGCTACTTTAGTTTCTTTTACGCTGTCGATCCCGATATCAAGATAGTTATTAGTAAAGAACCAATTATTCCAGAACCAGTTCAAGTTCTTGCCTGAAGCGTCATTGAATGAGTAGAAGAAATCCCAGGGGATCGGATGGCGACCATGCCATCTATCCATATAGGTATGCAGGCATTTGCCAAACAGCTCGTCTCCGAGGAGGTCTTTGACGGCGAGGTAGGCCAGGGAAGGTTTGCCATACGCGTTGGTCCCGTAGGATATTCCTTTCAGCGTGTTGGCAGGAGTGATGATCGGGAGGTCCTCCTCTGCTGAAGGGTCGTACGTATAATAGTTGACGCGGAATTCTTTGTAATTCTCGTCGGCTTTCTCCGTGCCGAGGTCGGCCCGGCCGATCAGAAGCTCGAAAGTGGTAGCCCAGCCTTCGTCCATAAAGCCATACCTGGATTCGTTGATGCCCATATAGAATGGGAACCAGCTGTGTGCGATCTCGTGTTCGGCCACGAACCGGGAGAAGTTGAGGTCCTCCGTAGTATTGTCGTTGACCATCATCGGGTATTCCATATCGGCATAGCCCTGGACTATCGTCGTTTTAGAGAAAGGATAGGGAACGCCCGGCCAGTGATGGGAAAGCCAGTCGAGGGCATGGCGACCGAACTCGACCATGTGATGGTAGTCGCGGGCGGTATCGTTGTAGGCCGACTGGACGCTGGCCCGGCGTCCGGTCGCATCGTCTACGAGCACGCTTGATGCATCCCAGGCAAAATGGTCGCTCAGCGCGAAGGTCATATCGGTGATTTGAATTGCCTTCCAGGTCCAGGTATTGGCCGGATGTTGGGCGGTTACCGCGCCGGCGGCGATCTCGGCGGGCGAGGCGATGCGAACGATAGCATCGGAAGTATAGGAGGCGGCTAGTTTTCGGGCATAGACTGGCTGCATCACGTCGTTTGGATTCAGCAGATCGCCGGTGGCCCAGACGACAAAATTCTTCGGCACGGTGACATGGAGGGTATAGTCATTGAAATCGTTGTAGAATTCCTGCACGTCGGTAAAATCCATCCGGTCCCAGCCTTTATAGTCATCATACACCGCTACGCGGGGATAGGAGTAGGCAAGAAAATACGTAGTGGAATCGATCATCCCTTCCCGGTTGCTCTTTAATGAGGCCAGGTAATGCCAACTGATATCGAGATTCAACGAATCATGAGGAAGTAGCGGCGTCGCAAGCCGGATATTACGCCAGGTAACGTCAAATTCCTGGTTTCGCCAGGGTCTTGGCTGGCCATTTTCGGCATAACTGTCAATATGAATACCGGGGTTGAGATAAGTGGAATCTTCAGCGCCAAGCCTTACCGCCCCTGGTTTATGAACATTGACGGTA
>DASZJO010000015.1:0-3485 GCA_035948015.1 Puia sp.
GCGGAGGGCGGGGATTGATAGGGTGAGGGCGACGAGGATGATCAGGATGGCGGTGAAGGTCAGGCGTTTGGGTCGGGGGAGGGGGTTGTCGATCCAATGCCAGACCGTAAGGGCGGGGATGAGGATGATGGCTACGGCGAGCCGGAAATAGGCGATGAGGAGAAATAGGGCTATGGCATAGAAGAGTGGACGGCGGAGGGTTCGTTGAGGGGGTCGGCTGGGTTGGGAGTGGCGGGTCGGTTGATGGGAGCCGCTTGGTTTGGAATACAGCCGGTCCAGGTGGTAAAAGAAAAATCCGAGCAGCATGAAGAGCATTCCTTCGCGGTAGATGCAGGCAGTCCAGAAGAGTACGGAAGGCAGCCAAAAAACGGTCGTGGCGGTCAGGGTGTCATTAGGGAACCGGCGGCGGAAGACCCGGAAGAGCGCAACATTGCCCAGGAATACGGGAAAGGAGAAAAGAAGGGTATTGATGTTCATGTCGTCTCCCGAAAGCACATCGAGGAGCATCTGGATATAGACGATCCCGTTGTGGGTAATATAGGTCCAGGTCGAATTGTCGGAGAGGAAAAGGTTGAATTCGGACAGCAGCCGGTGGCGGTAAAGGAAGCTGAGCGAAAAATAATTCCAGATATCGCCATGTTCGGGGAAATAGCGCCACGCGATCCAGTTATGCGCCCAGCCGGTGAAGACATGCAGAACAAACAGCAGCCACAGCCAGGCCGGCCGGATGCCGCTGTTCTTCAGGAAGGGGATCTTCCAAATCCCGTAGCTGGCCAATGCTCCATAAACAATCAACAGCAGTATATGCATATCTTTTGCAAGTAGATCCCGAGGATGTGTTCGCGGGTAAAGTTTCGGAGTACTTTTTCGCGGCCATTGAGCCCCATTTGTCGTTTGGCAGCCGCCGGCAAATAATAATACTCCTTCATTTTCCGGGCGAGATCGGCGCCGTCCTTTTCGCGACAGAGGAAGCCATTGACCCCGTCTTCCACTACGCTGCGACAACCGGGTGTGTCGGCCGCGATCAGGGTTTTTGCCATACTGGCGCCTTCCAGGAGGCTAAGCGGCAGTCCTTCCCGATAGGAGGGCAGGACGATGCAATCCGCCTTTTCGATGTATGGCGGCACCTCGTCGGTATGACCCAGGTAGGTCAGGATATTTTTCTGCTCCCATTCCGTTACTTCCTGCCGGGGGATGGCCACGGGATTCTCCTCATCGAATACCCCCAACAGTTGGAATTTGACCGCGAGGCCCCGGAGTTGTGCGGCGGCCTCAGCGAATTCATAGACCCCTTTGTGCCGGATAACCCTCGCGATCAGAAGGAAGGTAACTTCATTTTTCTCCACCTCATAAGGCGCGGGGAAGAATGTGTTGGTGTCGACCCCTTCGCCGGGAAGGATAAAGGTCTTTTCTGCGGGCACCAATCGCCGCGAGATGAAGACGGTGCGGTCATCTTCGTTAAGGAACCACACTTCCCTGGTTTTCCGCAACGATAAGCGGTACAGGTTCCTGGCGACAAACTGCAACAATCCATTCCCGGCGAATGCAAATCCAAGTCCGGTGATGACGCTGATGGCGGGGATGCCGGCCTTTGCCGCGGCCAGTGAACCGAAGGTATTTGCTTTTATCGTAAAATGAAAGATGAGGTTCGGGCGAAGCTTGCGATAATGACCCAGAAGCTCTTTATAGAGGCGGAGGTCTTGTATCGGGGAGATCGATTTGGCATTGAAGTGGTATAGCGGGATATAGGTCAGGCCCGGCAGGTGTTCGAATCGTTCGGTATAAGGATCGCGGGGCGCCAGGATATAAACGTCAAATCCTTTTTCCACCAATTTCTGAATCACATAAAGCCTGAACTTGTAGATACTCCAGCTTGTATTCGCTACAAAAGCAATCCTTTGTAAGGGGGCCATAGCCAGCAAACCTAGGGATTCGGGTTGACTTATGCAAAATATGGGCGGGGGTTCGTAATTTTGCAGCCATGGAGATAACCGCAAAAACGGCTGAACAGCTTCGGCTTACCGCTGAGGAGTTCGAGCTGATCCGGCAGAAGCTTGGCCGAACCCCTAATTTTACAGAACTGTGTGCTTTCAGCGCGATGTGGAGCGAACATTGCAGCTACAAAAATTCTATCAAATGGCTGAAGACCCTTCCCCGGGAAGGCAAAAAGATGCTGGTGAAGGCCGGGGAGGAAAACGCGGGGCTAATGGATATCGGCGGCGGCTATGGAGTGGTGTTCAAAATTGAATCGCATAATCACCCATCAGCGATCGAGCCATTCCAGGGGGCGGCGACGGGTGTCGGAGGTATACATCGGGATATTTTTACGATGGGGGCGAGACCGATCGCTTCCTTGAATTCCCTCCGATTCGGCAAGCTGAACGAAGACAAGACGCAGCATTTGCTGTCAGGGGTGGTGCATGGTATCGGGCACTACGGCAACTGTTTCGGCGTGCCGACGGTAGGCGGGGAAATTTATTTCGAGGATTGCTATCATACCAATCCGTTGGTGAATGCTATGAGCGTGGGTATCCTGAAGAATGGGGAAACCATTTCGGCAACCGCCAAGGGGGCTGGAAATCCGGTGATCTTTGTGGGCAGCGCAACGGGTAAGGATGGGATCGGGGGAGCGTCATTTGCGTCCGCCAATATCACCGGTGAAAGTACGAAGGAGCTGCCTGCGGTGCAGGTGGGTGATCCCTTCCAGGAAAAGAAACTGTTGGAGGCCTGCCTGGAGGTGATAAAAACTGGCGCGGTCGTCGGCATGCAGGATATGGGCGCGGCGGGTATAATCTGTTCCACGTCGGAGATGAGTGCCAAGGGCGAAGCGGGGATGCGGATCGATCTTGATAAAGTGCCCGCGCGGCAGGAGAACATGAAGGCCTGGGAGCTCTTGTTGAGTGAAAGCCAGGAGCGGATGCTGATGGTTGTACAAAAGGGAAGGGAACACGAGGTAGTGGCGATATTTGAAAAGTGGGACCTGCCTGCTGCGGCTATCGGAGAGGTGACGGATGACGGACAGTTGAAATTCTATATGGATGGCAAGCTCGAGGCGGAGATCCCTGCGCATGAGCTGGTGCTTGGGGGCGGTGCGCCGCAGTATGACCGGCCGTATAGCGAGCCGGCCTACCTAAAAAAGATCAGGGCGTTCGATCCGGCGAAGGTCGATGTTCCCCGTGATCTGCGGGAAGTGGCGGAGAAGCTGATCGCCTTACCCAATATTGCGTCCAAGAAATGGGTGGCGGTGCAGTACGACAGCACGGTCGGGGCGGCGAATTCTTCCACGAACGAGCCTAGTGATGCGGCGGTTGTGTTGGCTAAAGGGGCAGGAGATAAAGCGCTGGCGATGACGACGGATTGCAACAGCCGGTATGTTTTTGCGGACCCGTATAAAGGGGCGATGATCGCGGTAGCGGAAGCGGCGCGGAATATTGTGTGCAGCGGGGCGCAGCCGTTGGGGGTCACGAACTGCCTGAATTTTGGTA
>DASZJO010000016.1:0-23577 GCA_035948015.1 Puia sp.
TGGGCCTGGCAACACTGGCCTTCACGGATAACCCTTTCAGTCGTCGCTACCAGGAGCTTAACCCCCACCGGCTTTCCGCCACAATCGCCCGGCAGTCGCAGCCGGTCCCCAAGATCAATGCGATATCGCTTCGCTTGTTCATGTGGCGGGCCGCATTTGAGATCCTGCAGGAAAATTCCGCCTGGGCCTTCGGGGTAACAGGCGGCGATAGCCAGGACCGGCTTAATCAAAAATACATGGATGCGGGAATGAGCGAAGGCTATCTCGGTTATAATTTTCACAACGAATATATGGAGGTATTGGTCCACTCCGGTCTTGTCGGCTGGACCGTGTTCATGCTGGCGATCGCCGGGCTGATCGTGATGACCCGGATCACGGGCACCTTGCCGGCGGTGTTCACGACCGGCCTGATCCTGTTGCTTTTTTCCACCGAGTCGCCCCTGGAGATGCAGCATGGATTATTTCTTAGTTGCTTTTTTCCCCTATTGCATTATTGCGGTCGCCCGGTACGGCCGCGAGGTGGCGTCTATTGACTTGTAACGGCAATCATGCCGGGGTCCGTCACCACGATCTCGGGCTTCTCCTTGTATTTAACCACCGTGCCTGCCACGCAGATTGTCTTTCCATCGAGGGATGGTCCCAGTGCCCTGGCGGCGTCGCGCAGCACGATCGTCAAGGGTTGATTGGGGTAGGCAGCCCCCAGGTTGACCAGCGTGAGGTTTTCCAGCGCTTTTATCCCAAATACTTTTGCGCAGCATTTGACATATTGCTTATAATGCTGTGCCGCGTCCCCCGCCAGAATTTGGATGGCTGCCGAATCAGCAACGCCGGCAGCGTTCGTCACCGGCGCAGATGCCGCGTTCGTCACCGGCGCAGATACGGCGCTCGCCACCAGCCCGTTCCTGAAAATCTCATTCAGGACGCCGGCCAGCCGGATACCGGCTTTTTCGATCCGGTCCTGTACGATCGCGATATGTGCCTGGTAATAGCTGTCGTCGATTGCGCGACTTTTCATGCCATCGACCTCTTCATATAATTTGGAACTGGCCTGATAGCTTTCCCAGATCCACTTGATCAACGGGTCGCTTTGCCATTGTTTGATCTGCGCCGGCGTCGCGTGGTCATATTTTTCCGCCATTTGCTCATAGGTAAGCCCCTGGTGATCGATCAGTTTGCTGTCCCAGAGTGCATGGAGATTGGTGCCGCTGCCGTCATAATTCAGCTGGATCGAATTGCCGCCTTTGTCTTCTTCGCGGCTGACATGCATGGGCTGGTGTAGATCGCCTACAAAATGAACGATATATTTCAACGCTTCGACCTTCTGCGGGCGGGTGGAGGTCGCGCTGCCAAGGATGCGCTCCTGCTGAAGTAAGGCGGCATAGACATTTTCCTGGATCATGTCCTTTACCTTCGTCTCGAAATCGGCGTAACTCAGTCCAAGCGGCAAGTTGATATAATGCCAGGGAGCGGTATGCCGGTATGCCGGCTGGCTCCGGACCTCATCGGGCCAGGTGCTGATGTCGGCAAGGGTAGTATCGCCGATCAATTCATGAACGGCGGATTTCGCCTGCGGAGTCAGGTGGCCGGCAGCGATCTTACCAACGGTGCGGTGGCCGGTTACTCCCCAGGAAAGCAGGGCTGCAGACAGGACAAGCGCCAGGAGGGATGGAATGTATTTGCGCATACGGTTATTTGGTTGCGCAAGATAGCTTTCTCCTGTCGCCCTCCACATTATTTTTCGCACATCTGTTTCAACTTATTCAATCCCTTCCCGAAGTCCCGGTCCATAGCCTTCTTCATGATCCCGAATATTTTCATGATATTCATCGGGTAGGGGGTCGAGCTTTCGATCCCCCAGATGGCGCGCGTGGACCCGCGTTCCTCCTCCAGCCGGATATAGGCCTCCGCGAGGGCCTTAAAGGGCCGGAGGAATTCGATCCGGGTGGTCATTTCGGTGGGTGCGGTTACGCCGAGGATCGTCTGGCGGCCTGCGCCGACGTTTTTCTCTTTGCTGTCCCAGGAGTACATAGCCCCCGGCATACCATCGACGCCTGTAATAGACTGTGTAACGGCCGGATCCCGGTCCAGCCAGGGGTTCCAGGTGTTGATCGCGCCCAGCGAATTGACATGGCCCCACACATTGGACCTGGGCGCCTGGATAAGAATATTCTTTTCAAAGCTCCATCCCGTTCCCACGAATGCAGCCACTACCAGAAAGAGCACGATAAGACCTAGAATGATGTAGAGGGCTATCATATAGAATGCTTTTTTGGTTGGTATAAATATAATTTTATTTTGCCTTTTTTCCAGCACCCCTGTTCGTACCTTTGGTAAAAGCGCCTTAATTATGAAAAATCTCCGGAGGATCGCCGTCCTGGCTTTCTGCCTCATTATAACCTTTCTGGCAGCCCGGGCCTTTCTCCGTTCGGCCCCATCCTCCGTACTGACCGGGTCTTCAAAGGGATTTGCGGTCGTCGAACTATTCACATCCGAAGGCTGTTCCAGCTGCCCGCCGGCCGATCAGCTTGTAGCCCGCATCCAGCAGGAAGCCAAGGACCAGCCGGTCTATATCCTCGCCTTCCATGTCGACTACTGGGACCGGCAGGGCTGGAAGGACGCCTTCAGCGACCCCCGGTATACTCAACGCCAGAACCGATATGCCTCCTGGCTCAATCTTCAGTCGGTATATACGCCGCAGATCGTGGTCAACGGCAGAAAAGAGTTCGTCGGGTCCCAGGAGAACACGCTGCGCAGCGCTATCAACAGCAGCCTGGAACAAACGCCTGCCGCCCGGCTGACGATCAGCGATGTCCGGATGGACCAAGGCAAGATCAGTTGGCATTACCAGGTGCAAAATGCCGTCGCCAATAGCTCACTGATCGTGGCGATTGTCCAACGGTCAGCAACAACCGATGTGAAGGCGGGTGAGAATAGCGGCCGGACCCTATCCCATGTCCAGATCGTCCGAAACTTCTCCAATACCGCCGTCGGTACGGGGGCAAGCGGGGCCGGGTCGTTACCGGTCGGGCAAGGGATGGCAAGCGGCGACGAGGAACTCATCGCGTTTGTACAGTACGACGACAATGGCCAGATCGTCGCGGCGACCCGCGCGCCCGTCCCGTAACAGGTAATCAACAATCCTTCCGATATGCGGGCACGACAAATTGCCATCCTGTTCATCCTGGGCTGCTGCGCTTGCCGCCAGCCCCAAGCCCCTGATCCGGTTGCCTATGGGGACAATCCCGCCGCCGGTCATTACGTGAATACCAGGGGCATGCGCCTCTATTACGAGACTTACGGTGAAGGTGAACCGCTCCTGATGCTGCATATCAACGGCGGTTCCATCCAAAATTTTTTCAACCAGATCCCCTGGTTCGCCGCCCGCTATCATGTCATCGCGGTCGATACCCGCGCCCACGGCAAGTCTGTGGACCCCGGCGACTCGCTCACCTTCGAACAAATGGCCGATGACTTCAATGCCCTGCTGGACAGCCTTCATCTCGACAGCTGCAATGTGATCGGCTGGAGCGACGGCGGCATCAGCGGGCTGCAGCTGGCCATCCGCCACCCCGAAAAGGTAAAAAAACTGGTAGTCAGCGGTCCCAACATTTATCCGGATACGACCGGGCTCGTCCCCTTCATCTTCCACTACCTCGAAAGGGTGGCCGATACCCTGAAACAAAAACCGCAGACCCCGGAAGTTAAAAATCAATTGAAGATCATCGAGCTCGACCTGAAGGAGCCGCATATGACGCCCGAACAATTGCAGGAGATCCATTGCCCCACGCTGGTCATGGGCGGCGACCATGACGGCATTCCCTCTTATCACCTCTGGCTGATCTCACAGCACATCCCGCAGTCTTATCTATGGATAGTGCCCAACTCCGGTCACTCCGTGGCCATCTATAAAAAGGACCAGTTCAATGCGGTGGTCGGCGACTTTCTGGCGCAGCCTTACCGCAAGATCGAAGGACTTGACGTCTTGCATTAAAAGAGGCACAGCGTGATTCCGGCTTAGACGGCTTTCATTGGGCCATCAATAAATCCCGGGGCTGCTCTTTTCTTTGACGCCTGCTCGTACGCATAGGCGATCGTGAGAAGCTGCGGTTCCGTGTACGCGCCGCCGACAAAAGAGATGCCGACCGGCAAATCCATGACCGTGCCCATCGGTATCGTTATATGCGGGTATCCTGCCATGGCCGCGGGGCCCGAGAACCCCGGGCCGGTGCGGTAGTCGCCGCTGATCAGATCGATGCAGCAGGCTACGCCGTTGGTCGTACCGCAGATCGCGTCCAGCTGGTTCTGGCGGATGAGGTCGTCCATGACCGTCCTGGCCGTCAGCAGCTTCTTCAGCGCTTCGGTGTATTCGACGCTGTCCAGCCCGCTCCGGGCATCGCTTCGCTCCAGCGTCTCCTGCTTGAAATAAGGCATGGCCTTCGATGCGTTCTCCTTGTTGAAGGCAATCAAGTCGGCCAGCGTGTGAACCCGCGCATCCGCAGCGCCGGCCAGGTATTTGTTGAGCCCCGCTTTGAATTCATATTGCAGTATGAGCCCTTCCACCGAATTGGCGTCGGCCAGCTGCTTTTGAAGCTCAACCTCCACCACGGTGGCGCCCTGGGCTTTCAGCAAGGCCAGGGCATCCTGGAACAAGGCCAGCACCCCCTCATGACCATTGCTCAGGAAGGATTTTTCGACACCGATCCGTTTTCCCTTCAGCCCGTTCGCATCCAGGAAGGAAGTATAGTCGGGATGGCTTTTGTCCTTGCTTTCCAACGTCACCGCATCATTCGGATCGACGCCCGCCAGTACGCCAAGCAGGATGGCGGCATCCTTCACCGTCCTGGCCATCGGTCCGGCCGTGTCCTGGGTGGCGGAGATGGGGATTATGCCGCTGCGGCTGAGGAGCCCTACCGTCGGCTTGATGCCGACAATGCCGTTGCAGGAAGAAGGCGATACGACGGACCCGTTCGTCTCGGTGCCGATGGCGACGGCGCATAGGTTGGCGGAGACGGCGGAGCCCGAGCCGGCGCTGCTCCCGGAAGGATTGCGGCCCAGCAGGTAGGGATTTTTCGTTTGACCGCCGCGGCTGCTCCAGCCGCTTGTGCTTCGGCTCGACCGGAAATTCGCCCATTCGCTGAGATTGGTCTTACCCAGCAGCACAGCTCCAGCTGACCGCAGCCGGCCGACGATGAAAGCATCTTTGGCGGCATGGTGCCCCTCCAGCGCCAGCGATCCCGCCGTAGTCTGCATTTTGTCCCCTGAGTCGATATTATCCTTGATCAGCACCGGTATTCCGTGCAGGGGGCCGCGGACCTTGCCTGCTTTGCGCTCGGCATCCATCGCCGCCGCGATAGTGAGCGCATCGGGATTGAGCTCAATGACGGCATTGATG
This sequence comes from Puia sp., assembly GCA_035948015.1. Lineage (GTDB taxonomy): Bacteria > Bacteroidota > Bacteroidia > Chitinophagales > Chitinophagaceae > Puia. The sequence continues at coordinate 5,393 of DASZJO010000016.1, forward strand.
GCTGGCCCTTTCCTATTGAGGGCTTCGATCCGTTTCAGATACAGCTTCGTGATCGACACCGAGCTGTATTCGCCGGCGGCCATCTTTTGTTGAAGCTGGTCGATGGTCGCTTCCAGCAGGGGAAAATCGCCCTCGGGGCGTTGTGTTCGGGGATTCAAAAAGGATTCCAAAGACAGGGCGGAAAGGCTGAAGCCGGTCAGGGAGCCTGCGCGAAGAAAATGTCGGCGGTTCATAAGCAGAGTGTTTTATGCGTGATGCCGACGAAAATAGGATAAAATCCGGTTTGGACCGAACATCCGGTTTGAAGCTCACCCATCCCACGCCTCCTCCCGCCGCATCCTGGACGAAGGGCTGAGAGGAGGGTAGAAATGGACAACGTTGACATAGCGCGAATCCGGTTTCAGGAGGTAGCGGTTTCGGAGGTAAGAATGTGGGGAAACCCACAATGGGAACGATCAACAAACAAATCGATCGATCGGCCGGAAGACTTCGCGTCGTTTGGTTGATCCGGCAGAGGCACAGGCCGGGGTATCATAGGTATATACGAAGTGTTTTCATGAGCCTCGATAACTGAAAAGGCTTTTTCAGAAAGGCTGCTTCCCCATAGGGCTGGTACAGTTTGGTGGCTTCCGCGTTTTGCGAAGTCACGATAATGGGGATACGGGCAAATTCTTCTTGCTGTTTGATCTTTCGATAGAGTAGGAGTCCGTTCGGTTCGCCGGAATTGATGTCGATAAAAATAAGGTCGGGCAGGACCACTTCCAGCAGCTCATATCCCTCTGGATAAGAGGATGCCAGCGATGCTTCATATCCGCTTCGTTCAAAGAATGATCGCATGGCTAAAAGCCAGTCGACGTCTTCATCTATGATCAGTATCCTCTTCATGCGAATGCGTCGTCATTCATAGCGGATCGGGACCATTAGTCATAGGGGATCAGGACGGTAACCGAACATCCCTTGCCGGGCGCCGTGACAATATCCACCATTCCCCTGAAGGCCTTAGTCCGGGAATGGATGCTTGCCAACCCCATCCCCTTGGGGCCCTTCTGCAGATCGAATCCTATGCCGTCGTCAAACGTATACAGGATCACCCCTGAGTTATTCTGCATAATATTGACCCGGATATTCTTTGCCTTGCTATGCCGGATGATATTGCTGATCTCTTCCTGCACGATCCGGTATATGGCCACTTTCTTTTCTTCACTGAGACAGTATTCCGTATCGATGTCAAGAGAAGAATTGAATTTGATATTGAACCGGCCGGTGTTACGCAGATCGTTCAGCAGTTGCGCGATCGCGGTAAGCAAACCGGTATTTTTCAATTGGGAGGCGGCCAGTTTCCGCGACAGGCGCCGCGTCTCTTCAATGGCTGCCAGGATAAGCTCTGTTGTCTTTGCCTTCACTGCTTTCTCTTCTTTTGTACGGCCCTTGATCCCATCGAGATGCAGGCGGGCTGAGATCATGATCTGAATGACGTTGTCGTGCAGCTCATGTCCGATATAGGTGCGCTCCTGCTCCTGTACCTGCACGATCGTCTCGGCGATCTTTTGCTCATGCTCCTTCCGCTCCGTCGAGAAATCGCTTACGTCCCAGGCTTCGCCGCCTGTCAGAGGTTCGCCGGCCGCATTGATGGTATAAATGTTGACCAGGAAGCTGCAGCATCCCCCGTCCGGTCGGGTAAAATGATGCACCTGCCGGTATGGCACGCCTGACTGACTGACGCGGCGATGTTTTTCGGAAAAAAAAACGGCCATATCTCTCGGGATCAATTCCTGGAGGCTTTCACCCGCGGAACCCCCTTCCGCTCCAAATTGCCGGTAAAAAGCGCTGTTTCCATAAATCAGCCTTCCGCCGCCATCTGCCAACCAACATAAAGTGCGGGCATGGTCCATCATCGTCTTTTCAGGGATGGTCTTCCATTGGCCTGCCGCTTTCCATAATAAATGATTCAAATTATCCCGCTCTGTCATCGCAAATCCGTGGCCGTTTAAGAGTGCAAAATAACGTCCTATGAACCGGTTGCGCAATAGTGGAGATTATATGTCAGAAGTACATCTTCATGAAGTGCGCTTGTAGAGTTTATACTATAAGGCGATGGACCGTCGAAACCAGTTCATCATGGGCCGCCTCCTTGCAAAGATAGGCAGATGCACCGGCCTTCATAACGTGGCTGGCATAGTCATCGTCGCAATAAATGCTTAATAATAAGACCGGTAAGGATGGATTGGACAACCGAATATGCCGCAGCGCTTCAAGTCCGCTCAGCTCAGGCATTGAAATATCGGCGATCACAAGGTCCCAGTCTTCCGCCAGCGCCTGTTCCAGGAGTCCGTTGCCGTCGGCGACTTCCTCGATGTGCGAAAGAGGGTACTCATCCAGGAGGATCTGTTTTAATCGTTGGCGAATTGCGAAATGGTCGTCAGCAAGCAAAATTTTGATCATCGGTTTGGGGTGTGGATTAAACTTATCCGGGCATTTGCAGCCCCGAAAGAGCGAAGCATAAAAATACAAAGCCCAAATTCGGCGTGAAATAAAGGAAGCAATAAGAGTTTTGTAGATTTTTGGCTACACTGCTAGATCAGGCCATTCTCCAGCGCATACCGCGCCAGTTCGGCATTCGCTTTCATTTTCATTTTTTCCATGATCCGGCTTCTATACGTGCTGATCGTCGTCGGGCTCAACGATAGCTCGGCCGCGATCTCGGTGATGCTCCTGCCTGCCGCAAGCATCTTCATAACGTGGAATTCCCGGTCGGACAGCAGCTCATGAGGGGGCCTTTCCTTGTCAACGCTGAGATCGCTGGCAAGCTTCTCGGCCACCGCAGGCGTGATATATTTCCGACCCTGCAAGATCCGCTGCACTGCCTTCACAAGCTCTGTGGGCGCGGCATCCTTATTGATATAGCCGGAGGCGCCGGCCCTAAAGACGCGGGCAGCGTATTGCTCTTCCGGAAAAATGCTCAGGATCAGTACCGGCAGCTGCGGTTGAACTTGCCGGAGCTGCTGCAACGTCTCCAATACGCTCCGGCCCGGCATCATCAGGTCGCTGATGACCAGGTCCCAGCTGCCATCCAGCGCATGCCGCAGCAGCAAGTCGGCGTCCCCAACCTGTTCGATCAGGGCTGTAGGCCAGGCTTCCAGCAGGATCTCAGCCAGACCTCTGCGTACTATGGCATGATCGTCTGCAATCAGAATGCGCATATTGTTTCTATTGAGATCCGATTATAGGCTGTTGGCGGGCATAGAGCGGGATGCTGAACCGGAGGCTGGTGCCTTTGCCCGACTGGCTGTCGATGTCATAGGCCCCCTTCATCATTAACGTTCGCTCCTTCATGCCCATCAGCCCCAGGGTTTTCTTCTTTTTCGCCGCTGCCGGATCGAACCCTTTTCCATTATCCGTAATCGTTAGAATCAGGCGATCATCCTCCACATACAGCCGGGCCGAAACGGCTGTTGCCTCGGCATGGCGCACCACATTCGTGAGGGATTCCTGGAAGATTCGAAATACCCCCGTCGTAACCGCAGGCTCCAGCTTCAACGTTTCTTCCGAACATTCGAATTCGATAAGGATCCCCGTCCGTTTCTGAAAATCGCGGACCTGCCATTTCAGGGCTTCGATCAAACCCAGGTCGTCCAGGATGCTGGGCCGGAGCTGGGTCGAAATGCGGCGGATCGTATGGATCATGTCTGTCAGCATCGTCAGGACGCCATTGATCCGCTCCTTGATAACGGCGTCTCCCGCAATCTTCCGATCCAGCCAGGATACATCCAGCTTAATTGCCGTCAGCTGCTGGCCCAGCTCGTCATGGATCTCCCTGGCGATAGCCGCCCGCTCTTCTTCCCTTACATTCTGCAGGCTGGAAGCAAGGTCCCGAAGGTCTTCCTCGCTTTGTCGCAGGAGGTTCTCTGCTTCTTTCAGCCGGCCGATATCGAAACCGATGCCTAATACGCAAGGCTTATCCCGGTAGTCGACCCTCGCCCCGGAGAAATAAAACGGAATATTTTCGCCATTTCGGGTCGTCATCTCCGCCTCGACATCGCAGCGGCCGGTGACGAAGACGCTTTCGGTTTTCTTTTGGATCAATTCTCGCTGAATGCCCTGAAAGAGATCCAAAACGGTCAATTCCGCAAACTCACCATGCGAATATCCCGAGATCTCTTCAAACCGGTTGTTCCAACGGAGAAAGCGAAGCTGTTCGTCATACATATAAAATACGCCCGGCAGCATATTTATGATCGAATCCGAAAACTGCTTCTCGAGCCGGATACCCTTCTCCGCCTTCTTTCGCAGCTCCTCCTTTTCAATGATCTCCAGCGTAAAGGAAATATCCCTGACAACCTCGTCCAGCATCCGGACCTCTTCCTCATCAAAGAAATCGTACTCATCGGAGTACAGGCTGAAGATCCCGTAAGGGTCGCCGAACTTGAAGATTGGGAGCGCCATAGAGGACCGGTAACCCCGTTGCAACGCGTCCTCCTTCCAGGGGCGGATCGCTGGGTCTGTGCGGATGTCATTGCAGATATAGTGCCGCTGCTCCCGCATGGCAGTTCCCGTTGGCCCCATCCCGTCCGGAATGGGATCCAGGCTTGCCTTGACGAGGCTCAGATAGCCTGCTTCGTGGCCGGCATGACAGACGGGAACAATGGTCCGGTTCTCCTTGTCGATAAGCCCTACCCAGGCCATCCGGAACTTGCCGGAGTCCACGATCACGGAACACAGGCGGCGGAACAGGTCATCCGCTTCCCGGGCATAAATGATCATTTTATTTACCTGGCTGATGGTGGCATACAAGCGCCGGGATTTTTCGAGCTTTTCTTCCTGCGCCTTGCTTTTCCTGGAAAAAAACTGCAACAAAGGGACGCCAATTTAAAGTTCCTGATCAAATTTTGTAGTTCCTGTACGATAAGATACAGCGATTAATCATCTTTGTTGGTTTTTTGTTGTTTTTTATTTGATCACGTTGAAAATGAATTGTTTGTGCTTTTGCGCTCCGCCATCGCCGATTATTGTTAACGCGTCATTAGCACTTATAAAGGTTTCTTTAGTAAACATCCCTGCCTCCTGCCGCTCCAACCAGGGTAAAAGGATTTACAACACTTAAAATCACTAGTATGAAAAAGAAATTGCTCATCGTCGCTCTGCTGCTGGCCGTAGTCGGCTTCAGTTCTACCGGTTGTTACTGTGTTCGTTGCCACCCCTATCATCATGGTTGGTACCGCTAGTCGGCTCATTCCATAGCCCGTATTACTTTTCCATAGTCCATATCCTCCCGGATCGATTTTGCCGCCGTCCTGTAAACAGTTCGCAGGCTGTCGGTCCGGGGCATTTTTGGCGCGATCTTCAGCAGCAGCTCGGTTTTCATATAATCCTCATTCAGCGTGCCTGTAGCCCGGATCAAACTGGCCCATTCCTCATCGGTAATGCCGGAAAGATCGGCCATTCGTTTATAAACCTCCTGTTCGTCCGTCGATGATTGGAAATGGCCGGCAATAGCGATCACCGAATCGAATTGATCCCCGGGAACCGGAGTGCCCGCAGGACGGTCGCGCCCGAGGTAGCGCAAGAGCAAGTCTTTTTTCATATAGGCTTCCCGCAACTGGCCGACAGCGCGGAGCCACGGTTGTGCATACACGGGATCGTACATCCGGACGGGTGGAAGGCCGGCCAGTTGCCGATAAACTTCTTCCTGGTCGGCATCGGATTCGAATCGGGTGGTGATTGCCAGCACAGAATCATAGCGGTCCGGATCGAGGCCCGCGCCAGTGTCGGCGCCAATATAATTCAACAGCAGCTCCTTCTTGAAATACGATTCGCCCAGGTGGCCGACTGAGCCTAGCCATTGCCTTGCGACCGCGGAGTCCCGCAACTGCACATTGGTAAACCGTTTCAGGCATCCTTCCTGCTGCATCATATCGGTCGAGCTGTCGATGAGCCGCAGCAGCGCGATCTCTTCGTCCCTGTTCAGACTATCACTCTTAAACAGCAGGTCGAAATACTGATCCCGCGAACCTTCCATCTTGATCCGCGAAAGTTCTGCCAGGAGCGCCCTTACGCCGCCTTTCTTATAGATCTTCTCCGCCCGCCCTTCGGCAAAGAACCCGAACCGGATCATTTTCTGGATCTGTCCTGCGATAAACTGCCGACCGCTGTCGTTTAGGGGGAGCCGCTCATGGCCGTCATACAAGGAATACCTGATCTCGCCCTGCAGATTGCTTTCCGCTTTCAGCGAAGTGTCATTTTCCCTATACTCGAGGTAGCCGCCGGGACTGATCTCAGCAACGGATCGTTCGTCGTCGCTAAGCCGGATCTTGCCCGACCACTTTACCTCCTGGATATAGTCTCCGTTTCGCATGATCATGCTGCCATGGCCATGAATATTATGCCAGATCTCCAGGGTGGGACAGCAGAGCCGCAACAGGATAAGCGCAAGTGCGATCAGGAAGAAAGTCAGTTTCATGGGTTCACTTTTTTGATCGTTGAACAAAATAATAATACAGTCCCAGACCTCCGGCCACGCAAAATGCCATGATCGCCAGGGAATGCAATCCGAAGGGTTGAGTGAACTCGACGAGCAGGAAACCGACGCCCACGCCGGCCAGCGCGCAGATCCATTGCAGGACCGTATTCAAGGGGTTGACCCTGTCGGGGTGCACCAGTTGACCGACGATATTTTCGTCCGTCTGACGTTCCAATATCTTGCTCTTTAACCGGAAATCGAAGTTGGAACGAACCAACTGGAGGATAAAAGAGGAAATAAGGAATATGATAAGGAGCACGGCGATAATATGGATGAAGTCGAAGATAAAATCCCGGTTGATCAGCGGTTCGGGTTTGTCCTCCGCGTAAGCTGCCAGGCTCCCGCCAAGGGCGGTAAAGATGATGAGTGCTTTTTTCATGTTCTATTTGTTTATGAGATTGATGACGTCCTGATATTTTTTATAGAGCCGGAAGACAAAAAGCCCGACGACGATCCCTGCGGCGGCCAGCAGCACCCAGTAAAAGTCCGCTGACATATCTGTGAATACGAAGTAGGCGCTCTTCCAAAACAGCCATGCCGGGATGCCGATGACCAACAGGATCAGCGCTGCCATGCCCGCCGTACTTCTTTTCCGCTCCCGGATCGGATCAATCTGCCGGAGTTCATTTGCCCTTGCCAGCTCTATCCGCCGGATCACCACAGCTGCCAGATCAAAATCAAATTCGGGTAACGGTTGAATTTCCAATTCTCCGGTCAGTAATCGGTAAGCGCCCACCGCCTTCAGGCAGTCCGGACAGCTTTCGATATGCCCGATCTCGCCCGGTTGGCAGCAAGCCCGATCCAGCACATATTGCTGCAGCGTTTCTTCCGAAGGATGCGCTCCGCTCATAGCTTTTCTTTTTTATAGTTGGACAATATCGAATCTTTTAATTGTCGCCTCGCCCGGAACAGGTAGCTTTTTACCGTTCCCTCGGGAAGGCCCGTGATCCGCGCAAGCTCCTGGTAGGACAGATCTTCCTGGTGATAGAGACCGATCAATGTTTGATAAAGCGGAGGCAGCCGCCCGATCTCGCTCTGCAGAAGGCCTTTTAACTCCTTTTGCAGCAGCTTCCGGTCTGTCTCGTCCGTCGCGCGGAAAATAGTTGACCGGATGTCTTCTTCCTGTTCTTCCGCTTCCCGCTCCGGCGGGTGATATACGTTAAGCTGTTTCTTTTGTAAGTGGTTGAAACAGGTGTTGTACGCGATCTGCCCTACCCAGGTGGACAGCCTGGACTGAAATCTGAAATTCTTCAGGTGCTGATAGACCTTCAAATAAATGTCCTGTGCGATGTCCTTGCGATCTTCCTCATGCGGGATCAGCTTGTAAACGATCTGAGCCACCAGTCCTTCGGTGCTTTCGACAAGGCTGCTGAAGGCATGCATATCGCCTCCCAAAACCAGGTCGACGAGCTGCCTGTCGCTCAGCATATGCTTTAGTTGTTGGCTCACTGGAGAGATTAGACCGGATGGTCTTCCAAATGTTGCAATAAATCCGAAGAATCCGGCTATTTTTCACCGAAATTTCCAGCTTGATTGCCGCTTATCCTTTTGGTCACCCGGCCTTTTTACTTCGTCCGGCGCTGCAGGTCAGACTACCATTAAACTCGATCAATCTATGAACGCACTCTACCTGGCAGTGATGCTTACTGCCGCACCCCACAACCCGCCGCCGGCCGCCGCATCCATTACTTCCGCCGGAAAAAAAGACTCCGTCATCACCCAATATCGAATCCGATATGACCATAAGGTCCTTCGTATCCCCGGTCAGTCCATACCCATTGGGATTCTCACCCGGACAAGTAAAGGAGATTCGGCGAAAACAAAAGGTTACCTGCAAGGCGACCAGGGCTGGAGCAAATACAAAGTGGAAGTGCAGGGCGGCAGTTTCTCAAACGGGAAGATCAAGATCGCTAAATCCAACCAATATCTGAAAGACGATTCCCTGGTGGTCAGCGTTTATACCCGAAAGTGGTTCCTCGGCGGCAAGGATAAATGGCTGCTGACAAAGAAGATCTCATACGACTATGAGGACAGCATTTCCATCCTCACCACGGGCAATATCGGCCGGGCGCCGGGGGACCATGTCCAGTTTGGGATCCGGACCTGGTACGACAACCACCAATTTGCCGATCGCTGGGCTTCGAAGAAAAAGCAATTGAAAGGTTTTGTGTTTGCCTTCGACGGCACCCATCTCTCCAAATCAAAAGGCGATCTGACGATTGAAGTCGATCCGGAAAAGATCAGGAATGACCAGGTCGGGCTAACGGCGGTGCTGGCCAAAGACAGCGCGATCCGCGACACGCTGCACATCGTCCTGGACTATGTGGCTGCCTACCAGTGCAAGGTAGCTGCCGCCGGCGGCGGTCATGATCTCCGCGTCGATGCGGACGTTTACAACGATAGCCTTATCCAGGCTAAATTGCTCCGGATCGATGTCATCGACAGCATTGCAAGAAAGACATATCACTATCGCGTCAATACGAACGGCGGTTCCATCACAATCTCCAGCAAGGGCGGCGACGGGTCCGAAGGACGCGACGGCTTTGACGGTCTCCCGGGCACACCGGGCTCCGATGGAGCGGTAAGCGTCGACGTGGAAACCACTACCAACCCGGACGGTACGACCTCAACGACTACCAATACGACTGAGGGTCCCGGTGGCGACGGTAGTCCGGGCGGCAACGGTGAGGATGGAGAAGATGGCGGAAACGGCGGTAACGGCGGGAATATATTTATCCGTTATACTCCGGCAGTCGCGCCCTACCTGGCCCTGATCAAGGCCGCCAGCATTCCGGGCAATGGCGGGTCCGGCGGCAGGGGAGGGAAGGGGGGCAGCGGCGGAGCGGGCGGCAGCGGCAATCCATCGGGTAATAATGGTTCAGATGGAATGTCCGGTCGCAGCGGTTTTGACGGCGCGGCCGGACAAAAGGGGAAGGTGATCTTTACGGCTATTTAGGGGCTGGGGCGGAGATGGCCTTACAGGGCGGCCTGTGTCTGCTGGTAATGCTGGATACCCTGCAGGATGTCCCTGGCTACCTTTTCCTGGTTCCGACCGTCACGGATAAACGCAAGGTCGGTCGGGTTGTCGATAAAGCCGCATTCCAGCAGCACCGCGGGCATCGGCGTTTGACGCAGGATGTAGACACCCTGGGTAGGCTGGTGGAGAAGTTGATCTGCGGCATAGGTGGGTCTCACTGCATCGAGCAGCGCCGATCCGAGCTTCTGACATTCGGCGAAGTGTGCGTTGTCCGGGGAAACGAACACCCCAAATCCATGTCGCCGCGGGCCACCGGCAGAATTGTCGACATGCAACGAGACGAACAGGTCGGCCTTGTTCTCTTTCGCCATTTCGACCCGGTATTCCAGCGAAGCGTGAATATCGCTTTTCCCGCCGGCCAGTTCATCGGTTTCCCGGGTCAATAAAACATTGATGTGATACTCCGGAGCCAGGGCCTTCACTTTTAGGGCCAGGGCCAGGTTGATGTCTTTCTCTCTGGCATCTCCCGCTACCGTCCCATTGTCGGAGCCGCCATGACCGGCATCGATCACAACCGTGAAAGGTCCGGGGCTGCGGTAAGTTTCAGCGCCATGCTTTTTGACGGCAAAAGCGCAAAGTAACAGGAAGGTCATGGGAAGGACCATCATCCGGCTCCAGTAGCCGGGTCGGGTGGAATGAACTTGAGTGAGCATAGTAATACGACGTTTTATGGATGATTGGAAAAATGGATGCAAAATGGAGAGCGGCCGGGAGTCTACGCTGTGCCAGACCAGCAGTTCCGCATATTCATACCGGTCGCCACCTTCGACGGCGTAGCGGTCTGCAAGGAATTCATGAATGGTCCGGATCTCGCCGTAGATGAGGTAAAAAAAGGGATTGACCCAGAAAATGGCCCGCACTGCCTTCAGCCAGAGCAGGTCAAGCGTATGTCGCTGCCGGATATGATACCATTCGTGAAGAAAGATCTGCCGGCCGCGGGCGCTATCGATTGCTATCTCTTCATTCCAGAAAAGCCGGTTAAGAAATGAGAAAGGGGTGCCCGGTTCCCGCGTCATGAAAAGGTCGATCCGGCCCAGCTTTTCCCGGGGATACTTTTTGGGCAACTGCCGGATATGCCATAGCTGGCGGATAAAGGCGCTCAGCAGGATCATGATCGCCGCAGCATAAACTCCCGTAAGCAGTATGCCCGCGCTCCGCCATGACCATATGGAAACTACGGGATGGACCGCCTCTCCCGGTTCCTTCCAGTCGCCCGGAACGATCACATGCAGCGCGTAGCCAAGGGCCGGCGTGCGCCCCATCAGCGGAAATGTTGCGGGGATGGGTAAATGGACCAGGGGCAGGACCAGGGAGGTCAAGGTGGCGCCCAGAAGATAATAGCGGTTATATTGATGAAAAAGCTTGTTCCGCAGGAATAGCCGGTAATACGTGAATAGCAACGCGGAAACCAAAAAGACTTTCGTGAGATAAAGGGCGGCGACTACAACGACTTCATTCATGATTTGGATTTTTTGGCGGTTCGGATCTGCCGCAGCAGTGCTTCGAGCTCCTGCAGGCTTAAGGTTTTATCGCTTACAAACTGCGACACCAGTTTCGCGGCTGAACCTTCGAAATAGCCTTTCACGAGTTGGTTGGCGCTGGTCTTTCCATATTCCGCTTTACTGATCAGGGAGCGATAACAATTATTGCGGCCTTGTACGTCGTACTCTACGAAACCTTTCTCCACCAGTATTTTCAGCAAGGTAGCGATGGTGTTGGGATGCGGCCTGGGCTCGGGAGTGGCGTCAACGATGTCTTTGAGGAATCCTTTTTCCAGCTTCCAAAGTACAAGCATGACCTGCTCTTCCGCTTTCGTCAATGGTTTCATTGAATAACTAAGTTTTTAGTCATGTAAATGTATAACTAATTTTTTAGTTACTCCAAATTTTTTCGTGAAAATTTCCTGAAAATTTTAATCGACACTCTTTTCGGGAGTGGACGACCGGCTATTACTTCACACCCTTATTGGGATCCCAGACGCCCTGTAACTTCAGTACGTAGAGGATCTGTCCAGTATGATAGGCCGTATGCGTGTTTATATGGTCGATCACGGAAGCCCATTCCTTTAGTTTTGCATCGTCCGCCGTCTTGATGGCGTCCTCCCATTCTTTCATCACATCATTCAATTGCGCCACCACCTTTTGCCAGGCATCTTCGGTAAAAGCAGTAAAGGTTTCATTGTTATTGCCGGAAAAAGCGGCGGGTTTTCGACCATAGAACTTGTCCAGGCTTTCCTTGTTCCAATACCAGATATGATAGGCCAGTTCACCGACCGAATGGGAGGAGTCGGCAGGCTTCCAAACGGCCTGTTTCGCCGTCACCCCGCCCAACGCCCTCATCACCGGCACATACCAGTCTTCATCGACCCAGGTCTGGCGGAATTGTTCGAGCAGGACGCCCCGAAGGGTCTGGGGAGCCTTTGTTTGCTGGGCTCCGGCCGTCAGCCCGGCCAGCAAGAGATAGATAACGCAGATCTTCTTCATATTATGGTGGTTTAAAAGTTATCTTTTCAACAGCTGCTTAAATTTTTGTGATCACGACCACCGCATCGGGATCGTTTTTTCATTCGTGTAATTTATACCCTTTTTCCTACCTTTAAACAGACCGTTTGAAACCATGCTGCCAAAGCCTTTTTATTTTGACGATGCCATCTGGGGCGCAGACACCTGGCCCCTGTTGAGCGCCGCATATACCGGCGACCTCGAATCGGTCAGGCACATGCTTGTCGACGATCCCGCGTTGGTAAAAGCGCAATACGCCTATTATGAGCCCCTCCACTATGCCGTCAGGGGCGGCAGCCTGCCCATGGTGGAGCTTCTGCTGCGAAGCGGCGCGCATCCCGCCGCACCGGGATGGAGCAGGCTTGGCGATGAGACCCCGCTGGCAAAGGCCAGATACCGGCGTAGGGCCGATATGATCGCTTTGCTCGAACGAGCTATGGCCGCCGCACCGCCCTATCAATGGCCGAGCAAACGACCCTTCACCGCAGAAGAACAACGCCGTTACGACTTCGAGATCGCTTGTGGTTACACTCCTGACATCGAACATGTACGCCGAGTTGTCGCCGATCATCCCGGCTGGGCCACCGACGGTCTTTATGAATCCATCCACCACGACCGGATGGACATTACCCAACTCCTGCTGAAAGCCGGCGGCGATCCCAACGGTTTTATGCCCTTCGCCTGCTGGTTCACCCCGCTTATGCATACCCTCAGGTATGAGGAGCCTAGATGGGCCATGGCTGAACTGCTGCTGGAAAACGGTGTCCCCGTCAATGGGACCAACGGTCTGGGCATGACCGCCCTGCACATCGTCGTGGCCATGGGTACCGTTCACGCAGCCAAATGGCTCCTTGACCACGGCGCCAACCCCAATGCGATCGAACCGGAATTCTCGTCCACCCCCCTTGGCTGGGCTGCCCGATGGCAGCGGGCTGATATGACAGAACTGCTGCTCGACTATTATTAACGCCAAAAACTACCCAGAAACCACTATTCTGGTCTTTTGGGACCGCGATTTTTAATCTCCCTAACTGCGTGTTATACAATTGAATCGCTTCAATTATCGTTCTAAGGTCAGGGTAATCTTTAAAATCCGGAATTCCTGGTTACATCCCCTGCTTCAGAACCTACTATTATATGAAAGTCGAAGGAAATTTTACCGACAGTGAATTGATACTGGCGATCAGCGACAAAACGCAACTCAATGACGCCATCCTCTCGCTCTATCGGCAATACTCCGACCTTGTCAGCTCTTTTTTAATCAACTATGGCGCCAGTAAACAGGATACTGACGACGTATTCCAGGAAACGGTGATTGCCTTTATCAATATTGTCCAAAAGGACAAATTCAGGATGGAGGCCAGTATAAAAACCTTCCTGGTGTCAGTAGCAAGGAACATCTGGCGCAACGAGCAAAAGAAGCGATTACGGACCGATTTCCGTGAGCAGCGATTCGAAGCCGGCCGACCGCAGATGGACGACGGGATCAACGAATGGATCGACGAATCGGAAAAGAAGCGACAGCTGCGCGACCTGGTCTTAAAGCTGGGCGAACCATGCAGAAAGTTGTTGACGCTGTTCTACTACGAAAATCTGTCTATGAAAGAGATGCTTAACTTCCTGCCTTATGAAAATGAACAGGTAGTACGCAATAAGAAATACAAGTGTCTGCAGCAATTGACCGATATGATGAAAAACCATCCTTCGATTGCAGGACAATTGAATGAATTATCTAAATGACTATCCCTATGGTACTGAACCGCGAGCAATTGATCGATCATCTTGACAGCACCCATCTTGGCCAGGGTTCTGCCGACCTGGACACGCGGATCGCCGCCGATCCTGAAACCAGCCAGGAGTGGAAACAGCTTCGCCTGGCCGTGGATGCCGTCGAGCAGGCCGCATTGTACGAGCAGGTCAGCACGGTAAAAACAGCATGGTATTCGCACCGTTCGGATGCCGCACCGGTAGCCGAAGTTCATCAGGGCGGCGCGATCGTCCGCTCGATCTCGCGGGTTGCTCTCCGGGCAGCAGCGGTGATCCTGGTAATCGGCGCTTCCGCCGCGATCTATAAATATACCGTGACCAGCTCCACCGGCATGTATTCGTCCTATTACAGCGGTTATGACCTGAATACGAGCCGTGGCGCCACCGTTGCGCAGGATGAGATGGAAGAAGCCTATAAGGCCAGGAACTGGTCCGGAGTGGATGACGCGTTCAGAAAAAAGAAAGTAAAGGACAACAAAAGCTATTTCCTCGAAGGAATGGCTGATATGGAGGCTAAGAAATACGATGAAGCCATCGGTATGTTTCAACAGGTCATGGCGGCCAACAACCTTTCAGGCTCCGATTATTTTGAGGACGAAGCCGAGTTTTATCTCGCGATGGCCTGGCTGGCACGAAATGACGTAAAGGAAGCGATGCCCCTCCTGGATAAGATCCGCGCCGACAAGACCCATCTGTATCACGATGTTGTAGTCAAAATGTCCAGCCTCGACCTGCGGATCGCGGCTTACAAGGAATTGAAATAGACTTTACCAATAGATTACACCATAACCACAACCGAGCAAAGCGAAGGTTGAGAACGAGGGTTTGCCAGTGGCAAACCCGATGTTACACGCACTAGCAGTAAATGGAGAAAGCCGTTCGGTCATCGGCTTTCTCTTCTTTTTTGGCCCCTGCGCACTATCCACCACACCCCTCCCGCAACAGGCGCCAGCAGCAGCGCCCACCACCAGGAAAGACCCGGCGGATATAACGGCGCCGTATCCCCGATGAGCACGAGATGCGACCAATAAGCAGGACTTTTGTTCACGGTGCCGCTGGCCAGGTAGTCCAGTTTGGCACGTCTCAACGCAATAGATTTTTTATACCCCTTTTGCAGATAAACATAGAAGCGCCGGAGGATAAAGGAAGTAGCCTGGTCATCGGCTTTCCAGAGGCTGCTAATCGAGCTGCCGCAGCCGGCGTATGCAAATGCGCGCGCCAGCGATATGACCCCTTCATTGCTAACCAACTCCCCTTGCCCGGTTTCGCAGGCGCTGATGACGACCAGCTTTGTCTTATTCATATTCAGCCCGTATAGTTCCTCCAGGAACAGGCAGTCTTCAATGGGAGTATCCTTGTGCGGATAGAAGGCGATGAATGAGCCCGCCGCGTTGTCGGCAGATGACACGGCATGAGTGGCCAGATGCACGACCGGATAGCGGTTCAGCTCTTTAAGGAACAAGGTTTTAGTTGCCTGTAGCCCGCTGTACCGGGCGCCCGGCAGCCCCGCGATCTCTTCCCCCGAGGCTGGTAGCGGGGGAAAACGGTAGGAACCCGTGGTCAGGAACTTGTCCCCGGTGAAGGGTGCGAAGGCCAATACCCCGGCCTCCGGGGCCTCCTGATCAGTCCGGGGTTCCGGCGTTAGGATCAGCCCGGGCGCCAATTGATAGCTGATCGTCGTGGTCTCCAGCAACGGCTCTGCGCCGGCGTCCGATGGCAGGGATTCGAAGGGCAGGAAATACAGGAATCCGTCAGGGACGACGATCCATTCGTCCTTATCGGGGATCAGGGTCCTGATCGGCCGGATGAGCAACTGACATAAGCGGTCGCCCAGGGGCCCCCCTTTGAATTTCCGTCCGTTCCCCACTGTTTTCAGCAGCTCCAGCCAATCCCCCACGTCTTTTTTCAATTCGGCCAGCGAATCGATGCGGGTATAGGCAAAGGATGATCGGGTGAGCAGGAAGAGATGCAGGGCATCCGTGGTCAGGCAACAGCTGATCAGCGCCTGATTCGGTTCCAGCTTCGCCTGCAATGCGGTTATACCCGGGACGGTGTCCTCATATTTCAGCTGGTAATAGCTCCCATTCTGCTCCAGCTCTTGCTGCAACTGCGCCAGCGCGATCTCATATCCGGCCTTCTCCCGCGAGATCTGTTCCATCGTGGACTTATCCGATGTCTGCTGCAGCTTGACATCCAGCCGGCCAATATTATATTTGATGCCCTCTTCCTTTTGCAGTGAACCGTTCCCGGGCAGCCCGTTGAAGCTTCTTTCCCGCAGGTTGGCGGAAATCACGGAAGCCTTGTTCCGTTCGCTGATCTGAAAGGCCTGTTCCAGGTAATCTTTGTCCGGATGTCGCCGGTACAATTCCAGGCAAACCGACAAAGCGCCCTGGTAAACGGCCCCGTTGCGTTTCTTCAGGAAAAGCTTGGCATCGTCGGTGTCATAGCTTTTTTCGATGTAGCGGAGGATCGTAAGACTTGCCCTGTAAGCGTCATACGCGGCGACCAGCCATTGTTCCTGCGGCTGCGACCGATACAGGCGCTCCAGCAGTACCGCTTTTTTAAAGAGGGCGTCGAATAGCCGGTAGGAAGCGAACGAGCCCGTAAAATTGGCCGGATTGGCCAGGATATCCGAATTGGTGAAGCGAGGCGAAAAAATGATGATCGCCTTCTGCAATTGCTGCAATGCGGACAGATAGTCGCCATTTCCTGCGAGCAGGTCGGCGCGGTAAAGATCGTTCGTTCCCAGGTCGATCTCGTTGACCCTCTGGGCCACCGCGCCCGGCGCCCCGGCGACAAGCACGTGCAGCCGGTCGAGATATAGGGCTGCGGAATCGGGTCTGCGGAGCTGCCAGAGCGCATATCCCATTTCGTTAAGGACTCCGGGGATATTTTTCGAGGCCACTTTTTTAAAGCAATTCAGCGCCTCCCGGTACTTTTCCAGCGACTCATAGGCCATTCCCATGTTTAGCCAAACAGGGTCGTCGGCCTGATGCAAGGCCAGGACCTGGCGGTAGATATCGAGCGACTGTTTGAAGGATCCGAGGTGGTAATAGCAGGTAGCGATATTGGTTTGCAGGCTTACGGCAGAGGCGGTATCGAAGGGCTTACGGTCCCTGACGATCCCGAGAGCGCGGCTGAAGTAATTTTTGCCCTGCTCGTAGTTACCGTTATCAAAATAAAGTACGCCCAGGGTATTGTAGAGCCGGACATTGTCGGCCGGGTCGGCATAGTGGCCGGACCGGGTCTCGGCATCCAAAAGAAAATAGCGTGCGGAATCGAAATCATTGAGGTTATAGTAGCTCGTCCCGGTATAGACATGCAGCACAAATGTGAGGGAATCATCTTGCAGGTGGTAGCGGCGGGCCTGGCAATAGGCTGTTTTGGCGCCGGAGAAATTATATTTGGAATCGAGCAGGATCCCCTCCTTAAGCCAGGATTGGAAGAGCAGGGTATCTTTCCCCCTGCTTTGCGGCGCACCCGCCAGGTCGGCAATTACCCTTTCAAATCCTCCCAGCGCCATGCTGTCGGTGAAGGGGGTATTATTTTCCAACTGGAACAGGCTGTCCGCCCGATGGTATAAAACGGCAATCCGGCTGACAGGATCGCCGGAATTGCCAAAGAGGAAAGTGAGACCCATAAAAAGGGCCGCTATCAGACACCTCCTAACCATGCCCACTACAACGGCCCTGGCAACGCGTTAATTGTGTCGGACGATAACTACCAGCGGCGGCCGGGGGTTGCTCGTCGTACTGATCGGGTTCCCGCTGACCAGGTTGTCCAGCTTGGTAACGACAAGGCCCAGAAGGCCACCATTGATCAGCGACGTATTGTCGTAATAGACCAACTGTACTGAAATCTTCTGCAAGGCATTGTTACTCGGGTCGTCCCCGATCTTATAGTAAATATCGGTCGTGACGCTCTGGCCGTTGACCGGCAGGATGCCGAAGGCGCCGCCCAATATACCAAGAAGGCCGGTACCGTTCAATGTCTTTTGCAGGTCGATCACACCCGTGCTCTTGTTCACGATCACCTTCATCTTGGCGGCGGAGCCGGTGACGTCGAAGTGACATGCATTGCTGGTCTGACACAGGTTCAGGTCGGTCGGATTCGCTTCAAAATAGGGCACCGCGGTGGTTTCTCCCAGGCTCAGCACGTGGACGCTGTCGGAATAGGCGGCCCCGCCGATAGTGAGGTAACTGCGACAGGTGTCGGTAGTTCCGCTCGCGACAAAGCCAATAATGTATTTCATCCCGGTCTCACTGGCGGTCAGGTCGATCGCACCTGTAGTGGAGTCGAGGACCATGCCCACCGGCCAGGACAGATATTTGCCGGAACCCGGGTTGTTGACGGGATTTACGAC
>DASZJO010000017.1:0-21930 GCA_035948015.1 Puia sp.
AAAAATATTGGCTGAATCGTCCGGCTGTGGGTCCATTTATCACATGTGAAATATGCGAAATATATATGGCGTTGATTTTGTTTGGTCGACGTTCTTGTTCCCCGTGGCAGGGCTTTTGCATCGCTTACATCGCATACTCACTCTTGCTAACTTAAAATTTATTAGTTATGAAAAAGTCAAACTCCTTTAGGCGGGTAATATTTCTGATGATATTGTCAGGCCTGTTTTTACCCCGGATTGTAATGGCACAGGATGAATCTCAAGAGAGAATAATCACTGACAGTAAAGTTGCCAAGGCTGACCTTCGAAAATCAGATCCATCCATGGAAAATCTATTTAAAAATTCCGCCGGCTACGTAATATTCCCCAATGTGGGGAAAGGTGGCGTAGGTGTAGGCGGAGCTGCGGGGAAGGGAACGGTATATCAAAATGGAGTGCCGGTTGGTACGGCGCAGATGGTTCAGGTAACCGTGGGCGCACAGGCGGGCGGACAGGCATACCGGGAGATTATCTTCTTTAAAGACAAGGGTGCGTTGGATCGCTTCATGGATAATAAGTTTGAATTTAGCGAACAAGTTTCAGCCGTAGCGGTCAAAGCCGGTGCAGCTGCCAATACGGATTATAGAAATGGGGTATCTGTATTTTCTCAGGAAAAGGGTGGATTGATGCTGGAGGCTTCCCTGGGGGGACAGAAATTTACCTATAAGTCGTTGAAATAACATCGAAGATGCTGGTGCCTGCCTGGACAATCACTGTTGTCTAAGGTAGGCATCTGTTTTATCTAACCAGTCCTGGCGGGGTGGAGCCCAGGTGTCAATCTCTTCTACATCGCCGATCATCAGCGCTTCATGCGGCAGGTTTGAAGCAATGACAATTACGTCCCCCGGCCCCAATTCCATGGTTTGTTCCTTGTTTTCTCCAAACCAAAAACGCATTCTTCCGGAAATGACCTGCGTTACCTGCTCGTGCACGTGGGAATGTAATGGGACAATAAATCCCCCCTTGAATTTGATCCTTGCGATCATGAGTTTATCTCCTGAGATGATCTGGCGCGACATAGAAGGATTTACTGTTTCGGCTGGAACTGAATCCCAATTCAGCTTACTGACCATAGTGGGTGAATTTTGGGCTGAATGTAAAGAATTACTGCCTATATTGTATTACAATAAAGTCTTTTATGAAAAAATACCTTGTTCTTGCCTGGATCATTTCCAGCGCCATTCCTTCCATCGCCCAAAGCCTATCCCAAAAAATTGATACTTTGATGACGGCCTTTGAAAAACAAAAATCGTTCAACGGTTCGGTATTGGTAGCCAGGGGCGGAACTGTCATTTTTGAAAAGGGGTATGGGTACAAAGACAAAAAGGAAAATACCTGGAATGACGGCAGCACCATTTTCCAGATCGGTTCCATCACCAAGCAGTTTACTTCCGCTATTATCCTGCAATTGGAGGAAAAAAAGCGCTTGTCCCTGCAGGACAAATTGTCAAAATATATTCCAGATTATCCTGACGGGGACCAAATCACTATTGAACATTTGCTGACCCATACGTCAGGTGTATACAACTATACGAACGACACCGCCTTTATGAGAAAATCGGCTTTTACGCCCATCAGCCGGACAAGCCTGATCGCCCTGTTTAAAAACAAACCATTGGATTTTCACCCGGGAGATAAATTCAATTACAGCAATTCCGGCTATATTTTGTTGGGGTACATCATAGAAAGAGTGACCGGTAAATCCTATTTCCGGGTCGTGCGGGAGAACATTTTTCAACCTTTACACATGGACCATTCCGGCTTTGATTTCACCGACCTGGTTAGTGTGGATAAGGCCATCGGCTATATGCCCGCCGGAACCGGTCAACCGGCGCCCATCGTCGATTCTTCCGTGTCATTCGCCGCCGGCGCTATTTATACCACCCTGGGAGACCTGTACAAATGGGACCGCGCGCTGTATACCGGCGTCATCATCAGCCAGACCTCCCTGCAAAAGGCATTTACGCCCCATTTGTCAAACTACGGCTTTGGCTGGTCGATAGACTCTGCCTTCGGCAAAAAGATCGTGGAACACGGCGGCGGGATACCAGGTTTTGTATCCTTCATACTGAGGGTGCCTGAAGACCAAACCTGTGTGATTATACTCGATAACCACCCCTCTCAGGCCCCTCCGGGACAAATGGCCGGGGAAATCAACGCCCTCCTGGACGGGAAGCCATACGATATCCCGCATGGAAGAACCGCCATCCACCTGGACACCTCCCTGTTGCAGAAATATGTAGGCGAATACCAACTGGCCCCGGGATTTATCCTGACGATCTCGGTGGAAAACGGCAGCCTCATGAGCCAGGCCACCGGCCAGGGCAAGGTCGAATTGTTCGCGGAAAAGGAAGATTTCTTCTTCCTGAAGGTCATCGACGCCCAGATTGAATTTATGAAAGGGCCCGATAACAAGGTGGAAAAACTGATCCTTCATCAAAACGGGCAGTCGGTTACGGGAAATAAGATCAAATAAATGCTATACCCCTCCGGAGGACGGCATTGGAATTTTCAGTATATATTTGTCCTATGCGAATGACAATATCCGGCCTTCCGCGACATTTCGACAAGTTTGATCTTCAACGGCTTTTTAACCCGTTTGGTTGGGTAGATTATACCAAAATCATCATCGACCCGCTCTCAGGCCTGAGCAAGGGTAAAGGAATCGTCGAGATGAGCCAGGAGGATCAGGCGAAACAGGCAATGGCTGCGTTACAGGGCAAAGTCCTGGGGACCAGTCCGCTTAACATTAAGGAAGCTAAAGACGGTGGTCCAAAATTCCGGCCCTGATCTTCGATTCGTCTTCCATCAAGGTCGCCAACGTTCAGAAATATTTTCCTGCACGTAGTTCAGCATCCTTCGCGCTCATTCGCTGCGCAACACTTTGACCGGGTTGGCTAATGCCGCTCCCAGGGCGCGGGAGCTGACGGTAAGCAGGGCGATCAGGGCGGTTGCGGAGCCTGCCACAATGAAGATCCAGGCGGAGACGGAAGTTCGGTAGGCGAAATCCTGCAGCCAGCTGTGCATGGCCCACCAGGTGACGGGAATGGCCAGGAGGAACGCGATGCCGACGAGGACCAGAAATTCTTTGGTTACCAGTACCAGAACTTGTTGGATGGAGGCGCCAAGGACCTTGCGGATGCCGATCTCTTTGGCGCGCTGCTCGGCGCTGAAAGCGGCGAGGCCGAAAAGGCCCAGACAGGCGATGACGATCGCCAGGAGGGCGAACAAGCCGAACAATTCGGCTGTTTTGTGCTCGCCGGAATAAAGTGCGGCGAATTTGTCGTCGAGGAAATAGTAAGAAAATGGGGTTTGGGGATTCAATGCCCGCCAACGTGCTTGGAGGTCTTTCAGGAATCCGATCATGTTGCGGGTCTTTACCTTGATGATCATCCCGGCGCCGGGCCAACTTGAGAGCGTCATCATCAGCGGGGCGATCTTCTGCTTTAAGGAGACGTAGTTGAAATCGGCGACTACTCCAACTACTTTATATTCGCGCTGGGAGCCGATAATGGTCTTGCCGATCGGGTCGATGCCGGTCCAGCCCAGGTCGCGGACGGCCGCTTCGTTAATGATTGCCCCGCCGGAGTCGGAGGGGAAATCAGGGGAAAAATTCCTTCCCCGAATGATCTTCATCCCCAGCGTAGGGATATAGTCACAGTCGATCCAATAAATGCCGGCGGGGATCGTCATGTCGTTGCCGTTCGTTTGTTTGTCCTTAGGATATATCAGCGTCCCTGCCATATCTCCACTTCCGGGGATAAAATCGCCGAGGCTGGCATTAACTACCCTGTTATCTTCCAGCAACTGCTGGCGAAACGCCCGGCGGGTATCCAGGTTGCCGAGCGTATAGGTGTCTTGCAAATAAATGACCTGATCTTTGTCATACCACAGCTTCCGGTCCTGCATGTAATGCAGCTGCCGGTAAATGATAAGGGTGGCAATGATCAGTGACGTGGAGACGAAAAACTGGAAAACGACCAGGCCGCTGCGGAGCGGGGCGCTTTTACCATTGGCTGGAGAAAGGACACCCTTCAGCACGCGGATCACATTGAAGGAGGACAGGAAGAAGGCGGGATAGCCGCCCGCGCAGATGCCTGTCACCAGGGCCAGGAGTATCAAGGCGGCGAGGGGCCGGTAGTCGACGAGGGACCGCCAGGAAAAATGTTTGCCGGACAGCTGGTTAAAATAGGGTAGCAAAGTCACCACCAGGCCGATCGCCACCAGGAGGGCGAGAAGACTGAGCAAGGTGGCTTCGGTGAGGAATTGGGCTACAAGGTGTCCTTTCAATGAACCCATCACTTTCCGGATGCCTACCTCTTTGCCTCTTTTGGAAGCAATAGCGGTTGAGAGATTGGTGAAATTGACACAGGCCAGCAGCAGGATAAAGACGGCGAGGGCGCTGAAAATATATGCATACTGGATATCGCCATTGTGCTCCAATTCGTATTTGCTGTTGGCATGGAGGTGGATATCTCGAAGCGGCTGAAGGATGAATCGGAAAGTATTTACGGATTTTTGGGCTTCGGCCCGGCTGACCGCCATATCGTGCTGGACTTCCGGTACCACATATTTTGCGACGAGGGCGGGCATGCCGGCCTCGATCTTTTTGGGATCAGCACCTTTATCGAGCAGGAGGTACGTCCAGTAATCGGTGTTACTCCAGGTATTTCGGCCGGTTCGGAGCGCTTCGGGCATGCCGATAAAGGCGTCATAATGGAAATGGGATTCGTCGGGCATATCGTCCATGACACCGGTTACTTTGAGAAGAATGGTCCCGGACTTGAGCTGTTTGCCTACCGGTTCTTCCTGACCAAAGAACTTCTTCGCGAAGTCCCTGCTGATTACGATGCAGTCTGGCCCGGTCAATGCGGTTGCGGCATCTCCGTCCGTCAGATGAATCGAGAAAAAGGTGAGAAAATTGGGGTCAGCCATTGCCATCTTACGATCTTCCTTAAACACTTTGTTGCCATAGCTCCAGTAACCCATCCCCACGGGATAAAAGCGGGTGAAGGCCTTGATCTGCGGGAAGACATTGGCCATTCCCTGGCCAACCGCGACATCCACGCTGGGGTAGGTCTCCATTCCGTTGTTCGCCAGGAGGTTGATTTCGACCCGGTAGATGTTGTCGGCGTTCACCGGATAGGTATCGTAGTGGAGCTCGCTCCAGACGTACAACGAGATCAGGATACAGCAGGCCAGACCGATGGCGAGGCCCATGACGTTGAGGAAGGAAAACACCCTGTTGTGGCGCAAATGGCGCATGGCAATAGTCAGGTAATTTCGCAGCATGATAGTGATGACGGTTGGTAGGATAAATAGTTACATTGATGCGGCTGCATGGTTTTTCCATAGCCGTAAAGCCATAATTTCTTTAAATTACAGGATGCGCAAACTATCCTTTCTGATTCCCGGGCTTATCGGGTTCGCGACCAGTGGCTATGCCCAAATTCAGGTGAGCCAGGAGCCAAGACACCATAAAGTGCTGGAAAACGAGTGGGTCCGGGTGCTCGACGTTCATATCCCACCCCACGATACCAGCTTGATGCACAAACACTCGACCCCTTCGGTGTTTCTGGTGCTTAGCAAGACAAAGACCGGCTCCCAGGTGCTTATCGAACCTCATCAGATCTCCCTCACCGAGGGCAACATCTGGTTCGAAGGTTTTTACGACACTCCGCGTATTCACCGGGTCTGGAATGAAGATACCGTGGAATTCCATGTTATGGACATCGAACTGTTGCACGAACCGTCTTCATCGGTCAACATTAACTTTACGCCTCCCTATTGCCAATCGTTATTCGACGAGAAACATGTACACGCTTTCAGGGTCACACTTCCCCCGGGTGTGGGATTCGACCTCAAAAAATTTGTATACAACGTCCTCGTCATTGGGCTTTCAGGGCCACATGCCGCCGGCCTTGTGAACGATGAACACTTTACAAAGAAGGGTGATTTTCTCTTTATTCCCGCCGGCGCTGATATTGAAATTTGGAACGACAGCAAATCTCATGAGCAGCAGTTCGCGCTGTTGTATTTGAAATGAGCAGGCTTGCAGAAAATTCCGTAAGCCAGCCGTTAGAATTTTCCGACCTGCCCTTTGACGTTTTCGAAAAGCTTCCCTGAATCGAACCCTATCCCATGTCTAAATACCCATTGCACTTTGCGGATATTTCCAATGTCTCTGGAAATATCTCCATCTACAATAACGAGGTCGGCCTGTTTTCCCACTTCAATGGAGCCAATCTTGTCGTCCAGGCCCAAAGCTTTCGCGCCGTTATACGTTGCCACGCGGATTGCTTCGATCGGTGTAAACCCTTCCTTCACGAGGAGTTCGATGGCCCGCTGGCTGCCGTATCCGGCGAGAACAGTTCCATTTCCCGTGGGGTCGGTGCCTACGGTGAGGAGACCGCCGGAGTCTGCAAACATCTTCTCCATTTTCATGTCTTTTTCCAGTGTTTTATTTCTTTCGGGCTTTTTGTTGTGAGAATAATATTTTAGGAACATCTCGCGAGTATCCGGCGCCATGGCGTTCAAAACTTCCGGCCGGTAAACAGTATCTGCAGGCGTCGATCCCTCCACCACGGCGAGGGTAGAGGTCAGGATGACCTTATGACTTATCAAATGGTGAATTAGATCTTTCACGGGCTGTCCGTCCGGGTCTGCAGCAGCGAGAGGGTCAGGCACGATGATACATTGATCTTCTTTTTTTCCGGGTATAAAATCTGTAGCGGCGACGAAACCGTGCTCGAGCTGATCGATACCAAGATCGGCGGCTTCCCTATAGGTAATGGAACAAAGATGTCCCGTTATTTTAAGTCCGCGAGCGTGGGCAGCGTCGATAGCTGCTTTTAGCGTTGCTCTGTCGAGCATGTTATACGCTTTAAACGATGTAGCCCCCTGATCAGCCCAGAAATTGACGAAGACCCTCGCTTCTTCCGGACCGCTTAGTTCATGCATCTGAGGAGCAAATCCTCCTTTCCCTTCCAGGTAGGGCGCCGTAACATCCATCGACGGGCCGACAATCTTGCCCAGGTCGATATCTCTTTTCAGAGCCAGATCAGAATAGGGTTCTACGCTACCCGCCGTGCGAATTGTGGTAGCGCCGCAGGCAAGGTATAATTTGGGAAAGGTTACGGGCAACTGCTTATAATGGATATAACGAGGATCTACACTTATGGCGGGGTAAAACATGTGTTCGTGCATGAGGACCAACCCAGGCAGGAGGGACTTACCGGTACAATCGATCACCAATGCGTTCTTCGGTAAGGGAGTGCTGCCGGACGCTCCGATGGATGAGATGATACCGTTCGTTATGATGACGGTTTGGTCCGGCCTGGCTTTGAGGGAGATAACATCTGCCAGGATGCAATGGGTAAACGCGATCACGGAACTGTCATAGGCGATAAATTTCCGGACGGAAGGCTCATAGGAAGATTGGGGGAAGGCCAGCGCCGACCATATCAGGCCGAATGATAACAAGAGGAGTTTCATACGTTCTTTTTATTAGAAGATGAATGGGATGAGGCGGTATTTGACTTTCGAACAATACTCTTTGTATCCCACCAGACCGGCGCTTAATTGGTGTTCTTCATCAACAGCCCGAACCCCAATTATTATCACTAAGATGAGCGACGGAATCAGCCCCCAAAAAGAGCCTAATGCGAGTGGGGTGAAAAGCATTAATATTAATGCTCCGGTATACATAGGGTGCCGGACGACCGCGTACAGGCCGGTGGTAATGACCCGCTGTTGATCCTGTACTTCGATCTTCGCACTTAGAAAGGTATTTTGCTTAAAGACAAAGAACAAAAACACGAATGCGAGTAAGCATAATGCATCACTGAGAAAGCATATCGGCTGAGGGACGGTTGACCAGAGGTATTTATGATCAAGTGCCGATATTAAGTAGATCCCGATAAATGCGAGGCTTGCTGCCGCCTGAATCAACTTTTGGCTGGCTGTCGGCTCAGCAAGAGGCCCCGCGGCAAGCCTGCTTTGCAAGAGGTGTTTGTCGAATACAAACAAATAGACGGTGATCAGAAGAGCGCCGGTAAAAAAAATTATCAGATACACCCAGGCTAAGGGATATGCAAGGCTTCCGAACGGCAAAAAAATTGCCGCTCCCATGCAGATCATTAGAAATAGCATTCCTGCCAGACTTTTTATCACTAACTCGGAGGCTCTCATTGGTCAGGGTTTCACGACCAGCACCTGGAACGTTCCCGGTTTTAGCTGGGGGCGGAATTGGCCGGGTTGTTTTGGCAAAAATTCTCCGGTAGGAAGATAAACCGCATGGCTTACCTGATCGACGGCGTTTGTACGCGCGCCTTCTTTGGTCTTCAGGTTTTCTACAACGGCGAATTCGTTTGCAGACTGCTCCTTGATGATGGTCAGCGTACCATCGCCGTTTGACGAGTAGATGGTCTGCAGTGCTCTGTCGAACCCCACCGCATCGCAGCCGTCGCCGATCGGGAGTGTCGCGACCACCTTGCCATTGGTAGCGTCCATGACCACGAGCATTTTATTGCCACATCCGGCGAACAGACGCATCGTCGAGCGGTCGATAGCGAGGCCCGAAGCGCCCTTACCCGGAGCAATGGGCCAGCTGTTAATGACCTGGAAGGTCTTCGCGTCGATAACATCCATCTCGCTCTTCTCGGCATTGTTTACATAGATCCGCCCCTTACCGTCGCTTGCGGCAGTCTCGGGCCAGCCGGACAGCTGAATGGTAGCCACTACCTGGTCGGTCGCCGGGTCTATCACGGTCATATTCTTGCTTCTTCCATTGCAGGTGATCACCTTATTCGAGAAATTGTCGTAAAGGATGCCATCGGCGAACTGGCCGGTCGGCACGTGTCCCAAAACTTTCAAGGTATTCAGGTCGAATACCAGCGCGCTGTTTGCCGAGCCGTTGGTGATATATCCTTTACCAAGGGCGTGCACCAACGCGATGCCATGGACATCTTTCTCCGTCGGGATCACGCCGATCGAATCGCCGGTGACCTTATCGATGACGTTCACCTGGGTACCATGGGATAAATAGAGACGGTTTGAGCCACTGTCGACTGTCGTGTAGTCGTAACCGCCGCCGCTTACGATGTGAAATGTGTTGGTGACCCGATAGCCGGGAGTTTGCTGGGCGCAAACCTTTGCAGTGATGAGGAGCGACATCAGGATCGAAAAAAGGAGGGAGCGTTTCATGGTCATATCCGAAGGTTTTGATTAAAGTTAAGTCAATCTAAAATATATTGGGTGTGATTCCTGGTACAAATGACCTTTTGGGTAGCGCGGACGACCAAAATATTACAGTATCTTCATCATCTACCACTAAACGCACTAACATGAGAAACTTATTGCTATTTACTTCCATTCTGACTTTACCGGTGATGGGCCTGGCGCAAAAGAAGCCGGATTCGCTGAACTCCT
The DNA here is from genome assembly GCA_035948015.1 of Puia sp. Classification (GTDB taxonomy): domain Bacteria; phylum Bacteroidota; class Bacteroidia; order Chitinophagales; family Chitinophagaceae; genus Puia. Next base: position 9,469 of record DASZJO010000017.1, read on the forward strand.
TTTTCAAGCCCTTAAAATGGCGAGATGTCGGTCCTTTCCGGGGGGGCCGGTCAGTGACGTCCTGTGGTGTGGCGGGTAACCAGCAGGTCTATTATATGGGTACCACAGGCGGAGGTGTTTGGAAGACAGAGAATGCCGGATGGACCTGGATCAACATTTCGGATGGGTTTTTTAGAACGGGATCGGTAGGTGCAGTGGCTGTGGCTGAAAGTGACCCGAATGTAGTATATGTGGGCATGGGTGAGCACGCGCCGCGCGGCGTGATGAGCTCTTATGGTGACGGGGTATATAAATCCATGGATGCGGGTAAGACCTGGAAAAGGATGGGGCTCGATCTGACCATGCATATTTCGGCCATCCGCATTCATCCGCAGAACCCGGACATCGTGTATGTAGCTGCGCAGGGAGCTATGTATGGAGCTACGGAAGACAGGGGGGTATATCAGTCTACGGATGGCGGCCTGACCTGGAAGAAGAGCCTCTATATCGATGAAAATACGGGTTGTGCCGATCTGAGCATGGACATGAACAACCCCAGGATCTTGTATGCGGCCATGTGGGATTACCGGCGCCTGCCCTGGCAGATGCGCAGCGGCGGTAAAGGCAGCGGACTATACAAAAGTGTCGACGGCGGCCAGACGTGGATCAAAATGGAAAAGGGCCTGCCCAAGGAAATGGGAAAGATGAGCATCTCCGTTTCCGGCGCCAACTCCGATAAAGTATATGCCCTGATTGAAAGCGATACCGAAAAGGAAGAAGGCGGCCTCTTCGCCTCCGACGATGGGGGCAAGAGTTGGCACCGGGTAAGCAGCGATCACCGTCTCGTTCAACGGGCCTGGTACTATATCGAGGTGTTTGCGGATCCTCAGAACGAAAATATTGTCTATGTACTGAACTCGCCCGGGCTGAAATCGATCGACGGGGGGAGAACCTGGTCCAATTTATCGGGTACGCATGGCGATTATCATCAACTTTGGATCAATCCCCGGAACGACAGGAATATGATCATCTCCAATGACGGCGGAGCGGCGATCACCTTGGACAACGGGGCTACCTGGAGCACACAGAACAATCAGCCTACCGCTCAGATATATCGCGTAAATGCGGACAATCTCTTTCCCTATCATTTATATGGGGGTCAGCAGGACAATACTTCGGTGATGATCACCAGCCGCAATACGTCAGGAGGAAGTATCGGCGAAAAGAACTGGTCCTATTCGGCCGGCGGCGAAAGCGCGTTTCTCGCCTTCGATCCTGACAGCCCGCGCTATGTCATGGGTGGAAGCTATCAGGGCACTATCGAAGTAGTGGACCGGGAAAGCGGAGAGGGAAAGCCGATTATGATCTCCCCGATTCAATACCAGTCCGTCCAACCCAAGGATATGAAATACCGGTTCAACTGGAATGCCCCTATTATCTGCTCCCGGCATGAACCCCACAGCTTTTATCATGGAGGGAATCGTTTGTTCAAGACTTCCGATATGGGAAGGACCTGGGAAGTGGTTTCGCCGGATCTGACAAGGCATGATACGGCGCATATGGGCCAGAGCGGTGTTCCCTACACCAATGAAGGTGCCGGCGGAGAGAACTATTGCACGCTGGCCTATATCGAGGAGTCTCCTCTCGAAAAGGGCGTGATCTGGACAGGGAGTGACGATGGCGTCGTTAGCCTCACCAGGGATGGAGGAAAGACCTGGAATAACGTTACCCCGGCCGGATTGCGGGAGTGCCTGGTCAATTGCATCGAGGTTTCGCCCTTTGACAAAGCAACGGCCTATATTGCCACCACCCGGTATAAGTTCAACGATCTTACGCCTGCGATGTATAAAACCACCGACTACGGAAAGAACTGGAAGAGCATCAATACGGGTATCCCCCATGGCGCCTATACCAGGACGATCAGGGAGGACGATACCCGGAAGGACCTGTTATATTGCGGGACGGAGACCGGGTTTTATATTTCGTATGACGGCGGCAATCAGTGGCAGGCCTTACAACTGAATCTCCCGGTAACGCCGGTCACCGACCTGATGGTCCATCAGGGAAATTTGGTGGCGTCCACTATGGGTCGGGGATTTTGGATCCTCGATGACCTGGGCTTGTTGCGTCAATACAAGGGTGCCCTTGCGGCGAATGACTTCTTTGCATATACTCCCGGGGACGCTTATCGCGTATCCGGATACAGTTCGCTGGATAGAATACCGAAAGACGATGAGGAAGAAACGCCGCGGGCCGCAGTGGCAGGAACAAACCCCTCAACCGGAGTAGTGCTGTATTATCATTTGCCGTCAAGGCCGGACTCTGCATCAAGACCAGACACGGCCTCTGCAGCGAAACTGACGCTGGATATTTTGGATGGGGACGGCAAACTGGTCCGGCATTATTCCAATAAAGAAGATGCCACTATTGTTCATTATCCGGGCGGCCCTTCCCCTGATCCTATTCTGCCCTTTAAGAGCGGGCTGAACCGCTTTGTCTGGAATATGCGTTATCCTACCCTGCCTGGCGTGCCGACAGTATTCATCGAGGGTGAATATGACGGAAGAAAAGCGGCGCCGGGAAATTACACGGCCCGATGGAAGTATGAAGGCCTGGAAAGAAGCGTGTCTTTTAAGATAGTACCCGATCCGCGGATTGCCGCCACGGCAGGGGATTATGCCGAACAACAGGTATGGATGGCCAAAACGGAGAATGGCATCCGGGAGATCCATGAGTCTGTATTGCGGATGCGGAAAATAAGGAAGCAAATAAGCGAGGTCGTAGAGCTGCTGGGTGACAGGTCCGGGATGCGGGAAGTAGTAGACAGCGGGAAGAAAATCGATGCAAAATTATTGAGATGGGAAGAGGAGCTGGTGCAGAACAAGGCCCAGAGTAATGACGATGTGATCAATTTTATCAATAAGCTAAGTGCCGACTATATCTTCCTGAGAGGGGAGATGGATGCTAATATTCCTTATATCACCCAGGGACAAAAAGATCGGTATGCGGAGCTGGATGTTATGTGGCAAGCGCTGAAAGGCCGGATGAACGGGCTGCTGGATAAGGAAGTGGCCGGGTTCAATGCGTTGTGCGCACAGAAAAAGCTGGATAAGGTGATTGTGCCGGATAAGTAGCCGACGGTTATTTCGAGGGGCGTTTGGCTTTTGTTCTTCCGGATGCGAGCACTTCGTTGTAGGCGGAAAGGAGCGCTTCCGTGAGGATATGTTGCGGAACGGTATTGAGGGCAAAAGTGGTTGCGCCTTTTTCGCCCCATTTGTTGGGGACGGGATAGATGGATTTGTCCATTTTGCAGAAGACAGCTTGTTCCGTTGGCGTTAAGAAAACGTTTGCCGTGTTGTCTTTTTCGAGGTAGGTAGAGAACATACGTTTCCCGGCGACTTTAAAGCCGAGCCGTTCAAAGTGGGGGACCTGTTCGGTGCCGGGGAAAGAAAGGGCTAATTTTGCAAATTGTTCTCCGGTGATCATGGCGGCGTTGTTAGCTGCATCGAAGGTATCACCAAAAGCAGAATGAGCACGATTTTTTGCCGGTTCGCCGGTATGTCGTACGTTTAAAGGGAACTCACTAAACCTACTACCATGAGAATCTTTTTAGCCGGCATTTGGCTGTGCCTCCTGGGGCTGAGCGGGCAGGGCCAGTCCCATACTGCAGATGGGGGACCGCAGCGATCTGTCAAGGCCATTAAAGCGGGCCGGTTGATTGACCCGGCTACCGGGACGGTGCTTGAAAATATCACTATTCTTATCGATCATGATTCGGTGAAGGCCCTCGGGCGGGACATAATTGTTCCCGATTCCGCGCAAGTGATCGATCTTTCGGCGTATACGGTGCTCCCGGGGTTGATCGACTGTCACACGCACCTGACGTCGGAGCCAAGCGGCGACTATTACGCCGATATTTTCCGGCGGATGCCTGTGGATGATGCGATCACTTCGCCGAACCGGGCGTTGAAGACGTTGCTGGCGGGATTCACCACCTGCCGGGATGTAGGATCGAGGGGTTTGGTGGATGTGGCACTGCGGAATGCGATCAACCGGGGAGATATTCCCGGACCGCGGATGTTTGTGGCGACCTTATTTATCGGGTCTACGGGCAGTCATGGAGATATTAATGGGTTCTCTCCCTATATCGCATGGACGGATGGACCAAAAGAGCTGAGTGGTGTGGCAAATGGAGTGGATGGAGTTCGCGCGCAGGTGCGGTTCAACGTTAAATATGGCGCGGATGTGATCAAGTTTGGCGCGAGCGCCGGTGTTCTTAGTGAAGAGGAGAGCGTGGGGGCTCCGCAGTTCACCCAGGAGGAGATGAACGCGATCGTGGATGAAGCGCGGCTTTGGGGAAAGAAGACCGCTGCGCATGCACATGGGACTATCGCGATCAAGATGGCAGTAAAGGCGGGTGTAGCTTCGGTGGAGCATGGGAGCATGCTGGACGACGAAGCGATCAGGATGATGAAGGAGCGTGGAACATACCTGGTGGCCGATATTTATAATGACGATTATATCCGGGCTGAATACGCCCGGCTGGGTTTTCCGGATAAGATCATTCAAAAGGAGAAACTGGTGGGCCAGGTTCAGCGGGAAAGTTTTCAAAGAGCGGTGAAGGCCGGGGTCAAGATAGCTTTTGGGACAGATGCAGGGGTTTATCCGCATGGCTGGAATGCGAAACAATTCTACTATATGGTGAAATTCGGTCAGACGCCGATGCAGGCCATCCAGGCGGCGACGGTCAATGCTGCGGATCTGATCGGGAATACGCGGATCGGGCAGTTAAGGCCGGGGGCATTTGCAGATATCATTGCGGTGAAGGCGGATCCGCTGAAGGATATCCGGGCGCTGGAAGAGGTGGCGTTTGTAATGAAGGGGGGAATGGTGTATAAGTCTTTGTGATATTGGTTCGATTACTGGAAAAGGTACCTGGTTGATTGAAAAAAAATTTGCACAAGTGAATACTTGTGCGTAATTTCACAAGCAATTACTTGTATATTATGAAAGCGAGGAGAGATGTATATCAGGCGATAGCGGATCCTACCCGGCGGGCGATCATTCAGATGATTGCGACGGAGCCGCTGGACATTAAGTCGCTGACTGCGAGATTCGACATGAGCCAGCAGGCCATTTCGCTTCACGTGAAGCTATTGGCGGACTGCGGGCTGGTGCGGATGGAGCAGCGGGGGAGGAACAGGTTTTGCAGACCGCAGCTAAACAAACTGGAGGAGGTGGCGGATTGGGTGGCGCAATATCAGCAGCATTGGGAGAGCAAGTTGGATAATTTGGAGGTGTATTTGAAAAAATTGAAAAAAGAACGATATGGAAAACAAAAAAAATGACACGAGTGACCGGGAGCTTCAGTTGGTCCGGTTATTGGACGCGCCGGTTGAACTGGTATGGGAGGCCTTTACTGATCCGGAGCATATTGCGCAGTGGTGGGGGCCGAACGGGTTTAGGAATACGATCACCAGGATGGAGGTGAAACCGGGGGGCAAGTGGGATCTGATGATGCATGGACCGGATGGGAGGGATTACAAGAATGAAAGCGTGTTCCTGGAGGTGGTGAAGCACCGGAGGATTGTCTATGAGCATGTCTCACCGAAGTTTACGGCGACGATCGGGTTCGAGGAGCGGGGTGAGCAGACACTATTAACGTGGCATATGTTGTTCGAATCCGCCGAGCAATTCATCCAGGTGGTGAAGACCTTCGGGGCGGATGAGGGATTGAAGCAAAATGTCGAAAAGTTAAGCCGATATCTGGCAGCGCAGTTAGAAAACAACTGATCATGCGAGTTAAAATAAATATTATTATGCGGGCCAAAATATTTGGAGTCGTTCTTGCAGTGGTAATTTCGGTTTCAGCGAATGCACAGGACAGATCGGGATATGCCCCGGTCAACGGCATCCGGATGTATTACGAGATCCATGGGAACGGAGAGATGCCATTGGTCCTGATCCACGGCGGCGGGTCGACGATTGAAACTTCCTTCCACTACATGTTACCGTTAATGTCTGCCCATCACCTGGTAATTGCTCTCGAAACACAGGGCCATGGCCGAACGAGCGGGAGGAATGGTCCGGAGACGTTTCAGCAGGATGCGGATGACGTGGCCGTGCTGATGCGGTATCTTCGAATCGGGAAGGCGGATTTCCTGGGTTTCAGCAATGGCGGCAGTACGGTCCTGCAGATCGCGATCCGGCATCCGGACCTGGTCGACAGGATCATCCCGATCTCAGGAGCCTATCGGCGGGATGGATTGATACCGGGTTTTTTTGAGAGCATGCCCAAGGCGACGCTGGAGGTCATGCCGGCGGTGCTGCGGGATGCATTTCTGAAGCTGACGCCGGATTCAGCGAAGCTTTTAACGATGTTCCAGAAGGATAAGCAGCGGATGATCGACTTCCCCGACTGGAGTGATGATGATCTTCGGTCCATTAAGGCGCCTGCCCTGATCATTTCGTCCGACCGGGACGTCATCGTACCCGAGCATTCGGTGCGGATGGCGCGGATGATCGCGGGTGCGCGGCTGGTGATCCTGCCGGGCGTGCATGGGTCGGCGATCGGGGCGGTGGATGCGGGGGTAGGGAAGGGGTATGTGGACGTGGTGGCGATGTTGGTGGAGGAATTCCTGGCGGGAAAGTGAGGGGGCCAACTCAGACGATGATCTCCTTTTTTGCGCGTTGGTAGAAGCCTTGTTCTTCGAGTCGCTGCTCCACTTCGGTGAGGGCGGTCAATAGATTGTGTTTGGTAGCCAGCAGTTCGCTGAGCGCCCGGTTCATGACCTGCCAGATGGGCTGGATCTTTTTTACTAGTGCGTTACCCTTAGCTGTCAGCCGGACCATTCGCCTGCGGTCATCGTTTTCGTGCTTTCTGGATTCGACAAGGCCTTTTTGCTCCAGGTCTTTCAGTAGGGAAATTGTGGAGGGATGGCTATAGCCGATCTCTTCGGCGACCTGGACGATACTCAGAAGGGGCTTGTAGTGAAGAACGAACACCACCGGAAAGTATTTTGGTTCAAAATCGATGCCATAGGCTTTGTAGATCAGCGTGCCGTCCTTCCGGAGATTTTCGCTGAGGCGTTGCAGCCTGGTGGCGATCGCCAGTATGCCTGCTTCGTCGATCGTCTTCATGGCAAGGCAAATTTGTTGATGGTGCGAAAGTAATACATGTTGTCCGTTGGCATGTTTGGGTAGTAGTCGGGGAGGTTGGCTTTTTCGATCAGCGTGAAGCCATTGCGTTCGTAGAACCGGTGTGCCGCTTTCATGTTGTCGATGGTGCCTAAATAGATGGTTAGAATGTCGTTATTGACGCAATAATCGATGAGGGCCTCCATCAGGTGTTGGGCGACGCCGAGCTCTTTTCCGCGGAATTCCTTCCGGACGAACATCTTTCTCAGGGCGCCGGCGTGGTGGCCGATGGAGATAAGGGCGATGGTACCGAGGAGCCCGGCGGGTGGGATTTGCAAGCCGGAAGGATCAGGGGTCCCGCCGGCGATGGCCCCCCAAAAATGGCCGCCGTTGCGGAAATAGGCGGTTTCGATGTCCAGCAGATCCGGCTGGGAGGCGATGGTGATGGGGACATTGAATTCCTGCTGCTGGATGGGCAGGATCAGGTCGATGACCCGGGCGGAGTGGGTGTTGGTCAATGGTTGGATGGAGAATTGTGTTGTCATGATGCGACGATTCGTGTATAAAACTACGTAGTTGACTACATATATTCAAATTTTTCTTTCCTATTTTACCATATCATGCGAATGACTTATTGCAAGATGCTGATTTTAGGTACCCTGGTTGGTTGCGCCGGGTTGGGAGCAGTTGCGCAGCAGCGGATGATCGAGGATAACGGGTTGAAGTTCCGATATTCGGATTCGGCGGGGGTCACCGCTTCGTATCTCGGTCATTTTGGGGACTCCTTGGGGGTGCCGTCATTGGCCAGGTTGGATGGCGGGGTGATCGGGCCGGCTGAATTGCGGGGTAAGGTAGTCGTGTTCAATTTTTGGTTTACCGCGTGCAAGCCTTGTGTGGCGGAGATACCGGTGTTAAACAGGCTGGTTGGGGCGTATCGGAGCGATTCGGTTGTATTTGTGGCGGTCACATGGGATAAGAAGGAGAAGATCGAGGCTTTTCTGGCTTCGCGTCGGTTCGATTTTACGATCGTTCAGCTTGGAAGGGAGGATATTCAGCAAATGAAAAAAGTATCGTTCTATCCGTTGACGGCTATTGTCGATAGACATGGACGGATATCGTTTGTTGTCTTCGGACGGCGGGCGAGTGAGGGGGATGAAGAATTTTACGCGGTGTTGGACCGGCAGTTGCGGCGGGCGATGGCGGAATGAGGAGACCGCGGTGCTGCCAGACAGAGGCGGGGTAGAAAATAAAAAAACCGCCGGGGTCACGGCGGTGGCGGATGCAACGAATGCATGAGGCCAGACGAGCGGTTGTTCAGTTCTTCACGGTACCGGATCAGGATTTCGGGGTTCAAAAGGGTTGGATTCAGAGGTTAGTTGATCTTCGGACATTGGATGCACTATTCCACTCTTGATGGATCAAAGATGCGAAGGATAGTGCGGAATGGCGGTATCTTTTCCGCAGGGGTTTTAGAGATTTATTGGGAAACTTAAAGGGTGATAGGAGCAAACACCTAAAATCGTGTTTTTACGATTGAGGGTTATTTGCATTAAATTCGGGATATGAAAAAACGATGGCTGCTATTCTTCCTTTCGATTCCTGCCCTTGGCCAGGCCCAGAAAGATTCCCTGGTAGTTGACTGGAGCAAGACCCAGCTAATTTCCAGGTCAGTGGCGACGTTACAGGTGGTGGTGAATCCGCCGCTGCGGCGGAGTTCATCGATCCATGACCCCACCTATTCCGCGTTGGCGGCGCTTGGCTGCGACTATGTCCGGTATGTCCCCTGGCTCCCCTATCCGAAGCTCGGCGTCGCGGAGCTGCGACCGCCGGCGAATGGTCAAACGTATTGGGATTTCGGCCTGATCGATCCGCTGACTGTTGACTTTTTGGAAGCGACGAAGGGGCATCCGGTGATCCTGAACTTCAGCACGATCCCCGCCTGGATGTATAAAACGGAAAAGCCGGTGCCGATCCCCGCGAACCCCGATTCAGCGGTGTGGGGCTATACTCAGGGGACGGAGCCGCGCGATCCGACGCTAAAGGAGATCGGAGACTATTATGGGCGGTTGTACAGCTGGTACACGAAAGGGGGATTCAAGGACGAACTGGGAAAGGCGCATTCTTCGGGATATCACTACTCTGTTCCTTACTGGGAAGTGCTGAACGAGGTGGATTTTGAACACAACAATACGCCCCAAACATACACCCGGATCTATGATGCGGTCGTTAACTCGATCCGAAAGGTCTCGCCGCAGACGAAGTTTGTCGGGATGGCGCTTGCCTACCCTGATCGACCTGAGTGGTTCGAATACTTTCTCAACCCGGCGAATCATCAGGCAGGCACCCCGCTGGATATGATCTCGTATCATTTTTATGCCGGCGGCTCGATACAGCAGGGCTCTTCGGTGATGCAGTACACTTTTTTCGATCAGTCGGATGGTTTCATGAAAGAAGTGAAGTTTATCGAGAGTATCCGTAAAAGGTTGTCGCCTTCGACAAAGACTACGGTTGACGAGATCGGGAGTATATTGAATAGCGATAATGGAGAGCCCAACGCGATCATCCCCGATGACTACTGGAATTTGTCCGGTGCCTTGTATGCCTATGTCTACCTGGGGCTGGTGCGGATGCAGATCGACGTGATCGGCGAATCGCAACTGATGGGGTATCCCACGCAATACCCCAGCGTCAGTATGATCAATTGGAAGACGGGGAAGCCGAATGCGCGGTATTGGGTGCTGAAGCTGATCCATGACCAATTCGGCCCGGGCGATGCGCTGGTGAATACCGATGTGGTCGGAGATGGTTTGATCGCACAGGGTTTTGCCACGTCGCGGGGCAAGCGGGTATTGCTCATCAACCGGAGCAACAAGGCGATCATGCTGGCGTTGCCGCGCGATTTTCAGGGGGCCAGGCTGACGGTAGTCGATCCGTCGACGGGAGACAATGAGCCAGCGAACGGCGTTATCGGGGCCCAGGGGGTCGAGTTGAAGCCGTTTGCGGTGGGGGTGATCGCGTTGTAGGGCGGTGGCGGGCGGGCAACTACATGCGGAGGCGTGGGCCCCGGCGAAGGGTCTCGCGCTGGGTTTGGGTGAGGGTTTGTTCGCGTGCAAGGCGGACCTGCTGGCGTTCGAGGACTTGATGGATGGCCCGGGCCTCGCAGGCCCAGATGGGGTCATCCCCGGTGATAACTACCTTGTTGCGGGTGTCGACGAAGGCGACCTCGCTGACCGCGCCGGACTTGTCCTTACGGAGAACTAGCGCGATGCCGTCCCTTTGCAGGTTCTGGCGAACCTTTTCGAGGTTATCGGGTTTGCCGGCCAGATGGTAGCAGGCGTTAACTTCGACATGTCGTTTGTGTTCGTATTTAATCGACAGGTTCTGCCTGAATTTCTTTTCAAGGTTTTCGAGGGTGGGTTTGCAGTGGAAGAAGCTGGCCTTCAGCGGGCGGCCGATATAGCGGCCGTTCTGGTCGAGTGCGCGGTAGAGGAGGCCACGAGCCTGGTAAAGTTTGGTATCCGGTCCGCCCGCATAAGCTTCGACGTTATAGAGCCGGAGGACGGCATTGAACTCCCGCAGAGAAGTAAAGTGGTATTTTTCAGACACATATCCTACGATGTCGGAGAGGCCTCGGGCGAGGGGCTGCTGGCCATAGATCAGCCGTGGCGGGCCGTGCTGGTCGTATAGTCGTTGTTCACAGTCCCGCTGGCGTTGTTTGATCTCCGCGGTGATGAGGTTAAATTGCGCTTCGATCTTAAGTCTTGCCTTTTCGGATCGGATCTCGCCGATCTTGTAAAGGTCGATCGGATCGCCGTTCCATTGGACGTGGGTGGTGACGATATGGCAATGCGGGTGGCCAGCGTCGTTGTGCCGCCAGGCGATCCAGGGCTGGCGTTCGAAGCCGATCTCTTTCATATAGGTGCGGGCGATCTCCCGCATCTGGTCGCCGGTGAGCTTGTCCTGCGGGTCGAAGTTCAAGGTGATATGGAGGCTGGTGCGAACACGGTCATTCAATTCCATGCGACGGTCAAAACGATGTAGGATGTCTTCCATGGTGAGGCGCTCAAGCGATTTCAGCAGGTTTGCGGCCGTGAGACGTTCGGCAATGTGCAACTCGACCTTTTCTTCGTTGTAAGAAATGGAGTGGGCGACGCTGCGGCAAGTGGTTATTTTGGGTCGCATGGTTCGGATAGTTTGGCGAGATAGGTCCTGATGTCCTCGGCTAATTCCACGACGTCACCGTAGGTGTCAAGAAATTCCGGGTTGGATGGGGCCATACCATTGGCCACGGCGGTGAGGTATTCCAATACCGGTGGGACCTGAGTGGTCAGGTTTTCGAGTGTTGGATTGCGGAAGAGCTGAGTAACAGGCTGTTTTGTCAGCAGTTTGCGGGCGTATTCGCTGACGCTGCGGCAGGTGGAATTCGCGCATAGCCGATGGATCTTTTCCCATTCCTGTTGGGAGAGGCGGAGGTATAGCAAGTTAAGGTACTCTTACCAACGCCGATTCCCTGATGGGTGAGATGATCAGGGGATATTTCTCCAGCACTAAGTCGCTGTCATCGATGGCATATTCTTTTTCTTCGCTCAGGCTAAACGTCTTGAGCAGAAAATAGATATTGATTAGAGGAATACGCCGCCCAGCAGAAAGAAACCGTTGGGATAATGGGCGATCATGTTATAGGCTCGCACCGGATTTAAGGCCATTATGATGGATGGATTGTGTGAAACACCCACAATCCCGATAATCCCGATCATGGTGAACCATGCAAACATGATCGGCCCAAAGATCTTGCCGATTAATGAGGTGCCCGCCCGTTGAACCAGGAAAAGCAGCAGGATAATGGTCAGCACGATCGGAACAACCGGAATATCGGGCTTGAGTATTTTCGATGCCGATGGAAATTAAAAGGCCTGCAGCTGTTAGTTGGTCAAGCTTCCTGACTGAATCCATGTCAATATAGGAGGATCAAGATCTTTATTCGCTTGTCATGAGGGATTGTCTTTCGACTTGTTGCCCGGGAGCCTTTTCCTGATCACCGTCATCTGACCCCGGTGGTTCGATTCGTGTTCGCATACGTGAAACCATTTACAAAAATTATTGGTTGGTTGGCCCCCAAAGAATTTCGGATCGACCGAGGCGAACCAGCTATCATCTCTCTTTTTAAATTCCGCCAGGGTTTTTTCTCGGGTTTCGTGCAAGGCGGACAGATAATAATCGAGGTTATTCCCTTTTATTTGTTTTCTGCCTTCATCACCCAGATCCATCGGTACGCCCCATTTCGCCTTGTTCTCCGGGCTAAAATCCTTCAGGTTATAAAAGGTCAGATCCTGGTAAATGACATCG
>DASZJO010000018.1:0-5717 GCA_035948015.1 Puia sp.
AGGAGAGCGTTAGCGACGCGGCCTTTCACGGACATGTGCGCAAGATTGCGCATTTTTCGTTCGGATTCCTGTAGTTCACTCGCGAAGAAAAGCAGCAATCCATACATAAATCCCTGGTTCACTTTCAACGAAGCCTGGAAGAATGCGAGGTCGATAAAACAGGCCGTGACGGGTTCGATGGCGGTGGCGGAGATGGGGTAAAGGGTAGGGTAGGCGGCGCCGTGGGCGGATGGGTCGGCGGTCTGGTGACCGAGGCCGCGATGGCCAAAGATGTCGCCTTTGCGTGCGAAGCGGAGGATAATCTCTTTTTCTGTTCCCCATTTTTTGTGGACTTTGACTGTGCCGGAGGTAACGAAATAGATACCCATTACAGGCTCTCCTTCCCGGAAGATGGATTCTCCTTTTTTGAATTGCCAGTCTTTTCGATGGGCCCCGAGGGCCGGCTTCCATTCGGGCAGGCACCGTTGGCATAAAAAGCAGGTTGTGAGATCGCAGCGGTTGGCTTTTTTCATCTGGTGTGCAATGCTATAGCTTAATCGTGCAAAGTAAGGGTTAATCAGCGCCAAATATGGGAGCATTATTTATATTATAATAATAAATATATTATACATAGAAGGTCCCGTGTTGGATTTTATCGTCAGCGTGCTTAAATTTATTGTATATATCATGTTTTGATCAAATAATTCTGTCAACTCTTCCTTTTTAATTACATATATATTTTATTAATACAAATACTTTCTGCGATTGCTATCCATCCTTTTTTCATGACGGTTGCTGCCATATGTACCCTCATTTAGTAACAAACGCTAACTGTTATGAAATCGAGCAACGCGCCATTGGACCGGATAAAATTGTTTTCCTTCGGCAGCATTCAGATGCGGACATTCCATCTGACCTGGCTGATGTTCTTTGTATGTTTTTTCGGCTGGTTTGGGCTTGCTCCGCGCGCCGGGGACGCCATTTGGCGAGCTCGGGGCGGATTATATTTGTCCGGTGTGCGGGTCATTGAAGGAGGAATTCCGATTGGTGGAAAAGTTGTTAACTTTATAGATGATGGAAGTGATCAGTGATCAATATGGAAGGAGATTTCGGAAATTGCGGGTGAGCCTGTTAAGCCATTGTAACCTTGGCTGTGTCTATTGCGTCAATGGAGAAGAAGAGTTAAAGGAGTCGAATGGCGGCCCGGGCCGGGGACCCGGAGGCGGCGGGCTGCAAGGACTGAACGGACAGGAGTTGCTGGAGATCATCCGGCGGTTGCATGGGCAGCTGGAGTTAGAGACGGTTCGACTGACTGGGGGAGAGCCCTTGTTATATTCCGGGCTTGTGGAGTTAGTGGAAGGAATCCGGTCGATGGGCATTCCTGCAATCAAATTAACGACCAACGGGTGGCTGCTGGAGAGGAAGGCGGTTGCGCTGAAGCAAGCAGGGCTTCAATCCATCAATGTTTCGTTGGATGCAGTCGAGGAGGAAGTATTCGCGCGGATGAGTCGGCGGAATGGTGTCTCGCGGGTTATCAGGGGGATTGACGCGGCGCTTCGTGCAGGGTTGGCGGTTAAGCTGAATACAGTGGTCATGAAAGGGATGAACGAAGACCAGGTTCTGCCGCTGCTGGAGTTCGCGTTTGAACGGGAGATAACGATCCGGTTCCTGGAAGTGATGGGGATGGGCCATTTGTATCATCATTCGGATCGCTATTTGTCGTCGCAGCAGGAGATCCTGCAGATGGTCGGAGAGCGGTATGAATTGACTGCCTTGGGACGGGAGCCGTCGGCGACGGCGCGGTATTGGGTTACGGAGCGGGGTCAGCGATTCGGGATCATCGCCAACGAGAGCGAACCGTTCTGCCGGGATTGCGACCGGCTTCGGCTGGACAGCAGCGGGCATATTTATGGTTGCCTCAGCAATAACCGGCCGATTGCGCTGGGTATCGGGGAGACTGCGGCGGAGTGGGGAGAGAAGCTGCGTGCGGCGCTGGCACAAAAACAGGCCTTACGCTTCACGGGCAGTGAACTAAGTATGTTACAGATAGGTGGTTAAAACAAGATAAACGGCTAGGTTATGACAATTCATGTGTATGCGGGACTAAAGGACTATTTTCAGCCGGAATTCGAGCTGACGGAAGAGGTAGGTAATATCGATCAGCTAATGGCTTGTCTGTTGGCGATCAATGATCAGGCGGCCAAGCTGTTGGCGGCGTGCCGGTTTGCGGTGGCGGAAGGTTTTATTGACAGCACTTATAAATTCAAAGCGCATGAGATCGTCATCGTCGTTCCACCCAGTAGCGGGGGGTAAGGGAGGAGGGGAGGCGTCGGCAGGCGTGGTGGATCGGCCGATAGACCTGGTCGGGTTGCTGGCGGCGGGGCATCATCCGGCTGCGGGCGCAGTGGTGCTGTTCAGCGGGGAGGTACGGGAAAGCAATCGGGGGCGTAGCGTCGCCTACCTCGAATATGAGGCGCATGTTTTGCTGGCGGAAAAAATGATCGGGGAGATTTTGGTTGACGCAAAGGCAAAATGGGGGCTGTCCGTGGCGATCGCGCAGCATCGGATCGGCCGGGTGGAGATCGGGGAGACGGCGGTGGTGGTTATTACGGCTTCGCCCCATCGCGGTGAGGCGTATGCGGCTAACCGGCATATTATCGACCGCATCAAGCACGAGGCGCCGATCTGGAAATGCGAGCATTATCAGGATGGGACGAAGGAATGGGGGAACAATTGTAATTGTCATGCAGTGACCGGGGATACGGCAAAGCATATTTATGAATAGGTTGACCGGCGTGGTGCTGTGCGGCGGCCAGAGCCGGCGGATGGGCCGGGATAAGGGATTGATCGGGTGGGATGGCGTTTGCTGGGCGGCGCGGATGGGGCGGTTGCTGGCGGCTTTTGGGATGCCGGTGGTGTATTCGATCCGGGCCGAGCAGGAGGCGGCGTATTCGGTTGTTCTGCCGGAAGCCCGTATGGTGGCGGATGCGGTGGAGATCGATGGGCCGCTGAATGGGTTGTTCAGTGTTCACCGGCGGTTTGTCGATCGGGATTTGCTGGTGCTGGCATGTGACATGCAGGATATGGATGAAGTGACCATTGGGGAATTGATCGGAGAGTATAGAAAGGGTGGGGCGGAGTTTTACGTATATTATGAAGGTGAGTTTGTGCAACCTTTTTGTGCGGTGTATACGGCGGCGGGGTTGGAGCGGGTGTCCTCCATGTTGGGTGAGGAACGGAGGTTGAGGGGAGTCATCGAGAAGGGAGTGGTGAGGAGGTTGGAGGTTAGGAAGAAAGAGGCGTTTGGGAATTATAATTTTTCTTCCCACCCGTGACATAGCAGTTGACGACGGTTTTAGGGGATAAGGAGGAGGTGTCTCATTTTGGATGATAAAACTGATGGGTGGGTGGGTGAGCGACTGGTCACTTTGTCGACTTGTTATAGGTTTTGATCGCCTTGGCATATTTTCCACTTTCCGCCTGGCCGGCCGCCTTTTCGTTGGCCTTCAGCATCTCCATCAGGTTCTGCTTGTTTATTTCGATGAGGGGGCCTTGATCCATTTGAATGTAGCGGAGGAAACCATCGTCGACATCGTCTTCTGCCAATGGCGTGTAAGCGCTGACCTTACCGTCAATGTCTTTGAACAGCCAGCAACTATCGGTTGCCAGGCCTTTGGAGACGCTGTCCTCGTATTTACCAAGGGTGGCATCATACCCGTCAAACCGGACGATATATCTGGTCTGGGAGGGATATATCTTCCTGAATCGCGCAGAATCTTTCTTCTTAACCGATTTGTTTTCCAACATGATATAGTAAGACGGGGTATCGGCATGGATGGTCGAATAGACGATGGTGTCGGTTCCGTCTGTAAATACGATCTTGAATCTATGTTTCGTGCTGACGGTGCCATAGTACGTGTTGAAGTACATGGGTTGATAGTGCGGGGTGAAATGCGGGGTATATGCAGGGGTGTTGAAATGTCCCTGGGCCCGAAGGCTATACGAGTTGAAAAGTAACAGGACCATGGCTATGGAGAGGCAGGCAGACAGATGTCTAATGGTCAGGTGTCTAATGGTCAGGTGTTTCATGGCATTTGATGTTGGGAAATCAGTTGAGCTTCTTCTGCAGGCCGGTGTCGATGGCGTCGAGGAATTCTTCGGTGTAGAGGAAGTGTTTTCCATGTTCGACGTTGTTGCCGTGGACACAGATGGCGAGGTCTTTTGTCATTTTGCCGCTTTCGACGGTCTCGACGCAGACGGATTCGAGCGCGTTGGCGAAGTCGATCAGGGGTTGGTTATTATCGAGTTTGCCGCGGAAGGCGAGGCCCCGGGTCCAGGCGAAGATGCTGGCGATGGGGTTGGTAGAGGTCGGCTTGCCTGCCTGGTGATCGCGGTAGTGGCGGGTGACGGTGCCGTGGGCGGCTTCGGCCTCCATGATCTTACCGTCGGGGGTGATGAGGACGGAGGTCATCAGGCCGAGTGAGCCAAAGCCCTGGGCGATAGAGTCGCTCTGCACGTCGCCGTCGTAATTCTTGCAGGCCCAGACGAAGTTGCCGTTCCATTTCAGCGCGCTGGCGACCATGTCGTCGATCAGGCGGTGTTCGTAAACGATGCCTGCCTCTTTGAATTTAGCCTTGAATTCATTGTTGTATATCTCTTCGAAGATGTCTTTGAAGCGACCGTCGTATTTCTTAAGGATGGTATTTTTTGTGGAGAGGTATAGCGGCCATTTTTTGCTGAGGGCCATGTTGAAGCAGCTATGCGCAAATCCTTTGATCGATTCGTCGAGATTGTACATGGTCAGGGCGACGCCGTCGCCCTTGAAATTGAAGACCTCGAAGGTTTGGGGGGTGCTGCCGTCTTCGGGGGTAAAGGTCATGGTCAGCTTGCCTTTTCCTTTGATCACGGTATCGGTAGCGCGATACTGGTCACCGAAAGCGTGACGGCCGACGATGATCGGAGCGGTCCAGTTGGTTACCAGCCGGGGTACATTACTCATCACGATCGGTTCGCGGAATACGGTGCCGTCGAGGATATTGCGGATGGTGCCGTTGGGGCTCTTCCACATTTGTTTCAGGTGGAATTCTTTCACCCTGGCTTCGTCAGGGGTGATGGTAGCGCATTTGATGCCTACGCCATATTGTTTGATAGCATTGGCGGCGTCGATGGTCACCTGGTCGTCGGTCTGGTCGCGGTGCTCTACGCCCAGGTCAAAATATTTAATATCGATCTCCAGGTAGGGGAGGATGAGTTTGTCCTTGATGAATTTCCAGATGATGCGGGTCATTTCGTCTCCGTCCAATTCGACAACGGGATTTGCTACTTTAATTTTTTTAGCCATTTTGTCTCGTTTAATCATTCTAAAGGATTGCAAACCTACAGGAAATGAGGCAAAAAGCGATGGCTTTTTTGTATGTTTGTATACCTAACTCTATTTGACCATGTTAGAAATGTTGCGGCAATACATTTCGGGGTACGTGTCTTTGACGGGGGAAGAATTCGCCGTGCTTGCGGAAAAACTGGTGGTCCGCGAATTCGACAAGCGTCAGCTATTGGTTAGAGTAGGGGAGGTGGAGCAATACCTGAGCTTTGTCGTGAAGGGGCTCGTCCGGATGTATTTTTATAAAGGGAAAACGGAGATGATCACCAATATTGCCAAGGAGGGGGACCTGATCGGCGCATCCGCTTCCTTCCTTTCGGGCAAGCCTTCCTATTACTACGTGGAAACATTGGAGCCT
>DASZJO010000019.1:0-25305 GCA_035948015.1 Puia sp.
CACCAACTACTATCAGTTGAAGCTGGTCGACCTCAATGGCAACATCACCTGGTCACCCATCCGTTCGGTGCTCGTAACCGGCAACGGCGGTTTGATCCGCCTCTTCCCCAACCCGGTCTCCGATGGTACCCTATACATCAGCAGCACGGTCAATTTCCGGCGTATCCGCGTGATGGACGTGATCGGCCAGGTCATTCTCGATCGCGACGTACAGGGGTATTTTCAAACCGTACCGGTCCGAAACCTCGCAAGGGGTATGTATCTCGTTGTGGTAGATACTGATACGGGCCGTCAGGTACAAAAGGTTTTTGTTAAATAGGGCCTCCCGATAGCGATAACGTCCTTATATTTGCCCTCCCCTATTCCCCCGCGCGGGGTGGGAACCAAAAAATATTATACCAATGAATTTCAACCGTGTGAACAATGTCGTGGGCTGGATCGTGGGACTGATTGCCTGCACCGTCTATGTCATGACGATGGAACCGACCGGTAGCTTCTGGGACTGCGGCGAGTTCGTCTCCAGCTGCTACAAGCTGCAAATTCCCCACCCCCCGGGCGCCCCGCTCTTTATCCTTCTCGGCCGCTTTTTCATCATCCTGTTCGGTGATAATCCACTGACGGCGGCCCGTGGCGTCAACTTCATGAGTGCGATCGCCAGCGGCCTGTCGATATTGTTCCTGTTTTGGTCCATCACGCATTTTGCACGGCGGATCGTGCTGAACAACAACTCCAACGCCGAACCCGACCGCCGTCAGACCTTCACGATCATGGCCGCAGGAGCCATCGGCGCCCTCGCCTATACCTTCTGCGATTCTTTTTGGTATAGCGCGGTGGAAGGCGAAGTATATGCATCTTCGGCCTTTTTTACCGCCCTGGTCTTCTGGGCCATCCTGAAATGGGAGCGGCATGCCGATAAGCCCGGCGCCGACAGATGGATCATCTTCATCTTTTATATGATGGGGCTCTCCATCGGCGTCCACCTGCTGAACCTGCTGACCATTCCCGCGATCGTGATGGTGTACTATTTCAAACGATATAAGCCGACCGTCTGGGGAACGATCATCGCCTTGGTGATCGGCTGCGCCATCACCGGGAGCGTGCTGAAATTCGTTATCCAATACACCATTAAGGGCGCCGGGGCATTCGACGTCTTCTTCGTGAATAACCTGCACCTGCCTTTCTTTGCCGGCTTCGGAGTATTCTTCGCCCTGCTCACTGCCGCGCTCGTACTCATCAATCGGTGGGCCGTTCGAAATAAATACTTTTATCTAAAGATGGCCGTCTGGTGTATCGGCTTTATGCTGCTCGGATATTCAACATATTTCACCACAATGATCCGAAGCAATGCAGATCCCGGCGTGGATATGTATAACGTGGACAACCCGGTGAGCCTGGAAGGCTACCTTAGCCGCGACCAATACGGCGACTGGCCCCTCCTCTACGGTCCGGACTATACCGACCCGCCCCCACAGGTAGAGGGTTCAGACATCTATGTGAAAACAAAGGATAAATATGAAGTCGCAGGGAAGACCGTCGTCCAGGATTGGGGCAATACGCCTTCCTCTCACGTGTTCCCCCGATTGTGGAACAATAGTAACGAAAGAAGGGAAGTCGAGACTTATAAAAAATTCGGTCACATCGAAGACAATGACCAGCCGACGATGGGGAATAACTTTGCCTATTTTTGGAACTATCAAACCGACTGGATGTTTATCCGCTACTTTATGTGGAGCTACGCGGGCAAACAAAACGACCTCGAAGGCTTCGGCAATCCCCGCGACGGTAACTGGATCACCGGTATCTCTTTCTTTGACAACGCCCGGCTGGGTGACCAAAGCAAAATGCCCGACAGCATCCACATTAACAATAAATCCTATAACCGGCTCTTCATGCTGCCCCTCATCCTGGGCATCGTGGGCATGGTCTTCCAGTTCATGCGACACCGCAACGACTTCTGGATCGTCATGCTGCTCTTCTTCTTCACCGGTTGGGCAATCGTTATCTACCTCAACCAGGCGGGCCTGCAGCCGCGCGAACGGGACTATGCCTATGCCGGCGCCTGCTACGCCTTTGCCATGTGGATCGGGCTGGGCGTAATAGCGGTACAGGAAGCCCTCGCGAAATACGCCTTTAAAGGAAAGTTGGATGTTTCCGGTTACGTCTCCGCCGGGCTTTGCTTCCTGGCCGTACCCGTTCTGATGTGCAACCAGGAGTGGGATGATCACGACCGCAGCAAAAAGACCCTGGCCCGCGACCTGGCGAAGGACTATCTCGAAAGCTGCCCCAGAAATGCGATCCTGTTCTCGTTCGGCGATAACGATACCTACCCGCTCTGGTATGCACAAGAAGTAGAAGGCATCCGACCGGACGTCCGCGTAATGGTCAATACCCTGCTGGGCACCGATTGGTATATGAACCAACTGCGTTATAAGGTGAATGAGAGCGCGCCCTTCGACGTTATCTTCACTCCCGAGCAGATCATGGGCGATAGGCGTAACGTAGCCTATTTCAACGATAAAATGGCCGGGTTCGATCCCAACAAATACTATGACCTCTACAACGTCCTGAAGAATGTCGTCGGTAGCGACGATCCGAAATATACCTCGCAGACAGAGGGCGGAACCGTTCTCAATCTGGTTCCTACCCATAAATTTTCGGTCCCCGTCGACCTTAATACCGTTCGCAGCAACGGCACCGTTCACCCCGGCGACAGCGTCGTCAGCGAACTGCATATCGACATGCCGGCCGATAAACGATTCCTGCTGAAAAACGATCTGGCGATGCTCGCCATTATTGCCAGCAGTAAATGGCAGCGCCCCATCTGCTTCACCTCCCCTCAGGAATTGAGCAGTCTCGGATTGATGAAATATACCCGGCTCAGAGGTCTTTCATACCAGCTCGTTCCCGTCGAAAATGGAGGCCAGAACGACGCCGTTGACAACGACGTAGCTTACGAAACGATGATGACCAAATTCGCATACGGCAACGCCGGCACGCCGGGTGTCTATTATGATGAAGAGAACCGGCGTCACCTCAATACCATCAAGTTCGCTACCGCCCAGCTGGCCTCGAGCCTCGCCGACGCGGGCAGGAAAGACTCCGCACGCAGGGTGCTGGAACACTACGACCAGAACGTGCTGCAGTCCAATTTCCCCTACGGCATGACCTCGAACCAGAGCAACCTCCACGACTACTTCTCCTACCGCTTCCTGGAAGCCTGTTACAAATCGGAAGACTGGACCCTCGCCAAAAAGGTGGATGCGTCGATGAAGAAGGACCTCGAACAGCAGATGCGCTATTATAAATCCCTCGGCGAAAACATGACCGATGAACAACTGGCCATCAACGCGGAAATGCTGTTGCAAAATAAAGGCGGCAATTTGAGCGATAAGCAGATGGAATTCGTCCAGGATATCATGTCTACCTACCAGTTGATCGACCAGTTAAACAGATGGGAAAAACAGTATTCCAAGGGCGCCCCGGCCCCTCCGGGCACTACCCCACTAAAATAATAGAATAAAAAAGGGCTAAAAGCCCTTTTTTTTTGTAAATATGGCGGAGCCCCCCTATCTTTGTCTATCATAATGGTAGACATTAAAATGACAAGGTCATCCTCCCATCAGTTGCCTCCCGCGTCCATCTCCTGCAACCCCTGCTGTTGTTGCTATTGATCCCGTCTATTCCTCCCATAGACGGCCTTACTTAAACACAATCATGAATTAAGATGGACAATAGTATAATATCGCCTCACACCCAAATACTCGACCAAATTAGTGGATTATCTATCCCGGATGCCCTGGCAGCACTGTCAGCCCGTTTCCCCGGCCAGGTGACTTTTTCCACCTCCTTTAGCCTGGAGGACCAGGTTATCACCGACTTCATCCTCTCCGCAGGCCTGCCCATCTCCATCTTCACGCTGGATACCGGGCGACTATTCGCGGAGACCTATGCTGTCTGGAGCGCAACCAATGACCGCTATTCGACGACCATCACCGCCTACTACCCCGACAGGAACCTGCTCGAACCCTGGCTTAACGAAAAAGGACCCAATGCCTTCTATGAATCGGTAGCTAACCGCAAATCCTGCTGCCATATCCGCAAAGTCGAACCCCTGAAACGCGCCTTGCAGGGCCAGGCCATCTGGATAACCGGACTACGCGCAGAGCATTCCCCCGAAAGACAGGACCATCGCATCCTGGAGTGGGACGATGCTAACCGGGTCATCAAATACAACCCGCTTCTGCAATGGGACACCACGGCAGTCAAGGCGTATGTGGACCAACATAACATTCCCTATAATCCTTTACACGACAAGGGGTTCGTGAGCATCGGCTGCGCCCCCTGCACCCGCGCCATCCGCCCCGGGGAGGACTTCCGGGCCGGAAGATGGTGGTGGGAAGACAACAGTAAAAAAGAATGCGGCTTACACGTTACAAGCGCCGAAAAAAATTAAATATGAGCGACACACCCACATCGACGACCACATATGACTACCTGGACCAATTGGAGTCCGAAGCGATCCACATTCTGCGCGAAGTAGCCGGCCAGTTTGAACGGCCTGCGCTGCTGTTCAGCGGCGGAAAAGACTCGATCACCCTCGTCCATCTTGCGTTGAAAGCTTTTCGCCCCGGCCGCTTCCCCTTCCCGCTGGTCCATATCGATACCGGACATAATTTTCCCGAAGCATTGACCTTCCGCGACGAGCTGGCCTCCCGCATCGGGGAACGACTGATCGTGCGCCAGGTGGCGGATACCATCCGCAACCGCCAGCTGACCGAGCCGCGCGGCAAGTTTGCCAGTCGCAACGCCCTTCAGACTTTTACGCTGCTGGACACCATCGAAGAGTTCCGGTTCGACGCCTGCGTCGGCGGCGCCCGCCGCGACGAGGAAAAGGCCCGGGCCAAGGAGCGTATCTTCTCCGTCCGGGACGAATTCGGCGGCTGGGACCCGAAACGGCAACGGCCCGAGCTTTGGAATACCTACAGCGGCCGGATCAGTAAAGGCGAGAATGTTCGGGCCTTCCCTATCAGCAACTGGACAGAATTGGATATCTGGAATTATATCCGCCGGGAGAATATTGCCCTACCATCGATATATTTCGCCCATGAACGCGAAGTCATTCACTACGAAGGACAATGGGTAGCTATCTCTCCCTTTATCCGGCTGGATGCCGAAGACCGCGTGGAACGCCGCCGCGTAAGATACCGCACCGTCGGCGACATGACCTGTACCGCGGCAGTGGAATCTGCTGCCGACGGCATTGACGACATCATTCGTGAAATAACGGCTACCCGTACCTCAGAACGCGGCGAGACCCGTATCGACGACAAGGTGTCGGAAGCGGCGATGGAAGACAGAAAAAGGAACGGCTATTTTTAGAATGGCGCCCTCGGCCAACGGACCTGTGGTCCGTTAAAACATAAAAATTATGGACTTACTCAGATTTATAACCGCAGGTAGTGTGGACGACGGGAAAAGCACCCTGATCGGCCGCCTGCTCTTCGACAGCAAAAGCATCCTGACCGACCAGCTGGAAGCGCTCGAACGGCAAAGCCGCAATAAAGAAGACGGCGAGATCGACCTGGCCCTCCTCACGGATGGCTTGCGAGCCGAACGTGAACAGGGCATCACCATCGACGTAGCTTATAAATATTTCTCTACGCCCCGGCGCAAATTCATCATCGCCGACGCCCCGGGACATATCCAATATACCCGGAATATGGTGACCGGCGCGTCAAACGCCAACCTGATGATTATCCTCATCGACGCCCGCAACGGCATCGTGGAACAGACCCGCCGCCACTCCATCATTGCGTCGCTGCTGAATATCCCCCATGTAGTCGTCGCGATTAACAAAATGGACCTCGTAGACTACTCGCAAGACCTGTACAACGATATCGTTATCGACTATGCGGAGATCGCCCGGACCCTGCAATTGAAGGACGTCGTCTATTTGCCCATCAGCGCGCTGAAAGGCGATAATATCGTAGAGCGCTCGGCTAACCTGTCCTGGTATGAAGGCCCCGCCCTGCTGGAGTTGCTGGAACAAACGGAGGTGCAAAAGGATATCGACCATTCCCGCGGCCGCCTTTCCGTCCAATATATTATCCGCCCCCAGACCGAAGATCTGCACGACTATCGGGGCTATGCCGGCAAAATAAGCAGCGGCACCTGGCGGAGAGGCGATCTCGTTACCGTATTGCCCTCCGGCCAAACCAGCCGGATCCGGCACATCGATACCGGCGGCCGCGAGGTGGAGACCGCCATCGCTCCCCAAAGCGTCATCCTTCAACTGGAAGACGACATCGATATCAGCCGCGGTGACCTGCTGGTAACCGGCGAACGCCCGCCGCAACTCGCACAGGAGATCGAGGCGCTGGTTTGCTGGATGGATTCCAAACCGCTCGGCGCCGGCAACAAATATATTCTTCAATTGGGCAGCCGGACCGTTAGGGGGCTGGTCAGGGATATCGAATACCGGCTGGACGTCAATACGCTGGAGCGTCAGCTCTCTCCCAGCCAGGCGGGCCTCAACGATATCGTCAAGGTCACCATCCGTACCGCCTCCCTCCTGCCCTTCGACGCTTATACCGATCTGCCCGCCAACGGCGGAGCGATCCTCATCGACGAAACAAGCAACGTCACCGTCGGCGCCTGCCTCTTACAAGCCAGATGAAACAATCCATTCACGATAGTATCTCCACAGGCGCCCACTCCTTCTCCGCCACCGGAAAAGTCATCTTCATCGGCGCGGGCCCCGGCGACCCGGAGCTCCTCACTATCAAAGCCCTGCGCTGGCTCCAACGGGCCGACGTCATTATTGCCGACCGCCTGGTCAGCCCGGAGATCCTGACACACTATACGGCAAGTTCCGCGACGATCATCACCGTCGGCAAACAAGGCGGCAGCGACGCCAGCACACCCCAGTCGGCCATCAACGACCTGCTGGTCGAACACGCCGCGGCAGGCCGTCTGGTCATCCGCCTCAAAGGCGGTGACATCTCGATCTTTTCCAATATCCTTGACGAGCTGCGAACCCTGGTAGCTAAAGGCGTGGAATACGAACTTGTGCCGGGTATTACCGCAGCCCTCGGCGCAGCCGCATACGCCGGCATCCCTCTAACCGCCCGCGGCTTTTCCACCGCCGTGCGCTTCCTTACCGTTTATCGCGAAGACCTTCTCGGTGATCAGTATTGGTACGACCTGGCCCAAACCGAAGATACCTTGGTCTTCTATATGTCCTCAGCTCCCGTCGATCTGCTGGTCAGCCGCCTGCTGGAAAACGGCATCCCCGAAGACCGCTGGATCACCATCGTCGAACAGGCCACCACACCCAACCAGCATATAGCGAATTACCCGATCCACCAATACCTCGCCGCCTCAGCCGGTCGACCCTGGCAATCCCCTTCCGTGATCATCGTCGGGAAAGTGGGCGCTTTGCAGTCCGACTTTCAGTGGCTGCACGAAACGAAATCAACCTTGCCGTATTTTCCACCAGTTATCTCAAAAAAGATTTCGCTATGCTGAATTCTCCTAAATTGACCTTGGTCCAGGAATTGATCGCCGGCGCATCCCGGGAGGAACTCATCTGGTTGAGCGGCTACCTGGCGGGCATAGTCGCACAACGACCTTCCGAATCCGCTCCCACCGAGCCCGCCGCCCAGGCTATCCCTGCCGTAACCCGGATCACCATCGCCTACGGCACCGAAAGCGGTAACTCAAAAAAGCTTGCGACCGACTTTGCCGCGAAAGCAAAAAAGAAAGGTATCCACGCCAAACTGGTCGGCCTCGAACAATATCGGCTCACCGACCTGCCGAAAGAAGAATACTTCCTCACGGTCATCAGCACCCAGGGCGATGGCGAGCCGCCAGCCGCCGCAAAAAAGTTCTATGACCACATCCACCAGAACGGCCTCCAGCTGGACAGACTCAAATACAGCGTGCTGGCGCTGGGCGACACCGCATATCCCCTGTTCTGCAAAGCCGGCGAAGACGTCGACCAGCAGCTCCAAAAGATCGGCGGCCAGCGTATTGCCTCGCTCCAAAAATGCGATACCGACTACGAGACCGAAGCCGGCCACTGGTTCGACAATATCCTCCATCAGCTAAATAGCCCGAGCACAACCAACCCCGCCACCACGCGCACCACGGTGACACCCCTACCCCAGACAAAAAAAAGAACCTATACCGGTACCATTCTCGCCAATATCAATCTTAACGACCGCGGCTCCGCCAAACATACCCATCACCTCGAGATTGCCGCCGAAGGCGTGGACTACCAGCCAGGCG
Source organism: Puia sp. (assembly GCA_035948015.1). Lineage (GTDB taxonomy): Bacteria > Bacteroidota > Bacteroidia > Chitinophagales > Chitinophagaceae > Puia. The sequence goes on from DASZJO010000019.1 coordinate 8,290, forward strand.
ACTCCATCGGGATCGTCCCCGAAAATCCCGCGGCAGTGACAGAGGCCATCACCGCCCTGGCCGGCATCGACCCCGATTACCGGCATTTCCACAAGTCGGAAGAATGGTCTGTCGCCGACCTGCTGAAAAAAAAGCTCAACATTGTCTATCTTCCCGAACGCGTGGTGAAAAAATACGCGGCCATCGTCCGGCAGGATATCCCGCAGACCCGCATCGGCCTGTTGGATCTGCTTAAGATCTACCCGGTAAAGGACAGCCGCCAATTCCTGGAGGTGATCTCCATCCTGGAGCCAACGGCACCCCGGCTGTATTCCATTTCCTCCTCGCCTGAAGCACACCCCGGCGAGATCCACCTGACGATTGCCCGCGATACCTTCTCGGTCAACGACGAACGGAAATACGGCCTTTGCTCCGATACCCTTTCACAGCTTGCGCCCGGCCTGACCATAGAGTTCTATGTCCATCATAACGCTCAGTTCAGGTTGCCTGCTCCCGAAAAGGATATCGTCATGATCGGCCCCGGTACAGGTATCGCCCCCTTCCGATCTTTCCTGGCCGAAAGAGATAGCACCGGCGCACCAGGAAAGAACTGGCTTTTCTTCGGCGATCAGCATTTTACTACCGACTTTCTCTATCAATCGGAGATCCAGGACTGGGCCCGGTCTGGCGTGCTAACACGCATCAATACCGCCTTTTCCCGCGACCAGCAGCAGAAAGTCTATGTCCAGCATAAGATGCAGAAGCATGCATCGGAACTCTTCACCTGGCTTGAATCCGGCGCCCATGTCTATGTCTGCGGGGCAAAGGAGCCGATGAGCGTGGATGTGGAAGATACCCTGCTGGATATCATCCGGCAGGAAGGAAACCGCACCGCTGCCCAGGCCGAAACCTTCCTGAATGAACTGAAGGAAACCGGCCGGTATATTAAAGACGTGTATTAAAAGAACGGCATCAACACAACTATGAGCGAGACAAAAAATCTTTCAGCTGTCGAACGGATCAAAGAGCACAGTGACGCCCTCCGCGGCACCCTGGCCGAAGGCCTGAAAGGAGAGATCAGCGGCGCCGTCAGCGACGACGACCAATCCCTCGTGAAATTCCACGGCATGTACCAGCAGGACGACCGCGACCGCCGCGAAGAGCGCGCAGAGAAGAAACTGGAACGACTGTATTCCTTTATGATCCGGCTTCGCGTCCCTGGTGGCTTCTTTACACCCGAACAATGGATCGCCACCCACCACATCGCGGGCGAGAATTCCACCGGCGTCATCAAGATCACTACCCGCCAGACAATACAATTGCACGGCATCCTGAAAAGCCGGGTCAAACCGACGATCTCCGCTTTCAACGCTGTAACGCTGGATTCCATCGCGGCCTGCGGCGACGTCAATCGCAACGTCACCTGCTCGGCCAACCCGCTGCAATCGCCCATCCACGAGCAGGTCCATGCCTACGCGGGACGAATAAGCGAATTGCTGCTGCCGAAGACCCACGCCTACTACGAGATCTGGCTCGACCAGGAACAACTGACCGATAAGAAACAGGAAGAAGACCCGCTTTATCAGGACCGCTATCTTCCCAGAAAATTCAAGATCGGGATCGCTATCCCCCCCAATAATGACGTGGATGTCCTTACCAACGACCTTGGATTGATCGCCATCATCGAAGACAATCAACTGAAAGGCTTCAACCTCGCCATCGGCGGCGGCCTGGGTATGACGCACGGCAATTCTGAGACCTACCCGCGGCTGGCGACAGTGATCGGTTACGTGCCGGCCGGCAATCCAACCGCCGACGACCGGTTGTTCAAGGCGATCTATGAAGTCGTCACCATCCAGCGCGATTACGGCAATCGCACCGATCGAAAATTTGCCCGGCTGAAATATACCGTCGACAAATACGGAACGGACTGGTACCGGCAGGAATTGGAACGACGGACAGGTTTCTGCCTCGAAGAACCCCGGCCATATGCATTTATCGACCGGACCGAACACTTCGGCTGGCAACAGGATCATAAAAAACTTTGGCATTATACCTTGTTCGTTGAAAACGGCCGGGTCGTCGACGACGAAAAGATTGCCCTGAAGACGGCCCTGCTGGAAGTGGCCCAAACCGGAAAGGCAAACTTTCGCTTTACCGTCAATCAAAAGATTATAATTGCCGACGTTCGGGTAAAAGATAAACCGCTCATCAACGGCATCCTGGAAAAATTCAACCTCATCCGGCACACCGATACCGCTTCCGCCATCCGAAAGAACTCTATCGCCTGCGTAGCGTTGCCCACCTGCGGCCTGGCGCTGGCGGAATCCCAACGCTACCTGCCATCCCTGATCAGCCAAATCGAAAATTTGCTGAACAACAACGATCTCGGTAAAGAAGCGATCATCATCCGGATGACCGGCTGCCCGAATGGCTGCGGCCGACCCTACGCGGCAGAGATCGGCTTTGTCGGCACCGCGCCGGGCCGCTATAACCTGTACCTCGGCGGGGATCACGAAGGAACCCGGCTTAACCGGCTATATAAGGAAAACCTCGATGAAGCCGCCATCCTGAAAGAGCTCGATATCCTTTTCTGGCTGTACAAAAAAGAACGCGTCACCGGCGAACGATTTGGCGATTTCACCCTTCGTCAGCGGTGGTTCAAACAGTAATTTTTATTTTTCGACACTGATCTTTTCAAATGATCAGTTTTTTTTCGTTTCTTTACTCTACTAAATTAATAGACTAATGAGAAAAATCTTAACTGCAGCCCTCTTCCTCGGCCAGCTGCTTTGGATATCTGCCGCGAAAGCCCAAACCGCCGACGACATCCTCAACATCCTGACCAAAAAAGGCGCCATCACCGAAAAGGAAGCCGATTCCATCCGACGCGAATCTACAGCCAGACAGCATATTAGCGACGCCATCGCCGACTCTTTCCCCCTCCGGCTGGGCCGGTCGCTTAGCCTGAGCGGCTATTCCCAGGTGGTCTATCAGAATTTCGAGCACCCCCTCGCCGGGAAATATTACGACGGCTTTAGCATCAAACGCGCCCGTCTCGATTTCCAGGGACATTTTTCTTCCCAGTTCGACTACCGCTTCCTCGTCGACTTCGTCGGCCAAAGCGGAGCAAACGGAACAGCCCCAACCGGCGGACAGCAGATCTCGCCCTTCCTGGTGGAAGCCAATATCACCTATAAGCCATTCACCTGGCTGAATGTCAAAGCCGGCCAGATGATCGTTCAATTCTCACAGGAGAACATCACCCAGGACCGTAACCTGGACCTGATCGAACGCAGTCAGGTTGTCAATGCCCTGGTCGCCCGTAAAGGCGACGCAGCCAACGGGATCGTGGACTCCATCGGGAACCAGAACGGCCGGGATATCGGCATCCAACTGAACGGAAGCCTCGTCAGGATCGAAGGCCGCCACCTCATCGACTACTATCTCCAGCTCCTCGACGGCGCAGGCATCAATACCCTCGACAACAACCAGTCAAAAGACCTCGACGCCCGGCTTGTCCTCCATCCATTTCGCTTCCTGAGCCTCGGCGGTTCTTATTACGACGGTTTCGACCGATTCACCGGCACACCGGCAAAAGACCAGCTGCGGACCCGCTGGGGCCTCGAAGCGGACCTGGAATGGACTAACCTCTCCATAAAAGGCGAATATATCCATGGCCAGGAAGGCGATAACAACCTGAAGACCGGAAGTACCGCCACAACGCACGAAGGCTGGTATGGCCAGTTGGGTTATTTCATCCTTCCCCGCCACCTTCAGGGGGTCTTCCGCTATGATTGGTATGATCCTAATACGGCGCGGGACCAGGTTAACAGCACCTATTATGATTTTGGCCTGAATTACTTTTTCAACGTGTGGACAAAGGTCCAGGTCTACTATTCCGTACGGAACCAGCAGGGCCCCGCAGTCAATAACAATTTGTTCGAAGCGCAATTGCAGTTGGCTTTTTAATCCCCGGAAAGTCCACCAATTCAGTAGAAAAATGCTATTTTTATGATCTCATCCATGGATAAAAAGAAGACCACCCCCGACACGAACTCCGGCAACAATCTCTTCCCGGTTTTTGTCAAACTGGAAGAGCTGAAACTGCTGATCGTGGGCGGCGGCAACGTCGGCCTGGAAAAATTACAGACCGTGCTGCTTAACTCTCCTTCGACTCCGATCACCCTTATCGCATCCCGGATCCTTCCCGCCATCCACGAGCTTGCCGGCCAATTCCCGAACATCCGGTTGCTGGAACGACCCTGGCATCCTAACGACCTTGAATATACGGATATCGCCATCGTGGCCGTCAACGACCGGACGGTCAGCGAGACCGTCGCCCATCATGCTCGGGCCAGGGGCATCCTCGTCAATGTCGCCGACACTCCCGATCTCTGCGACTTCTATCTCGGCTCGGTCGTTCGCCGGGGCAACCTGAAAATTGCCATCTCCACCAATGGCAAATCTCCTACCGTTGCCAAACGGCTGAAGGAAGAGATCGGCAACATGATCCCCGACGAAATGGATGCCTTGCTAGATAATATGCAAACGATCCGCACCCACCTCAACGGCGACTTTGCCGAGAAGGTCCGCCGCCTGAATGAACTGACCAGCATATTGGCAAACAGTCCCTCTTCGCCCGCCGACCTGGACGACCTGACCACCGTCCGCACCGCAAAACAGGAACGCCAACCTCTCCGCCCCGGCCGCCGCACCTGGCAACAAGTTGTCAAATGGTGCCTTTTCGCCTTCGTATTCATGATCATCGGCCACGCCATCCTCTCATACATTCCCCTTGGCGGCTTCGCCGAATTTCTTCGCGCACTTCCGGAACAATTCGACGCCCGGGCCTTCGGAATAATGACGCTGGCCGGCTTCCTCGCACAATTTGTCGACGGTTCGATGGGCCTCGGCTACGGGACCATCTCCACGACCTTTCTCCTGGCCTACGGCGTCAGCCCCGCCATCGTCAGCAGCCGCGTGCATTCCGCCCGCACCTTTTCCAGCGGCGTCTCAGGCTACAGCCACCACCGCTTCGGGAACATCAACAAAAAACTCTTCCGCGCCATCGTCGTCCCCGGCGTGATCGGCGCCGTCATCGGCGCCACAATGGCCTATTTCGGAAAAGAATATTCCAACTATGTTCGCATCCCCCTGTCTTTCTACACCATCTATCTGGGCTATTACATCGTGCGGAAAGCATTCGCGCGCCGAAAGGCAGGCGATAAGGTCCGCAGGGCAGGCTGGCTGGCCTCCATCGGCGGCTTCATGGACGCCTTCGCCGGCGGGGGCTGGGGCACCCTGGTCACCAGCACCCTCATCTCGAAAAGAAAGAATCCCCGCTATGTGATCGGCTCCGTTTGCCTCGCTGAATTCTTTGTCGTGCTGGCCAGCTCCATCACCTTTTTTATCCTTCTCCGCAGCATCCCCCTTCTCGACATTGCCGGACTGATCGCCGGCGGTATCATCGCCGCCCCCATCGCTGCACGCCTCGCCGGCAAACTCCCCGCCCGCACTATGTTTGTCGCGGTGGGCTCCCTCGTCATTATAACCAGTTGTACCACGCTTTGGAAATCCTTACAATATGTGATCCATCATCTCTAAGACCCCACCACCAACAAACTACATCCCCGAATATCACTATGATCCACCCGTCCCGCCACCGCGAAACCACCATCTGCCCGAAGCACTCCCACATCCTCCGTGGCAACAAAAGCACAAGACCAGATATTGGCCAGATCAATGACATTGATGAGCCCTTCGCCAAATGTACGCACATCCAGCGGATCATCCTCTGAACGCACCAGCACCCTCATCCAACCCGGACATCGGAAAAGCCCTTCACCCGATGAATAACCCTGCGAAAGCAACTCCGTCATTCCGTACTCTGCATGTACCACCCTCACGCCCAATCGCTCCCGCAACACCGCATGCAGTTCTTCCCTCGTGATCTCCCGCCGCCGGCCCTTCATTCCCCCCGTCTCCATCACGACCGTATGCTCCAGTGAAAGCGGGTATCGCTCCGCGAAATCCAGCAACGCAAAGGTCACCCCGAGGAGCAAGGTCTTCTGACCCACCGCCTCCAACCGCTCCAGCACTCCGGATAAAGCCGCGTGATCGTACAAATAGAATCCGCTGTCCGGATGCCCGCTCGCACCGATCAACTCGTTCACCATAAATACAAGCGAAGAATGAGCCCGCTCTAAATAAGCAGGCAACAACCCGATAATACACCAATCTGTAACCGGCCCATAAAAAAGTTCGAACCCGGCCGTAAAGCTGCTCCTGTACAGCCCTACATCCCGAACCAAATGCCTGCTGGTAACCACCCCCGTAGTTCCGCTGCTTTCAAACACCGCCTCCGGCAGGAATTCCCCCGTCCGCACCTCATGCGTCTTGTAAAGGCCTACCGGCAAATAAGGGATGTCTTCGACCCGGGCGACCGTTCCCGGCTTAACCCCCAGGCTGTCGGTAAAATCCCGGTAAAGCGGGTTAAATGCATACTGGAACCGGAAAATATCGAGCGCCCGGGTGGCAAAATCCGCCGCGGAAATAGTAAAAACTGAAGCAGGTGGAAAAGAAGGTATTGCGGTCATTCACCGTGAGATATCCTGGGAACCAATTGTTAATAAAGTCCTATTGGCCCGATCAAAATTAAGCCCTTTTCGCCAAAATTAGGTAGGTTTGTAGGTATCAAATCTGTTTCATGAAGCCCTTTTCCTTCCTGTTACCCAGTCTGCTGCTGGCATTGATCGTAACCACCCTGGTAGTGGTCAGCTGCAATAAGAATAACGGTGGTAAGCCTACCCTCTCCCTGGAATCTATCAGCAACCCCGTCCTGGTCAACGACTCGATGCGGGTCCTGTTTAAATTCAGCGGCGGCGGCGCCATCACCAACGGCTATTTGTGGTCCATCCGCAACCGCATAAATCAGCTTCAGGTCACCAACCAGTCCGGCGGCGATACCGTCCAATTTAATTTGCCCTCCTTTACGGGTAATAGCGGCGAGATCTATCTTTCCTTCCCCTGGCAGGGATACCTCAACGAGACCGCCACGCAGAACGACACCGATATCTTTAAATTCTATGTCCAAAACGCCGCCGACAGTACAACCAGCGATACCGTTACTACCGGCAAGATCGTCGTCCTTTACCAATAGCCAAGGTTCGCACCCGCATCATAACCGGAAAATGCCGTGTGGAGAAAAATTGTCGATCTCGTAGTCTTCAGCAGCCTCTATGTTGCTATATGCGCCGTAGTGATGATCTGGCAAACCAGCCGGCTGCTGCTGGATATCTCCCCTTCCACCCACTTATTGGGGTTCGTCTTTTTTGCCACCATCTGCAGCTATAACTTTCACTGGTACCTCACTCCCCGCTCTGCCAGTCTGTCCCGACGGGTCCATTGGACCCACCACCACAAACTACTGCATATCGTCCTTTACCTTGTCGGCGCCATCGGCGCGATCGTCTATTATTTCTACCTGACGGAATATACCGCAGCGCTGGCCTTCGGAGCCCTCCTGACCTTTCTGTATTCCGCACCAAAACTGCCCCAGCGCATCTTCCGCCGGCTGCGCCACATCGCCATCGGTAAAACCTTCTTCCTGACCTTCGTATGGGTCTATGTCACCGCCGTTCTTCCGATCATCGTCGCCGGCACCTTATGGAACGCCTCGTTTTACTGGTATATCGCGTCCCGATTCTTTCTTATCTATGCCTGTTGCCTGATCTTCGACTTCCGGGACCGCGAAGACGACCGCTCCGAAGGCATCGTTAGCATGGTTACCGTCCTGAGCGCACGGCAGATAGACCGGCTTTTCATTATTTCAATGACCCTTTTTTTCGTTACCAGCACCGCCCTCTCCTGGTATCACTACCCGGCTCTCTATATCATCCTCCTGCTGATCCCCGGCGTAATCCTCGCCTTTCTTTACCCGGAAACCAAACGCAACTATTCCGATTATCTCTATTATGTCGTACTGGACGGCATCGTCATGCTTTCCGGGCTGCTAATGCTAATCTTCAGGATTTAAGTACCTTCGCCAATCCAAACAACTTTCAATTAATGGCAAAAACGGCGTCCAAGACAACTAAAAAAGCACGTACTCCCGACCTGGTGACAACGAAGTCCTGGGATTTCCTCAAACGATATATCGACAACGCATCCCCCGTAGGTTTTGAAACCAGCGGCCAGAAACTCTGGCTGGAATACCTCACCCCCTATGTCGATACTCATTTCACCGACTCTTACGGGACCGCCGTCGGCGTTATCAACCCCGATTCACCCTTCAAAGTCGTCATCGAAGCCCACGCTGACGAGATCAGCTGGTTCGTTAATTATATCAACAAGGAGGGCCTGATCTATCTCAAACGCAACGGTGGCGTCGACCACCAGATCGCCCCCGGCATGCGCGTCTTTATCCAGGGCAAGAAAGGCCGCGTACCCGCCGTCTTTGGCTGGCCCGCCATCCATACCCGGATCGCCAATCCCGACGCCAAGGAACCCCAACCCAAAGTGGACAGTCTCTTTCTCGACTGCGGCGCGAGCAATAAAAAGGAAGTCGAAGCGCTGGGTATCCACATCGGATCCGTGGTCACCTACCAGGACGGCTATTCCGAACTGGCTTATGACTACCTCATCGGCCGGGCCTTCGACAATCGCATCGGCGGCTTTATGATTGCCGAAGTAGCGCGCTTACTGAAGGAAAATAAAAAGAAACTCCCTTTCGGCCTCTACGTTGTTAACGCCGTCCAGGAAGAGGTCGGACTGCGCGGCGCAGAAATGATCGCCCGGCGCCTCCGGCCCGATATCGCCATCATCACCGACGTCACCCACGATACCACCACCCCCATGATCAACAAGATCATCGAAGGCGATATCGCTTGCGGAAAAGGCCCGTCGCTGGCATACGGCCCGGCCGTACACAACAAACTGCTCCATATTGTCCAGGAAACCGCCGAATCAAAGAAGATCCCCGTGCAAATGCGGGCCGTCTCCCGGAGCACCGGCACTGACACGGATTCTTTTGCCTATGCAAATGACGGTTGTCCCTCCGTATTGATCTCCATCCCGCTCCGCTATATGCATACGACGGTCGAAATGCTGCACCGCAGCGATATCCAGCAGACCATCCGGCTCATGTATGAGACCCTCCTGGTCCTGACGCCACGAACGAATCTCCGCTACCTCTGATGAAAACTCTTTTCCTTTATATCGATCCCGGGAGTGGCAGCTATCTGGTCCAGGTGATCATCGCAGCCATACTCGGCGGCGCCTTCTGGATAAAAAAATTCTGGCGCGGAATAAGATCATTCTTCACCTCGCTCTTCGCTTCGTTTTTCACCCGGCGAAAAAAGGACCCATGACCAACCCGCCCGCCGATAGCATCCCCCCACCGCGGGTCCCCCATCCTGCATCGTTCAGAGATCCTGCCGGATTCGTTTTCACCATCGACGACGTCATCTACCGTCAGGTTAACCGATCCTACGCCGAACTATATGAACAACTGATGAAGTCGGGCCTCTACGCCAAACTCACCCACGACTCCTTCCTCATCCCCCACACCGAAGCACCCGACAGCCCGATCCAATCGCCCAACCCCGACCGCCAAAGCCACTATAAAACCCTGCTGCCCCGAAAACTCTCCCGCCTCTCCTACCCCGGCGAATGGTGTCCTGCACAATTGCGGGATGCCGCCCTCCTTACCTTAAAGATCCAACGCCTTGCCATGGAATACAACATGACCATGAAAGACGCCACCCCCTTCAATATCCAATTCGACAACGGCAGCCCGATCTTTATCGACACCTTGTCGTTCGACCTTTACGACCCCGCCAAACCCTGGATCGCCTACCGTCAGTTCTGCGAATGCTTCCTCTTCCCACTTTATCTTCATCGTTACACGCAAACCGGTACCGGCAAGATCTCAACCGCCTGGCCCGACGGCATCCCCGTCCCCACGACCGCCCGCCTTCTGCCGTTAAAGAGCCGCTGGAATGCCGGCGTCTGGCTGCACGTTTTCCTGCAAAACCATGTAGGCTCACGACAACCCGCTGCCTCCGAACAGAATCTCCGGTTCTCAAAGGCGAAGCTTAGCAACCTCATCGAACACCTTCAATCCATAGTTACCCGCTTGAACCCCGCCGGCAATAACCGTTCCGCCTGGAGCAACTATTACGATGAGACCATCCTCGGGAAGGCCTATCTCGAAGAAAAGGAGCGACTCTTCCGCCAATACCTGGACGATATCGAATTCGCCGATGCCCTCGATCTCGGCTGCAACGACGGCTGGTTCTCAAAGATACTTACCAAAACCGGCGCCCCGGTAATAGCCGTCGATTCCGACTGTCAATGCATCGACAAACTTTACCGCGACCGGAACCCCAATATCCTTCCTCTTTGTGTCGACCTAACAAATCCTACCCCCGCAACCGGCTTCCAAAACACCGAACGCGCTTCCTTCACCGACCGCGCCCCGTCTGACCTCGTCACCGCCCTTGCACTGGTCCACCACCTCGCCCTGCATAACAATATCCCGCTGTCGCTTATCGCCGACTACTTAAGCCAGCTTGCAAAAAAGTACCTTATCATCGAATTCATCCCCCTATCGGACCCAAAGGCAACAGAACTCATTGCCAGAAAACAATCCCCAACCATCGACTATGACGCCGGACACTTCGAATCGGCGTTCGGCCGGGACTTCCGGATCCAACGGAAAGACCAGGTCCCCGGCACGGAACGGCTGCTCTATCTCCTGAAAAAAATCTGACCCCAAAATGAAAAACCTCCAAACCATTCCCTTGTTCGTCTTCCTCCTACCCGTCTTCTTCGTGCTGCACGGCTACCGCGAGAACCTGGGTTATATTCATCCCGGCCAAGCAACCCTGTTGGCCGGGGTCTATCTCCTCGGATCCGGCATAGTTTTATGCCTGTGTTACCTCCTGTACCGCAACGTGCCAAAAGCCGCCCTCGCCGCGGGTCTCCTCCTGGCTTTTTATTTTTTCTTCGGCGCCATCCAGGACTTTCTGAAAGCATATCTCCACCCGCTTTCCCGTTACGCCCTCCTCGTACCTGCGCTTGTGGTAGCCTCTATCGCCTGGATCGTCTTCCTGCGCCGCACCGGCCGATCCTTCCGCTCCTGGTTCTTCTATCTGAACAGCCTGTTCTTAATTTACCTTCTTGTCGACGCTACCCCGATCCTCCTGAGCTCCGCTGCCAGCAGCCGCGCCCGCCATCGCATCGACGCCTCCAATGACACGATCACCTATACCCGCTACACCGGCACGGCAAAGCCCGATATCTATTTCCTGCTCTTCGACGCATACACCAGCTCCAAATGTCTAAAGGAACAATATCAATACGACAACGGCGATTTCGATAGGTTCCTTACTGAAAAGGGGTTTCATATCGCATACGCAAGCCGCAGCAACTACAAATACACCATCCTGTCCATGCCTTCCATCTTCAACATGGACTACCTCGATAAACTGAAGGACGTCAAAGGCGGCCCCGTCGCGGAATATTATTATCTCAGCGACCTCATAAAAGACAACGAGTTTATGGATTGGCTCCATTCCATCGGCTACGATATCGTCAACTGCTCTATCTTCGACCTGCACGGCCACCCGTCACCGATAACCGAATCCCTTCTACCCTTACAGACAAGACTGATAACGGATCAAACCTTCTACTCCCGGTTCTATCGCGACGTCGGCTGGAATTTTTACCAATTCACCATCAATCCGCTTTCTGAAGAAGAGATCAACCTTAGTTTGAATAACGACAATAAGCTTATCCGCCTTGTCGGATCGGCCAGCGCAACCCCGTCGACACATCCGCGATTCATCTACGGACATTTCAACATTCCGCACCCTCCTTATTACTTCGATAAGGAAGGCCGCCCCCGGAAAGTAGCCGCCCCCTACCGCGCAACCGATGAAGACCGCCTGCATGACTATCTGGACTACCTGAATTATACCAATAAGCGCGCTGAAGAACTGATCGATACCATCCTTAAAAATACGCAGGGCCGGGCGGTCATCATCTTCATGGGCGACCATGGGCTTCGATACCATGATGAGCTGGGATATAACCCGCTCTCTTTCGTGCAGAACCAGAACGCCGTTTATTTCCCCGGGAAGGACTATCATCTGTTCTACGACAGCATTTCGGGCGTAAACCAATTCCGGGTCGTCCTCAATACCCTGTTCGGGCAAAATCTCCCGCTGCTAAAAGATTCCATCGTAAATGTAAAAGATAAGAAATAATTTTGCCCCCAACCAAATATCGAAGGCTATGATCCGTCACGATTGGAAAATGGAAGAGATCAGGGATATCTATAACACCCCATTGCTGGACCTGATCTACCGGGCTGCGTCCGTACACAAACAATATAACGATACGGGCGAAGTGCAGGTCTGTACCCTCCTTTCCATCAAGACCGGGGGCTGCCCCGAAGACTGCGCCTATTGCCCGCAGGCCGCCCGCTATAACACGGGCGTGAATGTCCAGGCCCTGATGCAAAAGGAAGAAGTGCTGAAATATGCTGAGAAAGCCAGGGCTGCCGGATCCACCCGATTTTGCATGGGCGCTGCCTGGCGGGAAGTCCGCGACAATAAGGATTTCGACCGTGTACTCGACATGGTCAAAGGCGTCAACGAGATGGGAATGGAAGTTTGCTGCACGCTGGGGATGCTCAACGAAGAGCAGGCGAAAAAGCTGGCCGATGCAGGTCTTCATGCATATAACCACAACCTCGACACATCGGCCGAATACTATGGCGAGATCATCCACACCCGCACCTATAAAGACCGGCTGGACACCCTGGAGAACGTCCGTAAAGCCGGCGTCACCGTCTGCTGCGGCGGTATCATCGGGCTCGGGGAAACACCCGAAGACCGGATCGGGATGCTCCACACCTTGGCAAATATGTCTATGCACCCGGAAAGCGTTCCCATCAACGCCCTCGTCCGCGTACAAGGGACGCCGCTTGCAGCCAACGCAAAAGTGGACGTCTGGGACATGGTCCGGATGATCGCCACGGCGCGCATCCTTATGCCGGCAACCATGGTCAGGCTTAGTGCGGGCCGCACCGAAATGAGCCAGGCCGAACAGGCGCTTTGTTTCCTGGCCGGCGCCAATTCGATCTTTGCCGGTGACCGACTGCTCACCACCCCCAACCCTTCTTTTGAGGAGGATAACCTGATGTTCGAATTACTGGGATTACGCCCTCGGGTGGCGTTCAAAGAAGAAGCGGTCCAGCACCATCCCCACGTAAGTCAATACTGATGGCGGACCTGCGGGTGCCGGATCTCCTCACAGATATAGGTCTTCCCGGCGAGCACCTCATCAATAGCCATCACCATCTCAGTGCTGGGTGAATTCTTTGTGACATATCCGTTGGCGCCATTCCGGAGCATCTCATTCACGTAGGAACGCTCCGTCTGTACGCTTACCCCGATGATCTTCATATCCGGGGCAAACTCCCGGATCGACCGGGTGGCTTCGATCCCGTTCACCGGCTTCATGTTAATATCCATCAGGATCACATCCGGCTGGAGGTTCTTGGCAGCTTCTATGGCTTCCAGCCCATTGGCGCATTGCGCAATAACGCTCAATTTCGGGACTTGATTCAAAACCCATGTCCACGCTTGCCGCACATGAAAATGATCGTCGACGATAATTAACTTAATCATGGGAGGTTTTTAAAAATGCCGTATCATTAATGTCTGCACTGGTTAATGTCTGCACTGGCCTCCGGCCAGTTTGGCCGGCTCCAAAATTAACGCATAGAAAATAATAAAAAAGTAAAAGCCCCATTTTGGGGACCGATTACCCAGTTTCCCCATAATTCACGCGGCGAGTACTTACATTTATTTAGTGATTACCCTTATAAATTCCCCCTTTCAGACCATTTGGCGAAGCCGAAGTTCTTCAAACCAGGGCCAGCTCAAGCACCTGCTGCATCGTTTTGACATAGTTGAATTTGAGCCCCTTTATAAAATTTGAGTCGATCTCACGGATATCCTTTTCGTTTTGCCAGCAGAGAATGATCTCTTTCAACCCGGCGCGTTTTGCGGCCAACACCTTCTCCTTTATTCCGCCCACCGGTAGCACCTGCCCGCGCAACGTGATCTCGCCGGTCATCGCAAGGTAAGGCTTGACCCGCTTCCCCGTGAAAGCGGAGGCCATCGAACTCATCATCGTCACACCGGCGCTCGGCCCATCCTTTGGTACCGCGCCTTCAGGGACATGTACGTGCAACGTCTTCTTCGAAAAGATCTCGGGATCGATATCATATTTCCGGGCATTGGACTGCAAGTACGTGAAAGCCGTGGCCGCACTCTCCTTCATTACATTTCCCAGGTTGCCGGTTAGTTTCATGTCACCCTTGCCGTCGCTTATGGACGTTTCAACAAAAAGGATATCCCCCCCTACATAGGTCCACGCCAGCCCTACGGCCACCCCCGGCATATTAGCCACCTTATAGAGGTCGTTGCTGTACCGCGGTTTCCCGAGAACTTTCTCGACATCCGTCTGCGTCAGCGATGCCTTGAGCTTTCCCTTCATGGCAAACTCCTTGGCCTGATACCGCATCAGCGACGCCAACTGCCGGTCAAGATCCCGAACCCCACTTTCCCGCGTATAATCCTGAATGATCTTTTCCAGCGCTGCATCACCGATCCGGAAGTTCATTGCCAACAACCCGTGGGCTTCCTTTTGTTTGGGCACCAGATGGCGCCGGGCGATCTGTACCTTCTCCTCAACTGCATACCCATTTAAGTCAATGATTTCCAATCGATCACGAAGAGCCGGCGGGATGGCATTAATATCATTGGCCGTAGCGACAAACAAGACTTTGCTCAGGTCGTACTCCATCTCGAGGTAGTTGTCATAGAATGTGTGGTTTTGTTCCGGGTCCAGTACCTCCAACAGCGCAGACGACGGATCGCCCCGGAAATCGCTGCCCGTCTTGTCGATCTCATCCAGGATCATGACCGGATTGGAGGATTTGACCTTTCGCAGCGACTGTAGTATTCGTCCGGGCATCGCCCCGATATAGGTTTTGCGGTGGCCTCGGATCTCGCTTTCATCATGCAAACCGCCCAGGCTGATCCGCACATATTTCCGGCCGATCGCACTTGCAATGCTGCGCCCCAGGGAAGTCTTTCCGATCCCGGGAGGACCGACAAAACATAAGATCGGGCTCTTCATATCCCCTTTCAGCTTCAGCACCGCCAGGTATTCCAGGATCCGCTCCTTTACTCTGTCCATCCCATAATGATCATGATCCAGTATCTTCTTCGCTTTCTTCAAGTCGTAGGAATCCTCCGAATAGTCGCCCCAGGGTAACTCCAGCATCAGGTCGAGATGATTGAAGACAATCGAATAATCCGGAGTGCTGGGATGCATCCGCTCCAGCCGTTCGACGCCCTTGCGGAATAAGTCCTTTGCCGCGGCAGGCCACTTCTTGCTCTCGGCCTTTTTCTGCATTTCCTTTACCTCGCGCTCGTTGCTGTCTCCGCCCAACTCGTCCTTGATGCTCTTCATCTGCTGCTGCAGGAAATACTCGCGTTGCTGCTTGTCCAGCTCTGTCTTCGTGCGGTTGGTTAACTTATTCTTCAGCTCCGCGAACTGAAGCTCCCGCTGCAACAGCTGCATCAGCAGGTCGGCCCTTGACTTGATATGATGTATCTCCAGCAATTGCTGCTTCTCATGCAGCTCGGTATTCAGATTGCTCGAAATAAAATGTATGAGGAAAGACGGATTCTCTATATTTTTTAAGATAATACTGGCCTCTGAGGGGATATTGGGTGATAGCTGGATGATCTGTGAGGCCAGGTCCTTGATGTTGGAAACATACGCTTCGAAGTCTTGTTCCTTTGGCGCCTCTTCCTCCTGCAGCAGCACGACCTGCGCCTTGAAATAAGGGTCCTCCGCCGTCACCGCTCCAACTTTGAACCGACGCTTGCCCTGGAGAATGACCGTAGTCCCTCCATCAGGCATTTTGATCAGCTTGATGATCCGCGCCACCGTGCCGACATCCTCCAGGTCCGTGACGCCCGGATCCTCGATGCTGCTATCCTTTTGCGCCAAAACCCCGATAAGCTTATCCGACTTGTAAGCGTCATGGACCGCTTTGATGCTCTTGTCCCGCCCGACCGTGATGGGAAGTACAACGCCCGGGAACAAGACAGTGTTCCGCAATGGAAGTACCGGCAATTCCTTTGGGATCTCTATATCTTGCAAACCATCGTTGTCAGATTCATTCAATGGTATGATGGGCATGAAATCCAGATCATCCTCGGCCCTCATAAATAAATTCTCTTTCATATCAAGGACAAAATACCACGAGTAAGGGAAAATTCCTACTCTTTTTTACCTGAAATATATGAAAAAAGCCCCCTGAATGATTTCATCAGGAGGGTTTCAATACAGTCAACATAACGCCTGCACCGGACTACGTCCGGTTATGGTCATTTTGAGAAGTCGATCAGTGCCGGGTTGCGGTCGCGCATCAAAAGATGCGAAAGCCCGCATACAGCTGCCATCCTTCATTTTTCCACGTGGACTGATTCGTGACATCATTCAGATTGGTCAGTCCCACCACATATCGCGCCCCGGCCATTACCGGGCCGAGGTTCAGCTGCGCACCACCAACCAGCGCGAAATCGCCTTTCTTGAAGGCATCTCCGGCATTGTTGATCAGATGCTCATCCTGGTTGAGCAGGATGCCATACTGCGGTCCCGCCAGAAGACTGAGGATAGGGATCGGTCTGTAGCTGAGCAGCACCGGGATCGTGAGCCAGTTGAGCTTCCCCTTCACGTCGTTGACGCCGTCCGGTACCACTGCAGAGAAATTTGCTCCCGTGCGATAGTTCGTCTGATTGAAATTCAATTCAGGCTGGAGACCCCACTTCCTGGTAACATAGATCTGAGTGAATACGCCTGCCATGTACCCGAATTGGAATTCCTGGCTGAAAGACTCCCCGTCGACTTTGAAAAGATTGGCGCCGGCTTTAACGCCCAGAT
>DASZJO010000020.1:0-4808 GCA_035948015.1 Puia sp.
TAGGTCAGACATAAGAGGTTTGCGCGAAATGCGAAAATTTATTTGGATGCGCATTTCGCGCACATTTTTTAACGTATCTTCGCGATCTTTCTTTGGGTGAATGTAGCTTCGGTTACATTCACCTTCTTATTTTTACACTATGTTTGAGAATTTGTCGGAACGGTTGGAGGCAGCGTTTAAGCAGATCAAAGGGGAAGGCCGGATCACCGAGCTGAATATTGCGGCGACTGTGAAGGATATCCGGCGGGCGCTGATCGACGCCGATGTCAATTTCAAGATTGCCAAGGAATTCACGGATACGGTCCGGGAAAAGGCGCTGGGGCAGAAGGTGCTGACGGCGGTGAGCCCCGGCCAGTTGATGGTCAAGGTCGTGAAGGACGAGTTGGTTTCCCTGATGGGGGGTGCCGAGGCGGAGTTCAATGCGAAGGGTTCGCCGGCGGTGATCCTGATAGCGGGTCTACAGGGGAGTGGTAAAACGACTTTTTCCGGGAAATTGGCTAATTACTTGAAGACCCGGAAGGGGCTGTCGCCCTTGTTGGTGGCGGCGGATATCTATCGCCCGGCGGCCGTCGAGCAGCTTCGGGTGCTTGGGGAGCAGATCGGGGTGGAGGTTTACAGTGAACCGGAGTCGCGGAATCCGGTCGAGATCGCGCGGAATGCGGTCCGGGAGGCGCGGAGTAAAAATAAAAACGTAGTAATCGTCGATACGGCGGGCCGGTTGGCGGTCGATGAGGCGATGATGCAGGAGGTGGCGGCGATCAAGACAGCCGTGACGCCCCAGGAGATCCTTTTTGTGGTGGATTCCATGACGGGTCAGGACGCGGTCAATACGGCAAAGGCCTTCAACGACCGGCTGGACTTTACGGGCGTGGTGTTGACGAAGCTGGATGGGGATACCCGGGGTGGGGCGGCGCTGTCGATCAAGTATACGGTCGCCAAGCCGATCAAGTTTGTGTCGAGCGGGGAGAAGATGGATACGTTGGATGTGTTTTATCCCGAAAGGATGGCGCAAAGGATCCTGGGGATGGGGGATATTACGACCTTGGTGGAGAAGGCTCAGGCACAGTTCGATGAGGTGGAGGCGAAGAAACTGGAGAAGAAGATCCGAAAGAATCAGTTTGATTTTGAGGACTTTATGTCGCAGCTTCAGCAGATCAAAAAAATGGGGAATATTAAAGACCTGCTGGGGATGATCCCGGGGGTGGGGAAGGCGGTCAAGGATATTGATATCAGCGATGATTCGTTTAAGGGGATCGAGGCGATTATTTCGTCCATGACGCCGTTTGAGCGGGCAAATCCGGATGTGATCGATGTTTCGCGGCGGCGGCGGCTCGCCTTGGGGGCGGGAAAGGATATTGCGGAGGTGAATGCGTTTCTCAAGCAGTTCGAGCAGATGAAGCAGATGATGAAGGCCATGAATAAGATGCCCATGGGGGCGATGAAGGGGATGAAGAGGTAGGCCCGGGGGCGAGGTTTGGGGGTCGGCGGGCGCGGGGCGGGGGTCGGCGGGTTTTTGGGTTGGGAAGGCGGCGGTCTGGGGGCACGGGAATTGCAGCCAAAGATGTATTGTAGACATTATTCCATGAATGTTAAATCGTTATAGAGGTAATAAAATTTCCCCTGCAATATTCGCTCGTTAATTCCCGAAGTATTATTTTTGAAATGTGATTACTGAGTGCTAGATTTGCACTCCCAAATTTGGAATTTGGTATTTTGGTATTTAGGTAACCTTATTTGTTCACGCATTTAAATTTCTATTTAAGATGCCAGTTAAAATCAGACTGCAACGCCATGGGTCTAAGAAAAGGCCATTCTACTTCATTGTAGTGGCTGATGCCCGTGCGCCCAGGGATGGTAAATTCATCCAGAAAATCGGTACGTACAATCCTTTAACAGTTCCCGCTTCCGTTCAGCTAGACCGCCAGAAGGCGCTGGATTGGCTGCACAAGGGCGCGCAGCCGACCGATACGGTCCGCCGCATCCTGTCTTACAAAGGGGTATTGTATCTGAAACATTTATTGCGTGGTGTCAAATTAGGGTTATTCGATGACGCGGCTGCGATGGAGAAGTTCCAGAAGTGGCATGGCGAGCATGAGATAGCCCTGAAGAAACGCGCAGAAGAGAACAGGAAGGCAAGGCCCGGACGTCGTGGTCCTGGCGGGCCTCCGATGAGAAGAGTTGGTGGTCCGGATCGTGGAGACCGGGGAGAGCGTCCCGAGCGGAGTGAGCGGCCGGAGCGGAAGATTGAGAAGAGTGAGGGTGGACCCAAGCAGGAAGCATAAACTGCGATTCGGCCCAAGTGCGCGACAGCATGCAAATGTTCATTGTGTACTTAATATGCGAGGAGGCTTTCGGGCCTCCTTTTTTTTAGGTTTGTTTATGACTTCTAATTACCGAAATATCGGAAAGATTGCAGCTGTCTTTGGATTGCAGGGAGAGGTCGTGCTGGAGCACCGGTTTGGGAAAAGGACTTCGCTGATAGGCCTTAAGACCATCTTTCTGGAAGCGAACCGGGATGAGATGCTGCCATGGTTTATCGAGAGCGCGCGGGCGAAGAGCGCTACTGAGGTTTACGTGAAGCTTGAAGGGCTGGATACGAAGGAGGCGGCGCGGCGGGTGGTGCAGAAGGAGGTTTGGTTACGGGAGGAAGACTTTCTGCAGTTTGCCGGGCGGTCGGCGCCGATCTCGATGGTGGGGTTCCGGTTGTTCGACGGCTCTGCCGACCTCGGGGAGATTCTCGAGGTGATCGAGCAGCCGCATCAGGTGTTGTGCCGGATCGACCTGGCGGGTAAGGAGGCGCTGATACCCATTCATGAGCAAACATTGCGGCGGGTAGATGCGAAGAAGCGGGAAGTGCATGTGGAGTTGCCGGATGGGTTGCTGGATGTGTATCGGTGAGGGGCTCGCCTAGTAGGTATCTCCAATGAAAAAGTAGTCTCGGCCGCCTGGTGCAGTTCGGATCCATTCTTGTGTCTTTAAGAGATCGAGCATCATTTCCTGCAAAGTATTCAGCCCGTACGTGCCACAAAGTCCGAAGTCGAGGACAGTTTTGATCTTTCCATGGTTGTACTTTAACTGGAAATTGCCAGACGACATATCGAAGCCGGGAATCTCATAGCGAGGTTCCAAGCCCTCCCAATCGATGGCATAGATAACGTCATAGAGGCGGTGGGCTGTATTAGCATCCATCTTACCGATGAACATTCCACCGCTGTCCACCGGCACACGCGGATCAAGATCGCAAGTTTTGTTCAGCCACAACGAATCCTTCACCAAGGTAATTTCAAACGCGCCCAACATTCCGCCGGATAAAATTTGATATCTTAATGTATCGATCGGATAGGGGAACGGCGGCTTTTTCTCGATCAGACTGGTGCTGAGCCAGGTCAGCGTGTCGTCTATGTGTCGTGTCCATAGGCTGTCTTCTACGAATCCGTCCTGCTTGTGGGAAGGGATCGTCTTTCGTGCAGAAAAGGCTGAGAATACCCGGATGTAGGAGTGGATGCCGACTCGAATCGATTTGGCAGAAAAATACTCAGGGTGATTCCGCATCGTCAGTTCGCGGACAAGAAAACTGTCCTTTGCAAAGGAGAATATGGCCAAGGAGAGGAGATAATTCGAATTGAACCCGTTGAATAAAAGATCAGTGGACCCGTTACCGTCGAGGTCGATCTTTTCATAACTCCGAGCGCCAAAACTGTCCAGCCGCTGCTGCAACTGCCTGCGGTAATCCCTGACTACCGGATATTGGGAATCTGGTAGTTTGAAAACGATTCCTTCGAATTCACGGGGTTTCAGGCTTCGGATAAAGGTCAGGACGTCTGCGTCAGTAATCAGACTGTCGATTCGGTTGGGGCAAGTATTTGATTTTTCGCGAGTTTGGGTAAGGGCTTGCCATCCTGGAAGGGTAAAAAGGAAAAGGAGGAGGGCTCTCGTCAACATGGGTTTTCCAATGAGAGGAGTTTTTGGGGAGGCGCGAACGGGCCTAATTATCCAACTTGAATTCGATCGGCATTCGTTTGTGGGACCAGACCTGGCGCCCGTCCTGGATCGCGGGTGTCCATTTCCTGCTGACCTTGATCAGCCGCTCCGCCTCCTGGCGCAATTCTTCCGGTCCGCTTATGGCGTGAATGTAGCTGGTATTTCCCTCCTTATCTACAATGAATTCGACAACGACGGTGCCCTGGATTGATTTATCGCGTGCTTTCCAGGGGTAGTGAAGGTTCTTGTCGAGAAATCTTGACCAGGCAGACTGGCCAAAGGGAAAGGCTGATTCGATCTCGACCCGGGTGTAGATGGTTTCTTTCGTGGTATCCTGCGCGGCGCAGCGGAGTGCGGCGATCATCAGGAAAATGATTAACTGGTATTTCATACTTAAATATAGGGTAATTTGGGGGATGAGGGAAGTTGCCGGACACGGAATGAGACCTAGTGTCATCAATGAGACTAACATGAATTTTCCCGGGTCGGGGAATTAATTGCGCTGTAACACAAATTTGATCGGGCGTTTGGCGTAGCATTTTACGACACGCCCGTTTTGTAAGGCTGGCGCCCACTTACCGCTTTCCTTTATCACGCGGACCGCTTCTTCGCGGAGGCCGCCACCCGTCGGGCCGCTGAAGGCCTGGACATCGCTGACCGTGCTGTCGGATTTGACGATGAATTGTACCCAAATGGTTCCCGAGATCTCATTGCTGATGGCGTCCATCGGGTAGTGCAGGTTCTTATTTAGATAGGCCATCCACGCCTTGTCCCCGCCGGGATATTCAGGCATTACTTCTGCCTTGGTGAATGTTTTGTCGAAGTCT
>DASZJO010000021.1:0-44660 GCA_035948015.1 Puia sp.
CGGGATGGCAAATGCAATGCTGAGTGTCTCAGCGAGGGAGAAATTCCGCAGGCTCCGTAAATGAAGCAAAAGTCTATTCACTGGAAATGGCTACTTTGTTTAGGATTTTTTCAAATTCGGCGATATTCACATGGATGTCCTCGTCAATCTTCTTTCGGACCAGGTCCGTACCTTCCGGCAGCCGCTCCCCTTCGCCGAAAATATACGCATAGACGGAGCCGCTTAAATTGGCAAGGATCCAATAGTAAGGGTCCAGGTGTTTGGGAGCAAGAATATCGACCACCTTCGTGCCCGGACTGCAAAAGGCGAGATTGGCAAAGCCGCTGCCATGCACGCCAATGATACTGTCGGCAGCCGAAAACACTGCGGCTGTCTCCCGAATGGAGTGGTCCTCTGCATAAAAGGGTTGAAAGCCCAGCCGCCTCAGGATGTCCAATATTTCTTTTTCATTGACCAGGTTGCGGGAGGGCGCCTTTCTCCGGCTCAGATAGAGCCGTCGCCGGGAAACCGGATCCCGACCACCGGCCGCCTGATCTCTATAGCCGCCGGAAAGAAAAGTGTCCCGCAAGAATTCGACCGTCCATTCGCTGATCGTCCCCAGCCTCGCAGGCAGTGAGGTAACGATAAGCTCATCCGCCTCGACATGAAAATTCCATTGATCGTTCGAAGGAATGATCTTCCCGGTAGGAACCCCCAGGACTTCGAGGCTATCATTCTGGAACTTCAACCCGGAATAGTCCATTATGAAATGATCGATGTCCTTCATCATCCCGGCCTTCTTCAGCAGCCCGATCCTGGGCAGCGTATCGTAGAGCCAATGGTGATAATTCTGGCTCCCGGCGGCTGCAACTACGGCAACCCGCCCCCTTATCTTTCTTAGCTTCGATAATTTGACCTGCTTGAAAATGGAATGCCCTTCGTTCAGAATGCCCCCGTACCGGCCAAATTCACGCGAGATGTCCCCGATCAGCGCGTCATCGGGGGTAATGACAGCCCCGTTTCTGCCCCATACCCTTCCCCGGGCGATCCCGGCTACGAAAGCCCGCGGCTGGATGCGGCTATACTCATCGGTGTAGATGCGGTGAACGGATGGCTCCAGGGTGACAGGAGGGCGTTCCTTTATCGCCTTTTCCGGGTAGACCTCTTCATAAAAGACGCCGGCCATTCCCCGGTGGGCGTTGGTCCATTCCGCCGCCCCGACTACCGACTTGGGCGTCCCGATATATTTGGAGCTGATTCCGAAGCGGTTTACCGCCCGGATCAGGGTACCTCTTGTCAATTCTTTTAACGATTGCGCAGCCATAAACTTATTTTCGGGCCCGTTTCATGATCGGCTTCACCAGCTTCAGCATCCAATACCGGTCATAGACGGATGTCTCAACCGCAAAATCCGAATGCTTCCTGATCGGCAGGCGCATAATCTCATCGAATTCCTCCCTGGAAAGCCCGAATTTCTTCAATACAAAAACAAGGTCTTGCTTCAGCTCCTCCCCGGAGTACAGCGGCTTTTTCAGTTCTTCCAGAGCCACCTCCCGCGTCATCTGACCCGCACAGATCAGATTGGATAGATGCGGCTTTCGCTTGTCAATGCCGAATTTCTCCGGCAGGATATAGGCCTGGTAGAATTTAGTAAAGCTGGACTCGTAATGCTTCCCGCCATAGTCTCTCCAGCCCAGCTCACGGCCTATCGTCCTTTTGACCTCCTCCTTATTGTAAGGCATATAATTTAAAAAACTCACCCAGCCGCTCTTGAGGATCGAATTGGAATATTTCTTCAGCAGGGTATCGAACATCGGATAGGTCTTCAGGGGAACCTTCCCGAATGCCTGATGGATTGCACGGAGGTTGATATGGTCATTCTTATTGAAGACCCAGTCCGAAGGCATTATACATTCCGTGGCCACATTGGAGCCGCCGAGCACATACTTTATTTTGTATTTTTTGGCCAGCCTGAACAAGGTAGCGGTAATGGCATGATCGGTCACCACTTCGATATCCACCACCGACGCGCGCAGGTAGGCGAGCTGGAGATCCTTGAACTCTTCCCAGTCCACAACCAGCGTATACAGGTCGAGGTCCAATTTGCTGACGATATTCTCGATATTCATGACGGCCAGCTCTGAATTCCAGCCGTTGTCGAAATGGACGGCCAGTGGTCTCAGGCCCAGTCGTTTGGCCTGATAGGCGACATAACTGCTGTCGACGCCGCCACTCAGGCCCATGATGGAATCGTATTGTTTTCCATTCCCGTCCTTTTTTATCCGTTCCGTTAGCTCCTTTAATTTCCGCTCACCTTCCTGCCCGGTAAAGACACGTTCTTTCTCAGCCGTCTTGAATTCATAATAATAGTTACAGACGCCCCTGGTATCGAAGCTGATACGGGGGTCCGCAATGGTATCCATCACAGTCATGGCGCACTGCCGGTATGGTGTCGCCTGGTTTTTAGACATCGAGCTTCCTTTTTCTGTATCGTTCAAATTTATGGGCCGGGATATAACCATAATATTCATGCGTGGCTTTATATGAAATGCATTTCTCCTTTTCGAGGTCTTTTATTTTCCTTGCAGGCACCCCGGCGATAACGCAGTGCCCTTCGGGAAAGGGCTTCGTAACGACCGAACCCGCAGCTACAGTGGTCCAATCCCCCAATATCACATCAGGCATGATCTTGGCGCCGGCCCCAATCCAACAGCATTTACCGATTTTTACAGGACCTCCTACCGACACACGCAAATCGTACGGGTCATGATTGGCCGTGACGATAACCACATTGGGCCCGATCTGCGTGTAGTCACCAATAGCCAGTCCCGCCCGGCCGGTAATGTAACACCCCCCCATTATCCCGGGATAAGCGTCGATACCTACGATTATTCTTTCGGGGTTGTAGACCTTGCTTGTCCAGTGGACGGGCCAGTAAGCCCTCTTATTACCGCCCCAGTTCAACACCTTTTGCTTGAACCAAAATTCAAAATTCGGCCGGTTCTGATAATCGGCCGTTTCATAAATGAAACGGAAAAAGGGAACCGTCCTGGTAATCAGAACGATCGGAAATTGTAAAGGATTATTCAGGAAATATTTGACGGATTTTAACATGCTGGAGTTTTGGAAACGATCTGACTAACTCACGGCGGCCGTTTTTATTAAACACTAAGCTTTTTCCGTCTGAATTGTTCGAATTTTTCATGCGGAAGGTATCCGTTGTATTCATATTGGTTTCTGTAACGGATGAATTTCTCTTTAATCGATTCATTCTGACTATAATCCGCCGTCATCGTCGCAGGATTGCCCGAGATCACGCAATACCCTGAAGGAAAACTCTTCGTCACCACCGACCCGGCGGCGACCGTCGTGAAATCGCCCAATACGACGCCGGGATGAATGATCGAGCCCATGCCGATCCGGCAATATTTTCCGATCCTTACCTCATCCTTTATGTGCTTCCGGATATCCAGCATAAAATGATTGGAGCTGATGATCCCGACGTTTGGCGCAATCTGCGTATAGTCATCTATATAGACCTTCCCAACCGCCTGAATATAGCATCCCGGCGATATCCCCGGCGCAGCATCGATGCCGACATAGACATTGTAGGGAAACCGTACGGTCGAAGTGAAATGTACCGGCCAGTAGCAGTGCCGGTTAAAGCCCAACAGCTTTTGAAAAAACCAGATACTGAAAGTGACGGGGCTTTCATTTCCCCGGGTATAATAGACAGGCCGCAGAAATGGCAGCGTTTTGGCTGTCCACAAAAAGACGCGGCCCTTGAATATGAAACGATATATGCGGCCGAATAAGGGCTTCACTGCTATTAACTTAATTGACCGCGTTGCATAACAATACCGCACAGCTCGCCAACATTCCCGGCGTTCATTATCTCATCAAGCGTAAACTTGAATTTGAACCGCTGCTCGATAGCGTCTATCAAAAACAGGTTCGTCATCGAATCCCAGCCGGCGACATCCTTTGCCCTGGTATTCGGGTTAATTTCCAGTTGCTGATCATTGAACACTTCCCGGCAGATCTTACTTACATCCGATAAAACTTCGTTTGGTCCCATATTTCAGTTATTGCATGGAATAATACAAGAACAGTTTTCCAAAGCTTTTAAACCCCAGCCCGCTATAGAAATTCAATCCTGCCTTTGTCGAATGCAGCACGACGAATTCATATCCCCTGGCCGCAGCCTCCGCCCGCGAATACCCCATCAGTTGCCGGCCAAATCCTTTTCCCTGAAACTCCGGCAGCGTGGCAACCATGTAAAGTCCCGCACTTTCTCCAAAGTATAGCAAACAGGTTGCCACCGCCTTGCCGTCCACATAACCGGTCATCAGGCTGAACTGTTGTTTGATCGCCGGGTGACGGAACAACCCGGGATCCAGCGGCGTGTTCTTGAACAAGACACCCGATACTACAGAAGCCCACTGGCTCCACTCGCCCGGATCGTCGACATCGATCCTCCGGCATTCCAGGTTACCCATCTTTCCAACGTTTTCACTCTCCCACCTCCCGTGGCCGGCGGACTTCCCAACCGGCAATGCCATATTGACCCATTCCGTTGCCCCAATCAGCCGTTCCTTCGCCAACAACTCCTGCACTTCGCCCGTCATCCCCTCCTCATCGAACAAGACGAGCTTTGGCCAACCTTCCGACACCATCAATTCCTTCAACAATCGTATTTCCTCCCGCCGCGCCGGTCCGCTCCGCCCCGGCCGGTATGCCATATTGGGCCACGCAAAGCCCTCATGCCTGACAAATTCAAAGCCGCCGGTTCTCCCCGAATGAACAAGTTCGTGCCCAGCCAGGCTATCGTACAAATCATAAAGATTTTTCGCTATCCCCTCGTTGGATATCATATCGCCTTCAGCAGAAAGGAATTTACCAATTGGACCCTGTCGATCTTGCCGCTGGTGTTGTAAGGCAGACTGTCTACGACCCGGATCGTTGACGGGATCATATAATAGGGGAGCTTCTTTTCCAACGCACCTTTGACGGATTCGATTTCTCCCGCATAGCTTTCAAGGAAAAGCCCGATCTGCTGAACCCCCAACGAATTCAGGTACACCACTGCGGCCGTATTTAGCGAAAAGAGCTCCCTCACGGCGACTTCGATCTCACTGAGCTCGATCCTGAAGCCTTGAATTTTTACCTGGTGGTCGGTACGGCCGCAATAGAAAATATCTCCGTCTTCATCGAGATAGCAGATGTCTCCGGTATGGTAATATCGCCGACCATCCTTTACGATAAAGGCGGTCCGGTTTCTTTCTTCATTATTGATATAGCCGGGCGTTATCTGACCGCCGGCGACAAGCAGTTCGCCCTTTTCGCCGCTCTTTGCCTCATTTCCATGCTCATCGACGATGAGGACATCGACATACCGGAATGGCTTGCCGATAATGAGCATCTCGTTGTATGCCTTAGGGCGGCGGCTGTCATAAAAGTAGCCGATGCACCAGATCGTGGCTTCCGTAGGCCCGTACAGGTTGACGATCGCCCCGTTGGGTACGCAGCGAGCCCACTCTTCCACGACCTTCAGGTTGGACGCTTCTGCAGTAAGAATGCAATATTTCAGCCGGGGAAGGCTGATCTCGCTGAAATAGGGCTTTAGGTAATTGATAATTGATGGGACGATAGAGGCAAAAGTGATCTGGTATTTCTGGATGAGTTTGTACACATTCATATACTTTATTCCTTCCGCAGGGACGGTATATACACAAGCCCCCAACAGTAAAGGAACAAGATAGGAAGCTACCGAAACATCAAAGGTCAGATCGAACATTTGAAGGAACCGGTCGGAGGCATCACATCGGAAATCCAGCGCACTATAGGAATCGACGAAAGTCCTCACATTCTTATAAGTGATCGGAACGCCTTTGGGTACGCCGGTGCTCCCTGAGGTAAACAGGATGTATAGTAGCTGATCGTCGTTCGGCGCCGTCACCGGCAGACCAACCGCAGGGCCGGGATCGGATTCCTCCAATCCTCCGCCGGAACTCAGTACCAGGTCTATCATCGCCTCTTCCATGATCGTCCTGCTCCTCTCTTCAGGGTGATTAGGATGTAGTGGCACATAAGCATAACCGGAGAACCAGCAGGCAATGATGGAAGCATAAGTCTCGATCGTATTCGTCGTAACAATGCCTACCCTTCCGGTCCTGCTTCCCCCTTCGCTTGCCATTTTCGCGCGGATCCGCCGCACGAGGGTAGCCAGTTGCGCGTAAGTATAGTAGACATCGTCGATGCAAAATGCATTTCTGTCAGCATAGGTCTCCAGCGAAGCGCTTAGTTCCCTGATCATTTCAGCAATTAGGTTATTTCCAAAACAACAGTGCTTTCAAATTATCCGTCATATACGCAAAACGGAAGCGGACGGCATTGCCCAGGATCGTTCGCATCAGGACCCGTTTCCTCTCTTTGATAATCTTTCTGGAGGTCTCCGCCGGCAAGGGACATTCCGGATGCGTCAGATACTGGCGCCGGACACCTTCATAGCTGGTCACGAACTGCCGATGATTGTTCATTTCCTGTTCTGCATGCTCCCGATACCAGACTATCCCATCCGGCATCAGCAATACCGGGAAATGCAAGGCCATCCGGTGCCACATTTCAAAATCCCCGGCCATCCGAATGCCCGAGAACCCACCCACCTTCTCGAAGGCATCTTTCCGGAAAATAGCCGACAAAGGCGCCTTGTTGAAGATCTCATATCCGCCATAGTGATATTCATAAGCCTGTCTGCCCGTCAGCATTACAGGATATGGCTTTGCAGGGATCTGGATCAGCGAACAAAGTCCCCATCCGGCGTCCGGGTTTTCTTCCATCAGCTTCACCAATATTTCCAGGCCCCAGGGGTAGAGGTAATCATCCGCATCCACATATTTCAAGTATTTGCCCCGGGCATAAGCGGCGGCCTGATTCCGGTTGGGATAATCGCCGAGGTTCTTTTCGTTGCGGTATGCCCTGATCCTGCTGTCTTTTTCAGCATAGCTTCTGGCAATCCCGATCGTCCCGTCCTTCGAAACATCATCCACAATGATCAGCTCCCAATTTGAGTAGGAAGAAGCAAGAACGCTCTCGATGGCAAAACTCAGATATTTCTCTCTGTTATAGGCTGTCATCAGCACGCTTACCAAGGGCATCGCGGTCATAATACGCCGGAAGGTTTGACGGCCTGGGGCGGAATGCCGCAAATGTCAGCATGAGCCTTGTCCAGCCCTTCTGCTCCCTCACCCAGCGCCTTGTTAAAAATCTTTACGGATCGGTTAATTGCTTTGGACCACTTGTAATTATATAGCAGCCACTTGTACCTGTCTTTCCATTTGACCTCCTTTGCCTTCAGTAATAGTCGGACGGTCCGCAGCAGCGGGATAAGACCGGTGTCGGCAGGGGTCGGACGCAGGCCGAAAACCTGGTGGAAATGATAGAAAACTGTGAAACATCGACGGATTGCGAAGTCGGGTGTCTCAAAATGATAATGCAATACCCTGGCGGCAGTATTATAAACGATGGCATATCCTGATAGCAATGCATCTTTTGCCCACATCGCGTCCTCCGCAAAGCTAACCGCTCTGAACGGCACTCTGATCAGGATCTGTCTTCTATACATCGCCGTGACATTGTCCCACACGCAGACCCTTCTCTTCTCCTCCGGTGACAACCGGTTAAAATCGATCGGGTTATCAAACTGGTATTTCCTTACCGCCGGTGGCGAAACAGGCCTGAACCATAACACCGGGTTTTTATCCGGATCGTGGGGCACGATCTGCTGACCGCATACCCCCGCGACATCGGGAGCGTCGAAACCATCCAGCAGCTTTTGCAACCAGCCTTCGTCGGCAGCCTTCGCATCCTGTACCGTCATGACTACATATTCACCCCTCGCCAGTTGTACCCCCAGGTTGCGGGTCGATCCATGATTGAATTCCTCCGGCGCTATCTGCACCAGCCGAACCGGGAACCGGCTCAGGATCTCTAACGTCCTGTCTGTACTGCCCGAATCGATCACGATCAGCTCGGACCGATTGAATAATGTCTGTTTCACCAGGCCCTCAAGAACTCCCTCCAACCAATAGTCCCCATTCTTTACCGGTATGACAACCGATATGAGAATGTCATTTGAAATAGGTTCTGCCATATCTGAGGAATGACCAGTAAGTCTCTCTTCCAAAAGGATTGTGTATCGCCATCTTGATCCAATACTTCAGCCATAGCCGCAGATTATGGTACCGGTTATAGGTAAGGATTCGGAGAAAATTTCTGACCGCACTCAATTCTAATCCCTTTATGTCCCCGGCAGGGATATCCTCCACGCTCACCGGCAATTCCTTTCGCCATTTTTTATGAAATATTTCCGCGCCGCGGATCCAGTTCCTGTCCATAACCCCGGCTGAAAAATGCTCGAGCAGAATTTCCTGGCTGACAAAATTCCGAAACCGCTTTGTATAAACGGCAAAAGAAAAGTCCAGGTCATAAAAATGGAAGCCATTGTATTGCCGACCGTCAAACGGCGTCGCCACCCAGACCTCCTTCCGGCAGCACAGCCAAACTCCATCCAGCACCACTACCTCATCCCATTGGCCTTTATCCCCGCTGGCCTGCAGCCGTTGAATTCCGGTGCTGAAGTGCTGTAAAATATTGAACCGATGATAGGCCGTCTGATCCTCTATATCCGAGATCCACCATGGTGAAGGGGACGCTGACTTGTATACGGCGCCCGCTACGCCAATGACCCCAACGTCCTTATCCGCAAGCTTGCCCGCTACGATCCTGCCCCAGTCCGCCGTATGAAAGAGAATGTCTTCGTGCATGAAGCACAGCAGATCGTTGGTTGCCCGCGCGGCCCCATAGTTATACGCTTCAAAAATACTGTACTTCGCGGCGCTGTTGTCAATACAGATCACTTCATAGGGGACGCCTACCGTTTTTCGGATATTTTCAAGAAGCGCGCCGTTCAACGATGGGTTCAGGGAACAAACAATTATGGTGATCATCAGTGCTCTCTATCCTGGCGAATAGTCCTTTTTACCCATCGGGCCAGACGCCGGATCTTAATCGCAACGGCCCTGATCGGCTTTTTGTTAAACTCCTGTATATAGCTCTCCTGCTTTGCCCGAAAATTCGGATCGGCGCTTTCCAACGCCGAAAGACCGTCCTGCTCGTTATAGACGGCGATGATCTTATCTACATATTTGATCCTAAGCCCTCTGGCCATAAAGCACCGGATATTGAAGTCCCGGTCGGAATAAACCCTGCACCCGATATCGTAAGCGCCGACCCGCTCAAAGACCGACTTCCGGTAGAAGATCGCCTGATGACAGATATTACTTTCAAACAAGATCCGCCGCAAATTATATGGCCCGTCATATCTGCGCTTGCTGTACTTGAACTCCACATCGCCGTAGATGATGTCCTGCCCCGCCGCCTGGCCGTTTGCGAAGATCGCAGCGAGTACCCCGGTATCATAAAATCGGTCGTCGGCCCCCAGGAAATAAACCCACTCTCCGGTTGCCATCCCCACCCCCTTATTCATCGCGTCATACACCCCCCGGTCTTTCTCACTCACCCACCGGATAAACGAATGCTCTCCGGCATATCGCTTTATAATTTCCACCGACCCTTCCGGAGAGCCGCCATCGACAATGATTACTTCTTTTTTGTCGTATTCCTGGGCCAATATCCCGTCAAGGCATTCGGCAAGTAGTCGTTCGGCTTTGTAGACGGGAATAATGATCGAAATGCGCGGCGCGGCCATGGCTAGATATACCAAAACTCGTTTTTCACCATAATGGCATTGAGATTGGTGTTCGCATACTCGTAGTACCCCTTCGAAACGAGGAAATCGATCAACTCCGACCGTCGCGCACCCGCCCCGATCGGTGAATACTCCGCCGCTTCGACGCAGATCACTTTTGGATATTGGGTGCCAAAATCGATCGATTGCAGGATCTTATAATCCAATCCCTCTACGTCGATGGACAAAAGGTCCGGGAATTTACCGCCATTGTATTGATCAAGGACCGCCTGCACCGTTAATAGTTGGATCTTTTTCACCCCCGACAGCTTATGCCCGCCTCTCACCATCGATTCACTTTCATCCTTCGAAAACGTGCTCAGCGTGGGGTCTGCCATGATATAAAAATCCAGCTCACCCGGCTGATCGCTTACGCCCAGATTCAGGTTGATATCTTCCTTCCGCTTTTTCGTGAAGTTGCCGATCAATCCGGGATTTGCTTCTATATTGATCCCCCGGCATCCCCTTAGGTAAAATATCGCCGTATTGTTCAGATAGAAGGGGTCATGGGCGCCGATATCGAGATAGGTCGGCATTTTAACCCCTCTCAATTCAAAAATATAGTCGATCAGCAAGTCTTCTCCGGATTGTGAAAAAGACAGCTTATAGGCCTTTATTTTCCGGCCGGCTATCTTCTTTAACCGGAAACTTACTTTATGCGCAATAGTCTTTATCATGCGTATCATCCGTGATTTAGGGCTTCGCTTGTCCAGGCCACATCGGGCATTAACACACCCGGCCGGTCGTCGGCATAGATCCTGTTGACACCGTCGATATTGTTGATATTGATCTGGACCTTTATCAGGTCGAATATGATCCAGCGGATATTGTGAATGCCGATAGCGAGACTTATCAGGTAGGAACCCTGCTTTAGCAGGTTGCCTTCGATAACGACCTCTGAAAAGTATTTACCGGGATAAACTGTCTCGATACTCTCGAAGGCATCGTCGTGAAAAGTCCGGAAGAGGACAATGTCGTTTGACTTTTCGATCAGGTCGAAGCCCACCCGCAGTCCGGCGACCGCCTTCTTCACGAGATAAGTGAACCTCACCCTGATCGGCTTATTGCTCACCAGCTCGAACCCATCCGATCCTTCCTGCTCTATAGTAAAGTCAAGGAGATCGAATGCCTCATCGGGCTTTCTCTTATTGATGCTTGCCAGGATCTGCTCCCTGTTCACCAGGCTGTCCAGCGTGGTTAGGTAATAATTGAGCCCCTCCTTCACATTACCCTTGTAGGCGATCTCACCGTTCTTCAACAGGATCAATTTTCTGCAAAGGGTACTCACCGCCTGCATATTATGGCTGACGAACAGGATCGTCCTGCCCTCTCCCCGGCTCACTTCCCCCATTTTACCGAGGCATTTCTTTTGAAATTCCGCATCCCCTACCGCCAGCACCTCATCGACGATCAGGATTTCGCTCTCGAGGTGAGCCGCAACGGCAAACGCCAGCCGCACATACATTCCGCTGCTGTAACGCTTGACCGGCGTGTCGATATATCTTTCTACTCCGCTGAAGTCGATGATCTGATCGAGCTTCTTATCTATTTCCGCCTTCCGCATCCCGAGTATCGCTCCGTTAAGGTAGATGTTCTCTTTCCCGGTCAGTTCCGGATGGAAACCCGTACCTACTTCGAGCAGGCTGGCGATGCGGCCCTTTGCCTTTATTACTCCTGACGTGGGACTCGTGACGCGGCTCAGCAGCTTAAGTAAGGTACTTTTACCCGCGCCATTTCTTCCAATGATGCCCACCGCATCGCCCTGTTCGACCTCGAAGTCAATGTCTTTCAGACTCCATACAATATTGCTCGTCCCCTTGACCGTCCTGTCATTCGTCTCCCCGACCTTTAAAAAAGGATCTTCTTTCCCCCTCACCTTCGCCAGCCAGCGTTCGATATCCCTTGATACGGTCCCGGTACTCAATTCCCCAAGCTGGTAGGCTTTTGATAATTTTTCTACTTTGATCGCTACGGCCATAGGAGTTTATATAGTATCAACGAAGCTTCGCTCCACTTTGTTGAAGATCAGAAATCCAAACAGCAAAATGAACATAGTTACGCCGGTGGCATACCCCAGAAGGCCCCAGGAAAAGGTCCCCTGACCAAGGAACCCCAGCCGGAAGGTCTCGATAAGCGGCGTCATCGGATTGTATTTTACCAGCCAGCTATGATTATGAAATCTTGTCTCAACGGAAGAAAGGGGATAGATGACCACGGTGCCATACATCAGCAACTGAACGCCGAATACCACCAGGAACTGAAGGTCCCTGTAACGCGTAGTCATGGCCGATACGATCATTCCGAGACCCAGCCCGAGAAAGGCCATCAGCAAAACGACAAATGGGAAAAGCAGGAGGTAAGAAGTGAAGTGGATCGGCTGACCGGGTATTGGTTTAATCAAGGCGAACCAGGCCATCATTACCAGGAACAGGATCATTTGCACTGCAAAGCGGACAAGATTGGAAATGACCACGCTCATCGGCATGATTGCGCGCGGGAAATAGACCTTCCCGAGGATGTTGACATTATCCTTGAATATGGTGGACGTCTTGGTGATGCAATCTGAGAAATAATTCCAGGCGGTAACGCCGGCGACATAGAACAGTGGTGCCGGCAAGTGATCTGTAGGAATATTGGCGACTCCACTAAAGACAAAAGTATAGATGAGCGCCGTGAAGAGAGGTTGGATGAAGAACCACAGGGGCCCGAGGATCGTCTGCTTGTAGAACGACACAAAATCCCGCCGGACAAATAGCCAGAGCAGGTCCCTGTATTTCCAGATGTCCCTGAGATCCAGCCGGAAGAAAGACTGCTGTGGCCTGATAATAAGATCCCAGGCCTCAGCCCCTTCCATTGCCGCTTTATTCATAGATGAAATTGGATTTTATCTGAATGTCCGTTGCGCCCAGCTCTTCAATCTCCCTGAAAGCGATCTGGATTGCCTGCCCCCTTCCGCCTCGAAATAATCTGACTGCCTGCCGTAACCGTAGCCGCCATAATAGCCATACCCGCCGCCGTAGTAACCGCCATAGTACCCGTCTGCCTTCACATCATTGATGAGCACGCAAAGGCCGGGCATCTTTTTGTTGATATACAAGTCTTCCACCAGACCCAGCTGCTTTCTGAACGTGTATCCCTGCCGGGTGATATACAGCGTACAGTTCGAGAACCGGTTCAGCGCAATGGCGTCGCTGACCAAACCTATCGGTGCAGTATCCAGGATCACCACATCGAAATGATCCATAACTTCTTTCATCAGCTCATCCAGTTTCGCATCCAGCAGGATCTCCGAGGGATTGGGCGGAATAGGGCCGCACGGAATGACGTACAGGTCTTCCACCCCGTTGACCTTGATCAGCAGCTCATTGAAGCTGGCCTTGCCGATGATATAGTTGGTGATTCCCATCTTCCGCTTGAGCTCCAGCCCGGCAAGGATCTTGGGCTTGCGGATGTCGAATTCCATGATCACGGTTTTTTTGCCGGACAGCGCCATCACCGCACCCATATTAGTGCTGACAAACGATTTCCCTTCCCCGCTGAAAGAGGATGTGACCATGATCACCGGCTTATCCACATTGGTGATAATATACTGCAGATTGGTCCGGATGATCCGGAATTGCTCGGAGATCAGGCGACGGCTGTTCTGGGTCACGACCAGCGCCGATTCGGTCTCGGAATGTCCTATTTCACCGAGTATCGGCGCCGTAGTATATTTTTCGACATCCGCCTTTCCATTGATCTTGTCCTGCAGCAGCTCACGCAGGACCACGAAACCGGTCGGTATCAGCAGACCCAGCAGGAAGTACATCGTATAGATGTTTTTTCGGTCCGGGCTGACCGGCTCCGAACCGGCCATCGCAGGCTCCACCACCCTTGAATTGGAAATGGTCGACGCGGAAGACAGCGAAATCTCCAGCTTT
This sequence comes from Puia sp., assembly GCA_035948015.1. GTDB lineage: Bacteria > Bacteroidota > Bacteroidia > Chitinophagales > Chitinophagaceae > Puia. Next base: position 13,708 of record DASZJO010000021.1, read on the forward strand.
TTCTGCAAAAGCAGGGAATACAAGTCCTCGTATATTTTCTGCCGCCGCTCGATATTCAGCAATCCAAGCGACTTACCGGGTAGGCTGGCTACATGGGAGTTAATGCCGTTCTCGACATCGTCCAACTTGGAGGAGGCGATCGTGTATGCTGTCCGTACATTCAAGAGCGCCTGGTAGATTTCCCGGCGGAGCTTATCCAGGGTCTCGTCCATTCCGACGATCAGCGGATTGGTCTCCGGCGTGGTCTTTATATTTTTTTCCCGCTCGAGCACCAGCCGGTTGTATTCAAAAACCATTTGGGTAAGGGCTGGCTCCTCTATTCCCAGATTGGTCGGTACCAGCTCATGAAGCATCTTTTTGTCGGACATGTAGGTGAGCAAATGATTCACGATATCGAGCTTCACCTCCTGATCGGCCTTTAGCTTGGCCGCCTCCCCCATCTTGTCGAGATAGGCCTTGGATTGGTTGTCGATGTCAAAAACCTTATTATCCACCATAAAGTTGGACAACGCCCCTTGTACTCCCTTGATCGTATCGTTAAGCTCGTATATCCGGTCATTGATGAACCGGAGCGTATTTGCGGCAATCCGGTTCTTGTCCTCCACCATCAGCGTATCATAGACCTCCATCAACGTGTTGAGCACGTCCCTGCCAAGGGTCGGATTCTCCCCCACGAAAGTAAGTGTCAGGATGGTCGACTGCTCGTTGGTCTGCAGCACCTTCATGCTGCCCTGCAGGCCCAGTGCGGCATCGACCAGGGGTGACCAGTCGATCTCAAACTGCCGGCTGGCGAAAGAGAAAATATTGGTCTGCTGCCGGATAAGCTGAACGCGATCGTCGCCCACATTGAGCGTATCCCCGAAATGATAAACCGTTTTACCTTCGTCGACCGTATATCGGTCCGCACTGAGCAGGGTGATCCTGAATCCCAGCCCCTTGCTTGAATCCGCTTTATGGACGATATTCAGCGTGAAAGGGAACGCAGGGTAGATCTGGCTGGTCCGTACATTTCCTCTGCTGTAATAGGTTGTCTGCAAGCCAAGATCACCTGCCACCCGCTGCAATACCGGCGTAGATTTGAGGATCTCGATCTCGTTGCTCAGGTTAAGCGCGTCCCGGGTCAGGAACAGCGCTTCGAATTGCTCGTCCTTGGCGCCGCCGGAATTGCCGCCGGCAGTAGCATTTTCGTTCTGGATGAGCAGGGAAGATTGCACTTTGAAGATCTGCGTTGTATACCTGACCTTTATATAAGCGATCGCCAGGCATAACGCGACACTGACCAGCACCAGCGGGACATAGTGCAGGTATTTGAAAATAAAATCCTTCGGACCGGCGACCCAGGGGGTGTTGGTCTTAATGTAACCCTGCATCTTACCTACTCCGTTGCCGTTCTCATTCATGGATAATGCGGTATTACTTCTTTAATAGAGTTAATATGATGGCAAGGGTGGAAATAACAGTGGCGGCAATCGTTACGGTGCGGGTAGTGGACTGATCGTTGGCCGCCAGCTTCTTCTTCGTCGCTTCGACATACACTACATCATTCTGCTGAAGATAATAATAAGGAGAGGCCATCATCTGCGGCTTCGTCAAATCCAAACGCGCCCATTCCCGCTTCCCCTCATTCTCCCGGATAATCAGCACGTTGTCCCTTCGCCCATACAAAGTCAGATCGCCGGCCAGCCCGATTGCCTCCAGCATGCTGACGTGCTCGCCCGGAATACTGAAAATTCCGGGATGCTGGACCTCTCCCAGCATCGTGAAGCGGTAGTTGAGGAACCGGATGCTGTAATACGGATTATTCAGATAGGTATTTTTTAGCCTGGAATCCAGCGTATCCTTCAACTTCGCCTTGGTGAGCCCCTCCACATGCAGGATTCCCAGACCCTGGAATTGAATATTGCCATCTTCGTCGACCTGGTAGCCGGGCGTAGTCGGATTTGATGCACCCAAAGCGCCGGCACTGGAGCCTGTCCCGCCGCCTGCGCCCCCCGCCCCGCTTCCTCCACTGCTGGCCGCGCCGGCGCTGGAACTGACCGTGATCACCGATTGGTTAAAGAGCGCCGTCGCCTCCGGATTGTCACTATAGACAATGATGCTTAGCAGGTCACCCTGACGGATCACCGCTTCCGGAATCCTTATCTGACTCAGCGCCGCCGTATCGAAAGATCCCTGCATATAAGTCGTTTGCCGGGTGCTAAAACAGGATGGAAGCAAAAAAGAGAGCATCATCGCCATGATCGCGCATCCAACCAACTGATTTCTTATCATATTAGGAATCCGTATGGTAAAATAATTATTTTGTAAAACTAATGTTTTTCAATCACTTCGACGTTCGATTTCGCTACGACCGCCACCAGGGCGTAGCCAATGCTCTCGATCAGCACCCGAACCTTGTTGTTGACAACTTTGACAACCCGCGCTTCCTTATCCATAAACGCCCCCTGACGGATGACAACCGTTGCATCCCGCTGGATGTCGACCGGCTCACTCGACACTTCCTCATAATCGTTCAGAAACTTGCGGATAACCTCTATCTCCTTATTCTTTACAACAGCAGGTTTGCCCAACCAGTAGATAAAATTGACCACTCCGGTTATCATTCGCACGCGCGTATGCTCGGCCTCGGTCACCCGTACAAAAACATAGGATTTGAATAAAGGCTCTTCCACCCATTTTATCCGGTCACTCCACCTCCGCCGAACTTTATTCAACGGACAATAAGCCTCCATATGCCTGTCCGTCAATGAGGCAAAGACCTTTTTCTCCCAGCGGGGCTTTGTGTAAACAACATACCAGTTCTTCTTACTCTCGGACATAGCTTCGCCTCCTCAGTCACATCTGTTTATCTTAACTGATTGATTTATAACGTTTTGTTTAAATGGGATCGGATGATGGAAAAGCGAATAGGGTATAAAGAACTGCTTGACGCATGCTCGCTATACCCTACTCCATAATCTTTTTAGTACAATTAGATTCCAGCGTATTCTTCACAGGAATTTTTACATTTTAAAGAGTACCCCGAATAACACGCACACAAACTGACGATGACCCGGATTTATTGTATATTCGCCGCCTCAAAATCTTACAAAAAAGCCGCAGGTCAGATCGCTGCAAATATAGGAGATTTTAATTTTACATGCCCTTTAATGAAAGTTGAAAAACAAAGCTTTACCCCTCGATTGCCCCCGCCGTTCGTCCCGGTACTCAGGAGGGACAATTTTTCATCTGTTCAATAACTGGGATAATTTATCGTTTCTCATGCACCGAACCCTTTAACCTGCTAAAAAATCCATCTTCATGTCGTTTGGCAATCAGATTGTTAATGCGTTCCGAAATTCCCGTCTGCATTTCCTGTTGTGTCAAATTATGGAAAAATTCGAAATGGAAGGCTTTACGGTATCGCATTCCATGAGCGGCGAAGACCTTTTCATAAAGCACTTCTTCGGCAAGAATAAAAGGACCGGGTTCTATGTCGACATCGGCTGCAATAACCCGATCCAGAAGTCCAATACCTCCAAACTTTATATGAAAGGCTGGCACGGTATCTGCGCCGATGGCAATGCGTCGCTCATAAAGAAGTTCACGAAGATCCGCAAAAGGGACATCTGTCTTCATGCCATTGTCTCGGATCAGAAGAGGGAACTGACCTTTTATCAGGATTCGGAAAAACACGAATATTCTTCCGTCGATCCTAACCTGGGGGCCCATCTGAAGGCTACCAGCGACAAATTGGTCGAAGTGCGGATGACGTCGACGACCCTGGAGGATATTTTTGACCAGCACCTGGACAATCTTAAAATAGATCTGCTATGCGTAGACGTAGAGCATCATGACCTCCAGGTCCTGAAAGGGAACAATTTTGACAAGTACCGCCCGCGGATCATCTGCGTTGAATTTGATGGAGCGCATAGTCAGTTGTCAGGTTCCGAACTCGATACGTTTTTAACCGGTGTCAATTATGAAGTACTGGCTTTTTGCAATCCGAACGTCTATTATATCGATAGGCTGGCTTAGCGCAACCGCACAAGCCCCCATAGTCTCCGACACTTCCGGCATGCCCCGGCTCTCACAAGCCGCCGTTCGCCTAAACCGGCTTCCCGCATCTCCGGGTCAATTGTATTTCATCACCGATCCGGGCCGGGAAGGGTTTTTCAGAGCCGACCCATCCGACCGAAACACGGCAGATGACAGTGCCATGACGTTGATAACGGCATCCGGTATCCGTCTTAAAAGAATGGTGGATGGCCACAGCCTCAACGTAACCTGGTTCGGCGCCGTTGGCTACCCTTCTACGGACAATTGGCAGGCGATCCAGAAAGGGATCGACTACATCCTGGGGCATGATTATGCGCCACGGACACTGTACTTTCCGGTCGGCGTATACCGTATTTCGCGTCCCTTGCTGATCGCCCGGCTCATGGGAACCGGCTACCGCCAGGCCAGTATCAATCTCGAAGGCCCCGCAAACGCAAAGGATCTCTCAACCGGTGGCGCGACGATCCAGCCTTCCTTCAATAATACGTTTGCCATTGGCGTCCAGCTGGGCAAGGGGGTACTGATAAAGGATCTTTTTATCCGCGGAATGTTTCATTTTCCCGACCGGCTGAATCAGATCCAGATCGATACCCTCGCTTTTAATGAATGGTCGGACGGATCGACCAGGGACAACCTTGTTTCGCCGTATGCAGGGATCGCCATCGATCCTTTCTCGGACCCTTCGGCCTTCGCAGCGGAAAAGGACATGTATCCGGGCCTCCGGAACTACTATGTGCCGGGTCTTAGCCGCAGCGGCTCCACCGCCGTCCAGATTACCGGCTGCTCGATCACCAACTTCATCGTCGGCGTGATGATCACCCCGTCCAACCAACAGAACGGCGAGCTGATCGATGTTATCGACTGCGATATCAGTAATAACAGGGTGGCCTATGCCATGAGCCAGGCCCAGTCCAAAGAGTGTCACGTAGACCGGCTGAAAGTCTGGGGCGCTACCCATACGATCTTTGATAACGTTAGTTTCGGCCTCCGGCATGGCGACGGTGCCGCGGTGCCGATGGTAGATGGCGTAAATGTCGCCGGTTATGTCAAACAGCTTTGCTACATCTCCGCCCCTTCCTTCAGCGGTACCTTTCGCAACGTATATGCGGAGGGACTGTTTCGTCTCGGTTATGTGGGGGGCGCGGCATCGCTGTCCTTCGAAGACTGTCAGCTCGATTTTGCGACCCAGCAGGCCGGCATTCCATATCCCGACTTTTATATTGTCGGATCCGGTGCCTCCTTTCACGGCTGCATGCTTCGGACCTATATGGATGGGAAAGGATACCGGCTCGTGCTGGCCGGTAACAGCAATACCTTTGACGGTGGCACCATGAACGAACCGCCGGTCACGGTCAATCTGAACGGCTGCGGCCTCTGCCCAACCCCACTTTTCAGGAATGTCATCATGTACTATGGCGGGGGACTCCTGGGCAGCAGCAATTACGGTGTAACCACACCGGGCCGGGTACCTGCGCCTTCAAATATCATGGGTACCGATCCGGTATACTATGGAAATACGTATGTATTTCTTGACCCCTACGGGCTCGACCTCGCCTATAGATTTGTTTATAATACGGGTTACGAACGAACCATCGCGCTGGGAGGGCCTTGCATCCTGCATATCGATAAGAATAGTTGGACAGGATATTTTAAGCTGCCTGATGCGGCCGATACCAGCCTCCTCAGAAAGGACGATATCCTCCTGACCGCTTATCTGCCATATCAGGACCAGTTTAGCGGGATTGCCGCAACCACCTATCCGGTTGGATTTGTCCAGCGGATCGATCATGACACCGTCCGGCTTCGCAACCTGGCCTGTGGCATTAACGAAGGAATGCGACTCACGGTCTACGCCGACTATTATGTGATGGCCACCGCTCCGTTCACAGGCGATATTGCCGCCGGCAGTAATACGATCACTCACGTCCAGGGAAGGTTTCCCGCGGTCGGCGATCGGCCCGATATCCCGATGGTGTCCACCGGGACCCATGTAACTGCTATCGACACCGCCGCTAAAACGATCCGCCTTTCCACTACCAATACAAGCGGCAAATCTTTCCCCGATCACACCTTCATCAATGGCTATCCTACCGTAGAAATGCACAGCTGCTATGATCTTCCTACCCTGATGAAATATCATAAGACGCTGATCGGAGGATCGACCTTCTATCTCCACGAACTGGCAAACCCAAAAGTACACGAACCCAACTATCTGCTGGGCGGAAACATTATTGCGCAGTACCGGAACCTTAACACGCTGGTCGGCGGCGACAGCACCTGGCACCCCCTGAAATTCGAACCTGTCAATTCTTCCCGCCCGCCAGCTTACCAATCCCCCAGTACAGGAAACAACTGAGTATAAACAGGATGCACACGATCACGATCGAAAATTTCACCCTGGCCAGATCATACGCCAGCGTGACATTCCATTGGGAAATATGCCCCCGGATCGTCCGTGACAACGCCATATTCTCCACCACATCGCAGGCCGCCGCAACAACGATCAGCCAGGAAAATCCTTTCCCTCCTTTGATCATGATCTCGTTTCCCGTGATGGCTGAAATGAACCGGCAGCCCAATGCAATGGCAACCGTGTACAAGACCATAAAGATGTAGGCAAAATATGTGCTCTGAACCCCCAGCTCATACTTTCCGCTATTCTTCCAGTCCTGAATAATGGTCTGGGCTTTATTGACGGTCTTCGCAATTTCGAATTGAACCAATTCATCTGAGCTTAGCGGCGAAAGATAATTCCTGACCCAGATCATATAGGCGACGGTAAGCAGGAAGAACAACCAGAAAAGCTGTCGCAGACGGCTGAGTCGCGCAGGCCACGAGGGAGGTTCCATATCTATTTTCAGATTGCTTGAGGACATTAAATTAGATAAAAACAGGGAGATAAGAAAACCTCCCTATTTTACCTCCTCCCTCGTCATTTCCAGCGCACCGAGAACTTCGAATAAGTTGTCTTTCCAGCCTGCGATAAGGAATACCTCGTCCTCCAAACATTCCAGGGCTTTCGAACCATATCCGGCCAGATCGAAGAGATACAATTTCGCTTGCGGCGCAATCTGCCCCCGGTATTGCCGCCACCAATGCCCAAGATCATGGCCGCCATCCTGATCAAAAGTCCGGTTGTTCCATAGCCGGCAATCGGTAAACACAAGGACCTTGTCGACCACTTGCTTTTTCCACAGGAGATCGCGGACGATCAGCCACGCATTGATCGCAAATCCTGCTTCGCCTTCGTGACGCCGGAACTGATCCGTGGAAGAAAGGATCGGCCGCAGCGGCATCTCGATCGTCCGCCAGGTATTTCCAAGGACACCCGCAATGACTTTCTCGCCCCTGCTTTTCCATGAATGCGCAAGCAGCGGACCGATATCGAATCGTTGAACACTGTCGTCGCCGCACACCGGCCGTTTCATGCTGTTGCTGACATCCATGGCGATCACCGAGACAGCCTCCCGGCCAAATGCCGAACGGTTCCAACTGTTATGCACCGCCGCCCGTTCCAGCGCTTCTGTCAGCATACCGGCGCCGCCCTGATCCTTGCGCTGTAATCCGCGCCAGGCTTTCAGCAGCCGAAGCGGAGACTGCCCACCCGCACCGGCCGCCGCCGCATTCCCCAGGTATTCAGCCGCCAGCTTGAGCACCTTCCCGCTAACGCCGGCAAAGAGCATCGGCCGGAGATTGTCGAGGAGCGCCGGATACCCGACCCTGAACGAAGAGATGCCCTCCTTCCATTTGTCCCGGAGCGTTACCTGACGCTGATCGGGGCTGTCATAGTGCAGGCGATATAATGCATGCCATTCCTGTTCCCAACTGGTCCGCGCCGGCACCTGATCCCGCAGGATCCGCGCAAACAACTGCCGCTGCGTCCGTCCTGCCGGCCTGGGCTGCAAATCAGTCAACGCATTCTTAAGCCCTTCCCTCACTGCCGCGCCGTACCGCGTGAAATGGTATTCATCAAGGCGGTTTAGCAGCACCGAAAGATGTTTCCGGATATAACGTCCGGGCCGGCGCTTTCCACTGCCGGTCCGGGCAAAATGATTCAGCCATGCAGGCAGCTCCCCCGGCTGCGCAATGATCCGTACGGCAAGCCGGGCAGTCCTTTCATCGTTATAGAGCGCGGCCATCTCGGCCGTCAGCAAAAAGGCGAAGTCGCGGAAGTTGAGCTCTTCCTTTAACCGGATGGCGACGCGGGCAAGCGATTCGGGATCGGACTGCCGGATAATCTGCCGCAGCAGGACAAAGGTCGCTCCCGCCTGCAGGGAGTCGCCGGCCGACAACGTTGCCGCCAATAAAGACCTTAGAAGGTCGGCCTGTTCATCAGGCAACCCCGCTTTGATAAACGTATATTGTGCGCCGGCCGGACCTCTTCCTTTCAGGTTAAAATTGAATTTCATTTCCTTCTCCCCGTGGGAGCTTTAATGGTTATTAATCGGCCGGGTGCTCATACGCAAAAGCCCCACCAATCTGGCGGGGCTTTTATATGCTGGATCTTTTTATTCTACGTAATCAGCACTTTATTCGCCCCGCATACACACACGGCTTGTCCACGTTATACCAGGACAGATCCAAATTGGAAGCCGTGGTCGCGGAAATACGTGTATATAATTCTTGTCGAAGCATATCCGTTATTTACAATAGATGCTACAAATTTAAAAATCTTTTTTTCTTTTCGAACATTCTTCAAAAATAAATTTTCGCGGGGCCATCGCAGCCTTCCCTACGCCCTGTTCGAAACGAGCTTTTGGATCTTGCTGTGCAGGTCTTCAGGCCTGAAAGGCTTGGGCACTACCTCCATAAATCCTTTTTTGATCAGGTCGACCTTCATATCCTCATATACCGCGGCCGTGAAAGCGATGGCCGGAACGTCAGGATGCATCTTCCGGATCTCCGCCAGCGCGGTAGCCCCATCCATCTCGGGCATCTCCAGATCGATCAGCACCAGGTCAAAGCTGTCCTGCCTGCATTTCTCTACCGCCTCCAACCCATTGGTCGCCTCGTGAACCTCGATCCCCCATTTGACCAGGAACCGACGGACCACGGACATATTTACGCTGTTGTCTTCGGCGATCAACACCCGCAGCCGCTCGAATCCAGGCAGCTGCTTGACCTTACTGTCATTGATATAAAGCTTGGCATTTTCATTGATCTCGAGCTCGATCGTAAAATAAAAAGTGCTACCCTTCCCATCTTCACTCTGCAGCTTAAGGTCTCCTGCAAAAAGTCCGACCAGCTTTCGGCTGATCGCCAGACCTAGTCCCGTGCCGCCGTATTTTCGGGTGGTATCGGTATCGGCCTGGGTGAAGCTCTCGAATACCTCCTGCTGCTTGTGCGCCGGAACGCCGATACCGGTGTCCTTGACCATGAACTGGATCACCGACTTCTTGCTCGTCGAAGAGATCTTCCTTGCCCCAAGCGTTATTCCGCCTGTATGAGTGAACTTGATCGCATTCGAGAGGAGGTTGCTGAAGATCTGATTGAGCCGCGTCTCATCCGAAAGAAATTCCGCTTCGAGGTTGTCGTCAACATCCAACAGGAACAACAGCCCCTTCGCATGCGCCTGAACGGAGAATTGCGACTCCAGCTTCTTTAGAAAGGCCCGCAGGTTGAACGGCAGGTTCTCCAGCTCGAACCTCCCTGACTCGATCTTGTTGAAATCAAGGATATCGTTGATCAGCACCATCATGTGCTCGGAGGAATATTTGAGGATGTCCAGATGTGACCGCTGCTCCGGCAGGAATTTCTCCTGCAGCAGGAGATTGGAAGTACCGATGATCCCGTTCAGCGGCGTCCGGAGCTCATGGCTCATATTGGACAGAAACCGCGATTTGGCCCGGCTTGCCGTCTCCGCCTTTTGTTTGGCCTTCATCAACTCGAACTGCGTCATCTTGATCTCGGAGATATCCAGCACGCTGATCTTCCAGAACCGCCGGTCATTGTCATAAAAGCTGACCACGTTCACAAAGGCAAAGACCATATTGTCCTTCCGGGAAGCCAACGCCAGTTCACCCTGCCAGCTATTCGCATGCGGATCGGCGGGATTACTTCCCGCACTGTTGAACAACCGAAGATGCTCTTTCGTGAAGAGGCTTTCCACCGGAGCGCCGACGATATGCGATTTGTCTTCGATCTCCAGCAGCTCAACCGCCCGGTTATTGCAATCGGTTATGATCAGCGCCTCGGCATCGAGGATAAAAACCCCATCCAGCGACGTATTGAAGATCGTATCGACAAACTGTTTTTCCTTCAGGATCGTATATTCGTTATTCCGGTTGATCCGAACGATAGCGTAGGAGAAAAAGGTCGCCAGCAAAAGCGACAGGACAAGATTGCTGTCATACAGCCGCTCAAACATATGCGCGATATGCACCTGGTAATAATTCTCCTGCGGACACAGATAATAACAGAAGAGGAGGGATGCCAGCGTAATGACATAGCCGAGAATAAGTTCTACGTATTTCCGTTTGAAGCTGATAATAAAGGTCATGATCAGGAAATATGGAAAATAGAACAGGTATTCCCCTGCTTTGATACCCTCCATATAGTTCATGATCGCGAGATAAAGGTTCAGGTTCAGTACTGAGACGATACGCGCAAGCAGATATTTCCGCCGGAGATTGAGATGATAGGCAATAATGAAAAAATAAGCCGCGCTCAGGTTGATCAACGCGCTGATATACAAACCGAAACAGAAATAGGAAATGACGCACACGAAATGTGCGATCAGGATCAGAAGAATGAATTGGTTGAAACGGGTCGTCTTCTTTCGTTTGGAAGGAGAGTCATCCTCCCGGATCCCGGAATAGACAATATCCTCATAAAAGGACCGGAAAAGAGAGCCGATAGGGTTACTCAAAGGTAAACTGGATTTAAGGGGTTTCCCCCTGTGGAACGACAGAATACAATAAATTATTTTAGAGGGCGTTAACTATCTCATCGTGTGTGAATGAGCAATACTTCGGCCGATAATACGTTCAGGTTCAGCCCTCCCATTGATAGTCGATATCTAATCGATTTGTATGCAGGTGATTATATCATGATCGGCGAAACATTCAGCGATGTATTAATGGAATACGACGACTTTGTCCGGCATATTAATACCTGCTATGAGCAAGGCGACCGGACAGCCCTCAAAAGCGCCGTACATAAGATCAAACCACTATTTGGATTCGTGGGTCTGCTGACCCTTCAGGCTGACTGCCAGGACTTTGAGAATACTTGCATGCAATCCGACGCCGGCATTCTGGCCTCCAGTTTCAATTCACTAAATGACAAGCTGCTGAAAATCAGAACGGTGATTGAGACGGAAAAGAACCGCCTCCAGCAGTTCAATAACGGATAAGCGCTTCAGCCCAAGCCCGGCCGCTCTCCTCAACTCCTCGCCGCCGCCCACGCCCGGCCCAACGCCGCCAACCCCTCCTCCAGCGATTCCCGGCTCGGCCATCCAAACCCGACCCGCATATAATGCCGCGGCATCTCGAACCAATGGCCAGGCCCTACATACGTCCCATATTTTTCGAGCAGGATCCGGTAGAAGCGATCGATGTCCCCCTCCTCCGGCCGGCATAGCCGGGGAAAGCAGACACAGCCTCCCGCAGGTTCTATCCATTCAAAATCGTTTTGATTCTCCATCCACTCTTTTACCAACCCGAATTTCTCCCGGATATCCGCGCGGATGTGAGGTAAGTATTCGTTTCTTTTCTGCCAGTAGCGAAACGTGATCTCTTCGTCGACCGAGGGACCGCAGATATGTATCTGCTCTTTGGCAGCCAGAAACCTGGTCATCAGTCGGCGGTCCTGACATAGAATCCAACCCGTTCTCAGTCCCGGAAGTCCGTAGGTCTTGGACACCGACGAAACGCTGATGACGCGGGGCGAAAGCGTAGCCGCCGGCGGGAGCTGTTCTCCGAATACCATATCCCGATATGTTTCGTCGACAAGAAGATAAACTCCTTTCTCTTCCGCCAGGTCCACCAGTTGCTGAAGTTCCCCCGCATTCAGGCAGACCCCGGTGGGGTTGTGCGGATAGGTGACCGAAATATACTGTGTCGCCGGACCAACCGCCGCTCTTATCTTTCCGATGTTTAGCTCAAACTTCTCTTCAAACCGAAGATCGATAAATTGTATCGCGGCGCCGATCGCGCGCGGGGTCTCGATATTGGTAGCATAGTTGGGCCGGACGACAACCAGCTCATCGCCTTTTTCCAGCAGGCTGGTGGCAATTATGAACAGCGCGCCTGCAGCGCCGATGGTCAAAAGCACATCGTCTTCCTTTAAATGGGTACCCGTAACTATAGCGGCCCGCAGCCCCTCGTGACCGGCATGCGAGCCGTAGGATAATAGCAGATCATGCAGATCGGTATCCTCCAGGACATCACGGAACAAGGCATCGGTATAAGAGCTTTCGGAAAGATTGTTGCGGATAGTTCCGTACCCAAGCTGCTCGGGCGATTCCACTTCGATAGGCATTCGGCGATAATCCATTACCTTGGTTTTATGCGGGCGGGCGGCCGGCTGTGGTAAGTTAACGATTGTTTAGTACTTTCAGGATCCAACTATTCTCCGTTGTGAAAAGACTACATTTCATCCGCTTGTCCGCCACTGCGCTCGGAGGTTTGCTGGCTACGCGGCGATCCGCTGCCGCTGACTCCCTGCTCACCGCCCCTCATCAAACGATCCAGCTGCCCACTGGCGTATTCGTAGGCCTGGATACCGGGCCGGCAATGCTGGCAACTTCGGGCTCCGGCATTTATCGTTATCAGGATGTCGGCATTCGAATAACTGAAGAAGGGAGCGCCCTTCGCATATTAGTAACTTCACCGACAAAATCCCTTCACTATGTACGGCTGGAATGGAATTTATCTGTTGCAGGCGGAGCTGTCCTCGCTGATGAATGGGAACGGACCTATGGCGATGATGGATTCAGACCGGCGCAGCCGGGAAAGAGAATGCCCTGGTATTGCATTCACCACCAGGAAGACCAGACTGTTTGTTTTGGGGTACGCACCGGTTGCAAAAGCCTTTGTTATTGGGAAGGCGGCGGTCCTGTCCTGCGGCTGACAATGGACACAAGAAGCGGCGGAGTTGGCGTTGTCCTGGGCGACCGTTCGCTGCCGGCAGCTGTTATTGTTATCCTCAAAGGAACGGAAGGGGAGAGTGTTTTTGCGACAGCCAGGCGGTTCTGCCGCCTTATGTGCGATAATCCCCGGCTTCCGCGGCGCCCGGTCTATGGAATAAACGACTGGTATTATGCTTATGGCAACAACGATCCGGCATTGATCCTCCGGCAAACTTCGTTGATGACGGAACTGGCAACCGATCAGGAAAACCGTCCCTTTTCGGTCGTCGACGCAGGCTGGGCCTTCTATTCGCCTTATCATCCCGGAGACGGCGGGTGGAACGACGACTTCTCCCGGCCAAACGACAAATTCAAAGACATGGGCAAGCTCGCAAGCGATATCGGAAAGCTGGGGATGCGGCCGGGTCTCTGGATGCGCCCGCTTTGCGCCTCTTATAAGGATCCCGCTTCGCTCCTGCTGCCCGTCATTCCCGGAAGAGATGATCCCAAAAGCCCGGTGCTGGACCCGACCATCGAAGATAACCTGGCACGGGTAAAAAATAATATTGCGCTCTACCGGCAATGGGGATACGAAATGGTCAAACATGACTACAGCACATACGATATTTTCGGCAAATGGGGCTTTCAGATGGAGCAGGACGTTACAACGCCGGGATGGCGGTTTCGGGACAATACCCGGACCACCGCCGAGATCATCCTTGGGCTCTACGAAGCGATCCGCGAGGCCGGGGGCGACATGTACCTCATCGGTTGCAATACATTGAGCCACCTGTCAGCCGGACTTTTCGAGCTCAGCAGGGTTGGAGATGATACCAGCGGCAAGGAATGGGCGCGAACCCGGAAGATGGGAATCAACACGCTGGGATTCCGGATGATCCAGCATGACCTTTTTTACGCAGCCGACGGCGACTGCGTGGCCGTGACGAAGGATGTTCCCTGGGATAAGACGGTGCAGTGGATGCAACTCGTGGCCGGCGCCGGAACACCATTATTCATCTCTGCACAGCCCGAGGTGGTCGGTCCCGCGCAACGGGCCGCAATCCGCGAATGCTTCGCTACGGCTGCCCGCCCTCTCCCTGCCGGCGAACCCCTGGACTGGCTGACCAATCCGCAGCCGGCACGATGGAAGCTGGATGGGAAGATCAGGGAATTTGATTGGTCTGACCATTGATGGCCAAAAACCAAACAATCAAAACAACTTCATCTGCTCCCCCGGCCGCCGGAACTGCGAGCAATCCAGCTCCCATCGCTCCGCATTCAACCCATACTTCTGGTTATACCGCGCATACTGCTGGGCGACCAGCTGAGCGATATTTCCTTCGCCGCGCATCCTCACCCCCCACCGGCTATCGTTGACCTTACCATCATGACTTGCTTCGATCAGGTGCCATACCTTGTCGGCCCTGTCAGGAAAGTTCTTGTACAGCCAGTCATGAAAGATCAATTTGATCGCTCCGTTCAACCGGATAAAGGTATACGCGGAAAAGCTCGCTCCGTTCTCCGCCGCCGACTTCATGATCCGTTGCATTTCATGTTCGTTCAAACCCGGGATCATCGGACCTAGCATAACCCCTGCGCGCACCCCGGCATCACTTAGCTCACGGATCGCACGGATCCGCTGCTGGCCTGTCGTAGTGCGGGGCTCCATCGCCCGACGCAAATCCTCGTTAAACGAAGTAATAGAAATGAGGACAGATACCAGCCTCCTTTTAGCCATCTGCGCCAGCAAATCCTTGTCCCGCAGGATCCCCGCATTCTTGGTGATGATGCCGACCGGCTGATTGAATTCCAGGCAGGTCTCGAGCAACTGGCGCGTGATCCCGAATTTCCGCTCGGCCGGTTGGTAACAGTCAGTGTTGCCGCTCAGCGAAATGGGCAACGGCTCCCATTTGGGATTCATCAGAAATTTGCGCAGCAGCTCGGGTGCATTCTTCTTCACAATGATCTTCCTTTCAAAATCGAGCCCGGCGCTGTATCCCCAGTACTCATGAGCATTGCGGGCATAACAATATGTGCAGCCATGCTCGCATCCCTGATAGGGGTTCATGCTGTACCACATCCCGACATCCGGGCTGTCGACTTTGTTGACAAGGCCCTTTGCGGTCTCTTCCAGGTATTGGGTTTCGCTGTTCGGCTCGATCCAATCATCGATCGCCTCTATATGCTCTTTGACCCGCTCATTTTTTAAGAACCGGTTTTTCGGATTGAATTGCGCTCCGCGGCCCTTGAGGTATTGTACAGGATTAATTGGGCCGGAATATTCGGTAAGCTGTCCGCCTTCTCCCTTAAACTCCCCGGTTTCTGTAGTAAGCTGCCCGCCTTCCATAGGATCGGCGATATTTTTTTCTGTCATGTCTTTTGATTGAAATCTTCGTCAACTCATGCCCGCGGCAACGCAAACAACTGCCCCTGCCGCGTCGCTACCGGCAAGTTCTGGAACGCAAACCGCTCCGTGATCTGCCAAGGCCTGGACGCCCAGGCGTCCCGTCCGCTTGATTGCCGGCCATCATTAGATTCTCCCGCGCGGCGCTTCAATAGCAACATGCCGTCGGCGACAAATCGTCCCGTAAAGCTGCGGTTGCTGTATTCCTGCCAACCCTTCTCATATTGCCAGGGCAATAGCTTCCTTGCTATTGGAATATGCGGCTCTTCGATAAAATGCGGCTTGTGATCCTTGTCCAGTTTCATTAGCCGCTGAATATCCTTAACCTCCGCCAGAAGACCGCGGATCGGCAGCTTACTGATCACCTGGATGTAAACCGTATGCGAAGGGAAACTCCCGTAGTCTTTCAATTCCACCTTGAAAGGACAATAACCCATGGCGATGGCCCGAAGCCGCTGTATGATCCGCTCCTCCATTAACGCCAGCTGAGTGAATCGCACCAATGTTACGTGCGGCTTGCCGCCAAGGGCCGACGGTACCTGGTATGCGTCAAAGAACTCCTTTTTCACCTGCTGGATCTTGTTGCGCAATTCTTCATGCGGATTGAGGATAAGCAGGTATTCGTTGGTCGCCAACTGGCTTTTATATGTCTCGCTGAGGACAGCGATAGGTTTGATCGCTTGTTTCATAAAATAATCATGATAGGTTGTTAATTTTTTAGACCAAAAACATTCACCGTCTTGCAAGGGTCGAAAGTGTGTTTTCTTTTCAGCAACACCAGCTCACCCACCCGAAAAATACCATGAAAGATTTTCCGGGAATAATCAGGCATCGCCTTGTTGTATACCTGCTCCGTCAGCCCGCCTGCAATACTGAGGTGAGGACGTCCGGTAAAATGGACCGGAGGCCATCCCGATGATCGGATGAACTCGTCGATCGCCCCAAGCTGCTGCGTTACTTCCCGTAAGGGCTCCGGATTCTGCACCCGTAGATAAATGGCGCCGGGAATGCAAGCCACATCCGGCGGCTTTGGAGTATGTGGCGGAATACCACTGTAGTTGTTGAGCGCAATCTCAAAACTTCGCCGCTCACTGCAGATCCGTTGTATCCACCTGATCAGCGTATCCTCCGCCTCCTCTCCCGCATGGAAGGCAGCCAGTGTAATGTGCGGCTTATTGCGCCCAATAGGATTGGCGCCCCGCTGCCCCTGATCCAGCCGATGGTCCAACCCATAATCGGTCGAGAACTGCTGCTGTTCTTCCAATAACCTGTCCTGCAAATCCCCATCGGGATACACCACAAGAAGGTATTCCGCATAGCCCGGCCCGGAGGGCCGGCCTCTACCCCTTACCTCCTTCAAGGTTTCTGTTGTTTGTACTAACCCCATTTCCATAAAAAAGATTTTAGCTGCTTACTAATTTAGCATAAATTTACTAAATAAATTAGTACAACAAAATAAAATATTCCCCTCCCCGGGCGATCGCGGAGGGGAATTCCATCCCCTTCAAACATCCTGTTTATGGAAATCGAGCAATTCTTCGGCACAGAATATAAATATGGCATAGACAACCAAACACATCCGGATCATGGTATCGACCTTAACGAGCACCTGGTACGGAATAAACCTTCGACATTTTTTATGCGGGTGAACGGCGACGCCATGATCGGCGCGGGCATCTTCCACGGCGATGTCGTCATCGTCGACCGCTCGATTAAAGCCTCCAACGGCAAAGTGGTCATCGCCTCCCTGAATGGCGAAATGCTCATTCGCCGGCTGGAACGTACCTTCAACAAGATCCGGCTCGTGCCGGAGACGACCCGCCTGTCCCCCATTGACGTCGATCTTTCGGGCGCGGAGTTTTCTGTGTGGGGAGTAGTGACATACGTGATTCATTCCTTATAACCCGCTAAGCACACCTATGAACCTAAATACATACAAGTTTTTGGCCAGCGATACTTTTCTCGATTTCGAATTTGAAAGCAATGGCCCAAAAGGAAAGGTTCGGAAAATTGTCCGCTATAGCCCGCAAAACGCGGGTGGCATAACCTATTTTAACCTTGGGTTTGGCGACCTGAATCCAAAAACCGGAAAAATCGATGATCTTGCTATTACCAACAATCAGGATCGGGAAAAGATACTTGCGACAATTGCGGCGACTGTCCTTGAATTTACTCAACATTTCCCTGATGTCATGGTATATGCAAAAGGGAGCACTCCCGCAAGGACCCGGCTATACCAAATTGGAATTTCGGCCAATTGGAGTGAGATTGAACCGCTGTTGCATGTCTTTGGATACGAACAAAATAACAGCTGGCAGCCCTTTCGAAAGAACGTCAATTACCAGGCCTTTTTGGTCAAACGCAAATAATTTGTAAATTTACTTGCTGTAAAAGAGGAATAAGATGTTGTCTGAAATAAATAAGAAACAAAGCAAATCAAAGCCTTCCAAGATAAAGAAAGCCAAAAAGGTCAAAGACTATGGCAACGATCCTTTCTTTATAAAGAAAGCAGAAGAATCGAGGGCTTTTCTTGAAAAAAATGGATTCCCCAAAGAACTGTTAACCAAGAAATAAGCATTCTTTTTTCTTCTCAATTACCCGTCAACGCGAGGTTAACCTCACTTTTTTTACCATTTTTAAAATATTCCCCCCACTCACCCGTCTTCCTTGTTAGAATGGTAGATATAGAATGGAAGACCTGTTGACCATCAACCAGCGAATGCCTTCCTCCACGGGAAAAAATATCGCATCGGTCATTAGCCGTTTCGGCAAACGACTGCTGGGCTTTATCCGCCAACGGGTCGGCAATGAGGCCGACGCGGAAGATATTTTACAGGATGTGTGGTACCAGCTAACGACAACGGTCGATACTGAACCCATCGAGCAGATGAGCGGTTGGCTGTTCGCTGTCGCCCGCAATAAGATCATCGATCGCTATCGCAAACGGCGGCCGGAGCCACTGGAGCCAATGCTGCGGAACGGTGAAGACCCGGCTGATCCAGACCTCACCGGGATCCTGCTGGACAACAGCGGAAACCCAGAAACCGCTAACCTTCGGGCCCTCTTCTGGAAGACCCTGCAGGAAGCACTGGACGAGCTGCCGGAAGAACAACGAAAGGTGTTTGTCTGGAATGAATTGGAAGGCATCCCCTTCAAAGAGATCGCCGCCATGACCGGAGAGAACGTCAATACACTCATCTCCCGGAAAAGATATGCCGTCCTCTACCTTCGGGAAAGACTGCTTACCCTTTATCAGGAAATTATAGAACATTAAAAATGAAGAATATGATGAACAAACGTTTTAGAGGTCCCAAAATATTGGGTTTTATTTTGCTTGGCATCATCGGGATAGGGATCTTCGGCAGCATAGTCATGTTGCTGTGGAATGCACTGATGCCGGTGATCTTCCACCTGCCCCTGATCACTTTCTGGCAAGCATTAGGTTTATTGATATTGGCCAAAATATTATTCAGCGGCTTCCGCGGCGGCCCCAAAGGACGATGGAAAAAGGATTCACTAAGAGAAGGATGGGCAAAAATGACACCGGAACAACAGGAAAGATTCAGACAGGAATGGGGTCGCCGTTGCGGGAAGCCCTTCCCCCCGGACCACCGCTCCGGCGGCGAAGAATTCGCGAGCCATCCTGACGACGCCAACAGCGCAGAACCCAAACTTTAATCCTCCCGCATGCTGAACTGGTCATACCCGCATCCACACAAACACAGCGTCGATTGGATCATCCATCAGCTGGACCTGCAGCCCCATCAGCATCTGCTGGAAGTAGGCTGCGGATCGGGAAGGCTCCTTGCGGCCGTGGCAGGCAAGCTGAATAATAGTTTCCTCGCTGGTATCGAACCTTCCGTCGCACTATACCGCAAGGCCCGGCGGCGCAACAAATCGTACATCCAACAGGAGGCCTTGCAGTTGCACACGGGGCAAGTGGAAGATCTTCCTTACCCCGCCTCCTATTTTCATACCATTTATGGTTGGGGCACCTATTATTCCCGGAATAATCGCCTCACTGAATGCCTGCGCCTGAGCTACCTGCTTCGCACCGGCGGCCGGCTGATCCTGCTGTCACGGCCCGGCTACTACCGCAGGGAAGATGATCTTCGAACCGAGGCGGCGCGCCTTCAAGCCGCCTTCCTGCAAGCCGGACTAACGGATATCCATACCGAATACCGGCATCTCGCACCCGGCGCCAGCGTGGCCATCAAAGGGTTTAAGCCGGAAATGTATATTGATCCTGAGGATATTACAACTATTAACAATCGCTTATTAAATCCGGAAGCTTATTTCATATCCAATGTTGCAAGGATGCAGATTTAAACACTCAGTCATCCGCCAACTTAAAAATTACTTATATGAAAAAGCTATTTATCCTTACAGCCATCATAACCACTAGCCTCATCGCTACCAAAGGTTATTCCCAGGTTTTTGTCGGCGCCCGCGTAGGTTTTCGCATACCCGCACCCAGGGTCTATGTCGCTCCTCCGGTCGTTTATGCCGGCGCATACGCTCCCGCTCCTGTATACGAGGGTGGATACTATGCAGCCCCCGCTATCTGTGAAACCGAATTCCCCGGCTATGCTTATTATAATTATCCTGCCTGGAACGGGCACTACCGGGATCGTTTCTACTTCGAACACTATCGTCCTTTCTTCGAAAGGGACCATAGGGCTTATTTCTACCGTGGTGGTTTCGACCACGGCCGGTTCGAACATGACCGTGGCTTCCACAGAGGGAGGAGGTAAAAGAGCAAACTGGGCTCCGCCCGGTTAAGGAATCACAATTAATAGAAAGGGTGTCTCAAAAGTAAAATGAGGCACCCTTTTTCGTTTTCGGTTTTTGGGGTGGGTTTATGCACAACCCGACTGTATAAGTTATAGGGCTGGAATGCAAGCCCAGTATGGTTTTTGTGGTAAATTAGGGTATGGCAAGAGGCAAAACTCTTTCGGTGGTCTTCAAGGCCAACCACCAACATCAACTCATGGCCTTGCCCCCGAACCTGGAAGAACTGGTGTCAGCCGGTCATCCGGTCCGGGTTGTCAATGAGGTGCTGGATAAGGTGGATATTACCGCCCTGATGCACCAATATAAGCCGGGGGGAGCCAGCAGCTATCATCCCCGGATGCTGCTCAAAGCGCTGGTCTACGCTTATATCAACAATATCTACAGCAGCCGCAAGATCGAGCAGGCCCTTCAGGAGAGTATTTATTTTATGTGGCTGACCGGAATGAGCAAGCCGGACCACAACACGATCAACCGCTTTAGAGGCCAGCGGCTGCAAAAGACGCTTCAACCGATCTTCACCCAGGTGGTTCTGTTGTTGTGCGAAGAAGGTTTGTTAAGCCTGAAGGACCTGTACACGGACGGAACGAAAATCGAGGCCAATGCGAACCGCTATACGTTCATCTGGGGCAAGGCGATCAAAACCAGTAGAGAGCGGATCAAACGGCAGTTGGATGAGCTCTGGAAGTATGCCCAGTCGGTGGCGGCCTCCGAGTTGGATGACACCGACCCGTCAGCCTTCGACAAGATCGATAAAGAGAAGGTAACGGCCACGGTCGAGCAGATCAATGCAGCCCTGAAAGATAAGCCGGTAACGGGTAAAGTGCGCCAGAAACTGACCTATGCGCGGAAGCATTGGCCGGCAGCAATGGATAAATATGAGCAGCAAGAGAAGATACTGGGGAAGAATCGGAACAGTTACAGCAAGACCGACCCCGATGCGACGTTTATGCGGATGAAGGACGATCACATGCGAAACGGGCAACTGAAGCCCGCCTATAATGTGCAGATCAGCACTAACCAGCAATACATTCTTTCTTACAGCATCCATCAAAGCACCACCGATATGCCTGCCCTGATCCCTCATCTTCAGCAGCATGTTCAATCTTATGAACAAAAACCAGCCAATCTAACAGCCGATGCAGGCTATGGCAGCGAACAGAATTACCAATGGCTGGAAAAAAAACGGATCACTGCTTATGTAAAGCACGCCCATTTTGATCGTAACCAAAATACGAACATCAGCAGCAAAAAACGCTATGGGGCAGATCAGTTCACCTATAATGAAATTACCCGTCGCTGTTATTGTCCGGCAGGTAAGACCATGAAAAAGATCAGCAGCCGCATCCGGACAGACAAAACCAGATCCGGCATCCCCCAGACCCTTACCCGCTACCAGGCCAACAACTGTGCGAGCTGCCCTTTACGGGAAAAGTGCCATCCGGCGGAGGGAAACCGGATCATCGAAGTGAATCTTAATCTAAACCGGTTAAGGCAACAGGCCGACAAGCGGCTGAAAACAAAACGGGGCATACAGAAGCGAAAGCAACGCTGTTTTGACACTGAGCCGGTCTTTGCCGCCATCAAACACAATCATCACTTTAAACGCTTTATGCTGCGGGGAATTGATAAGGTCAGGGTTGAAACCGGCCTGTTGGCCCTGGCGCACAACCTGAGAAAGAAAATAGCGTGAAAAAAGACCGGCGTACACCTATAAAACTGGTCGACTAAGCACTTCTTACCCTCCAACTTATTTTGTTGTCCAACCGCCATCCACGGTAGCCTCCATGTGGCACCGTATAACTAAAAAGGCCGCCCCATATTTATGAGACGGCCTCTTATTTAGAATTCCCGCCGTCCCTCAATCCCCATCTTTCTCCCTTACCGCCCTCACAAACGCGGCCCTGTTCGGCACCGGCAGGACTGCATGATCACCTTTTATACCTTTCCAAAGGATCTCATTGAACAGATTATCCGGCACCCGGTCCTCCCGCGCCAGATCCAGCCCCGCCGATTTTCGGGACCATTCATTCACCGCCGTATTCTTGTCTCTCAGGTCGATATTCGCCGGCAACGCCTGAAATGCCGTCAGATCGGCTTCCGTGGTAAAACACTTCCATAACGTATTAGAAGATGCATCGTACTGGGTCATCGGCGGCATACCCAGGATCAGCTCGATCGTCCTCAATACCGAGGTAGTCGTATAAAGCGTATGATCGATAAAGTGACGCCTCACCAGCCCGCCGGCAATATAACAGGGACTCCTATGCGCATCGACATGATCCGGGCCATTCTGCGCGTCATCCTCCAGAATGACAACTACACTTTCCTTCCAGATAGGGCTCTTGCTGAGGTATTCGACGAATTCGCCTACAGCCAGGTCATTGTCGGCAACATACGCAAAAGGAGTAGGCTGCCCGCGCCGGAGCCCGGCCGTGTGATCGTTGCCGATCCGGATAACATTCAGTTGCGGCAGACTCCCGGCAGCCATCAACGAATCGAAGTCGGCCTTCCATTCGCTGAACCGCGTAGTGTCCGGTATGGTGAGGTCCCAACCGGTGAAAGAGGCGCAATAGTGCCCGCGCAAACTGGTGATCAGCGGGTTCGGCTGACCATTCTTCTTTGGCCCCCCATCCTTGCCGAATTCGCCATAGCTGCGATAACTGACCCCGGCTCGCTGGCAGTCGTCCCAGATAAAACCACCCTTGTTGTTGGCTACCGCCCGGTTACCTTCCGCATCATAGTCGCCGCCCCTGCCGCCATATGCCGTTGGCCAGGTCTTCTCGAGGTAGTCCGTGGCATATGCTCCCATACTCCAGTTATGGCCGTCGGCACTCACTTCCGCATTGACATAGAAATTATCCAGTAGCGTAAACTGACTGACCAATGCATGCTGATTCGGCGTTACCCGCTCCCCAAACAACACAAGACTGGTATCCCCATTGCCTTCCTTCACGTCCCCCAACACCTGGTCGTACGTGCGATTCTCTTTGATAAAATAGAACACATGCTTGACGGGCGACGGCTCTCCTACCTTCATCGGAATGGGATTCCCCGCCTCACCCCCGGTTGCCATCTCGCCGGCCTTTGTGTATGGCGTATTCTGATAGACCTGCGCCGAATAATCCCCCAGTTGCTTTTCATCCGGCTCCGGAATAATGCTCATGGTGCCTTTGAACAACCCCGCGATATATTGCACCGGCTGCGCCCGATGAAGATCGCCCTGCTGGTAGTTCACTTCCTGCCTCCTTACCGTTGGATTAGGGCCATAAGGATTGGCCATCGAAGTAAATCCCTTCCCATTAGCCACCCAAATCTGGCCGCCAATCACCTGCACCGCGGTCGGATACCAGCCCACCGGAATAAAACCCTTCGAAAGCCCCGCTCCCGGCTTGCTGACATCGAAGACCGCCAGACAATTATTGTCGGCATTGGCTACATATAGCGTCCTGTCATCCTTGCTGAGCGCAAGCGCATTGGTCGTGGAACCAGGCAAGGAATTAGGAAACAGGCCGGCATTGAGCGTCTCCACTACCTTCCGGCCGCGGATATCGATCACCGAAACACTGTTATCATTCGCATTGGCGACAAAAAGCCACCCGCCGCTCTTCGACAGACACATATCGTTCGGATTATCCCCCACCGGGATTCCCTCCCCGACAAAGCTGCGCTGCCTGGTATCGAAGACCAACAGCCGGTCACAACCCCAGCAGGTGATATAGAGCTCCGATCCATCTTTTGACAGGAGACAGGTATAAGCTTCACCACCCAGATCCAGCCGCCGGACAATGGATTTGCCGGCCAGGTCAACGATATAGAGGGAATTGTTGTCTTTGGTAACCACATAAAGGATGCCGCGCCGATCATCCAGCGCCAACCCCGTAGGAGAAATCTTTTCCGGCCACTTCTTCCCCAACAGGATACTGTCGACCAGAACCAACGCATGAGCCCCGGCCCCCGTCCCGGCCGCGCCCCGCTCACCGCGCTCCGGATCCACCGAATATTTCAGGATCCGGTTATCATTCCCGCCGGAGGCATACAGGAATTTCTCATCCGCGCTGAAGACCAGCCCCAGCCAGGATTTTGGAATGATAACGCTGTCGAGGATCCGCTCCTTCTGCGCGTCGATAAGCTGGATCGTTTGCGTACTCTGGCCGTTATTGGTGACCGCGAGATAACGCCGGGATAAACTTACGGCAATATTCAGCGGCAGATCCCCAAGCGGAAGACTGTGCCCGGCCGGCGTGAGCGACCACCCATTGGGGAGTAAAACTTTCTGTTGACGGACCCCGCCAACCGGCCCCGGCGTTTGCGCCTGTATGCAGACGGCGACCGCGAGCAGCAGGATAATAAGTGGAGAACTTTTCATAATCGGTAAAATTATTTTCTTAACTCACTCTCACCCGTTCCCCGTCACAATTTAATACAGAGATAACTCCTAAGGAAATAGTAGAGCCGCACGTTCGGCCGATTCCGGCCTGCCGACATCGATCAGCCGGGACTGGCTATGGTCATGAGCCCGGACATGGTGACCGGCCGCCAGATCCAGGTAAAGATCTACCATGGAGAATTTGCCATCCCGGGCCATCAGGGCAAAGATCGCCGGATCGATGACATGAATGCCGCTAAATGCCTTTTGGACCAGCGTGGTCGCGGCCGTCCCCGCCCCCTCGTTCCCACCTTCCGGCACCCGCACGATCCGTTCCTGCCCGGTCGCCGCATTCCGCCAGCCGCAAAGCTCATCCCGGTCATCGAACAGGAAATACCGCGAAGTACTGCGATTCGCCACCGCAAGCGTGGCCAGCGGCCGGTGCCGGAAATGATCGGCAATCATCGCGGAAAGATCCATATCGGTCAGGATATCCACATTCATCAGCACGAACGGCGCCCCTTCCAGGAAAGGCCGGGCCTTCTTCAATCCTCCCCCCGTCTCCAGCACTTCCGCTGTCTCATCACTTATGATGAAGCGGGATCCCCACCCGGCGTTCACTGTCAACGCTTCGATGATCTGTCCGGCGAAATGATGCACATTGACGACTACCTCTCCGATCCCGAATTGCCGCAAATATTCGATGTTGCGCTGGAGCAGACTCTTCCCGTTAACCGCCGCCAGCGCTTTGGGATGCCGGTCCGTCCATGGCTTGAAACGCGTACCCAATCCCGCTGCAAGGATCATCGCACGATCGATCCGGGCCGGAAAATGTTCAGGGCTGTTCATACCGTGAAGATAACAAAGAGCGGGAGTTCATCCGGTAAAAACGACGCGCGCTTGCCCGGCGTTGCAGCACCCATTGCGGTAGCTTGTTCTGGAACTGCTGGAGCTCCGGCCCGGCAGCATTCAAGGGAAGCCCCGTCCATTCCGCTAAATAGGAATTCGTATTTACCGCTTTCAGATCATCGGGTTGAACCCCGCTGATGCCCATCATCCACCCTTCCTGGTCTTTCACCTTGTATTTAAAGAAATATACATATCCCGTCGCCGCCTTGG
The DNA here is from genome assembly GCA_035948015.1 of Puia sp. Classification (GTDB taxonomy): domain Bacteria; phylum Bacteroidota; class Bacteroidia; order Chitinophagales; family Chitinophagaceae; genus Puia. Next base: position 39,499 of record DASZJO010000021.1, read on the forward strand.
TGACGACATGCTGCTTACCGACCAACTGTACTTCCACTTCCCTGCCTTCCGCCCGCCGGTCAAACAATACCGACCGGGCCATTGCCTCCTGGTTCCGGAATTTTGCGGGGAACCACTCTCCCTTCCCCGCTTTTGTCAGGTCATCATATAGCCTGGATCGATGCCAGTCATCATCTGCCAGCGCGCGCAACACGCTATCCGGCACGGGGCGGTTGTTGCGGATCAGTATCAGTGCGGCAGCCTGCTTGAGACTAAGCGACCTGATCGACAACAGCTGACTGAACCAACGCGAAACCCCCGGACGATCATAGAAAGGCGCCAGCCACTCCGCATATTTATCGAGCCGGGGAGCGGAGGACCTAACCGAACGAAGATCCACATCCGGGAAATCATTTCCTTCGTCTTCATCGTTCGACAGCTCCGACAGTTGCTGCTTCTTCAGGAGGATCTTGGCATCGGCGAAGAGCCCGGCAAAATAGCTTTCATACGCCTGCCCCGGCAGTCGATTGCTGTCGGCCATTTCGGACATTAGCTGCAGGATCGGCGGCTTATACCCCTCGACCGGTATCAGCTGAAGGATATCGGGGAACAACGCGATCGAAAGAGCCGTGTCTTCTCCGATGCGATCAAACAACTCCCGGAGCTGGGTCCCGCTCTCGAAGACCGGAGGGCTTTGCACCAGCCATTTCTTCACCAGCGCGTACGCCTCCTTGTTATTGAAACGGACCATCGATTCCACAGCGGCGTCCTGGAAAGCGGCTGTATCCTGGCTGTTTTCGTATAACTCCCGGACATATTCCACTACCGGTTCCAGACAACAGCTATCGCTGATCCGCCCGAGGCTGCGGATCAAACGACTCTTTGTTTCGATATAGCCCTTGTCGGCTGGTTTTAACCGCTCGATGATCCTGCGCAGCTCGGGAAGATCATCAGGCGTAAACAAAATATGGCCGAGCGCCTCTCTGGCGATATGCCGTTCAGCCGAATCCTTGCTCCCATACCGTTTGAAGAATAACGCGGATTTGCTGGCGAACATCGAATATCCATTAGCCGGGGCCAGCGGGGTAAAGGAAGAAAAGAACTCCCGGACAAACGAACTTTCCCCTCCGGCCTTGTCCGTCAATGCTGTCACCTTGTATAGCGTATTGCCCTTTACTACCGCCATCCCCAGTACCTTCCGGCTGCTGTTGGTATCGAGCAGCGTATACTGGTAGCCGCATACCGAATCGATGCTCCCGAAATATTCTTTTTTGTCGAGTATGAACTCCGCCTTTAGCCGGTTCCAGTGCATTTCGTTCTCCCAAAAAACACCCGTGTCCCTGCGATAAAAATACTCGGGCAGGGTCGAAATGACAACCTGAATGCTTTCTCCGGTAGAATCACTATGAAAATTGGCGCGCTGGACTTTCGTTTCAGCGATATATCCCGCAGCGCTTTCCTGCCGGTACACCAGGGAAGAGTATCCCTCTTCGGTAAGGGAACGCAACGCTTCCGGCACATCGGGGTATACCGGCGTCTGCACAGAGAAATGACGGGAAGTATCAGTGTACCATTCCGGCGGCCCATAGCAAAAGGATTCCAGGCGGAAGCTGTTCAGGAACCGGCTTATATCGGCGCTCTCCTTCTTTCCTGCAGCCAGGACAACGTAATATTCCGGCCCGTGAATAAGGGCCTTTGCCTTTAAGCGCCCACCGGTCGCCGTACTGAACTCGAGGTCCAGGCAGTCATGTCCACCGAGCTGACCCACCTTGCGCGAGAGTTCCTTCACTATCATTTTGGAACCTTTCAGGCTCTCCTCAATGAGGTGGAGATCAACAGTGTCCTCTTCCAGAAAATGCGTGTTGCTGACATTGTCGATAAGGACGGCAAAGGCTTCTCCGGCAGCGCTGACGGATTCATACTGCCAGATCGATTTGCCCATTCCGCCGAAACCCGCAAATGAAACCGATGGGCGGCAGGGAAAAGAGACCTGGAACCCACCCTGAGGCGGGATGTAGTCCATCCACTGATATACCGGTTCCTTCAATTGGATCGAAGAGAAAAAATCGTCCGCTGCTGACCCCGATACATAGTCTTCCTTTCCGCTCATTTTAAAAATGAGGATCTCGGCAGAAGTGACCAGGATCAAATAGCGTTGCAAATCCCCGTTGCGGTTCTTGTTGACGATCTCTAAGCCGCTATAACCATTGCGCCGGACCTCCTTTTTGCTGATGATCTTGCCGGGGATATTGTCATACAGCAAGCTGTCGATCGTCTTAAGAACGGTCTCCGTCGATTGGCCGATAAGACCTGAATGGGTCTTGACCCGGGTTAGCATATAATAGCTGCCGTTCGCCATGTCCGCAAATTGCCAGGACGGATTAGCAGACTCTTCCCGCAGATACCATTGACCGGGAAGGCTACACTGTACAAAGCCATCATCCGTTGTGACCGGACGGTTGTTCAATGGGACACGTAGCCGGTCGATCCGCTCCCGGTCCTGGGCATCCTGGTCTGTCATCTTCACCGGTCGCAGCGTATAGCCTTTTTTTCGTAAGATCTCGATCACCCCCTTGACGCCGGGAAGGTGCGCAGCGCCTACCGCGACAAACAACGACTTTTGCCTGACTATGGAATCGATCGAATTTGCCTGGATGACATTCCGGTCATAGAGGAACTTTTCGGTGAATGCCTTGGAAGAAGAAAGGAGCTGGTCCAGGGAATCCATCAGTGACAGATCGCCGCGGCGATAGGCCTCCTGCATTTTCGTGGCGATCGTGAACGAATTCTCGCCCTCTGGAAAGGTCTTCCTTTCTCTTTTCTCCATCAACTCGGCCTTGGCCGCTTCAATGGACATCTTTTCCGATTGAAGATAATTCTCCACGCCCGCTCCTTCCTTACCAAGCCGCCGACCCGTCTGATAGATATACAAATCGAGATACGTGTCCTCCTGAAAATTGGCCATCGGAGCCGTAGTCCGGTAAAGCAGGCCGTACATTTCGAAAGGCTCATCCCTTAATGCTCCGATAAGCTGGTCACTATAGTTTTTTTGCCGGAGATCGTGCTCCAAGATATAGTCGGCATCGGTGGCCGTATAAGCATAAGAATGTTGCGCCCGCTGCGCATCCTCCAGCCGGAACATATCAGGCTGCCATTCGTTGGGATCTACTTCCAATGCAACGACATCACATCTTTTGATCGCCATATAGAACGAGTCGCTGAGATGGAATACTTCCTTGTTGCTGATATGCATAGAGCCAAAAAGGTAGGATGGCTTTTGAAGGCCATTGCCGCTGATCTCCCATAAAATGCTGGGGTAGGCGGACTGGCTTTCGGCCCGAAAAGGCAGCCCTGAGAGCAGGGTAAAGGTCAACGCCACAAGTCTGGTCATACCGGTAGTTCTTGCTACCCAAATTAACCATACTTATCCAAAAAGAAAGCTAATAATCGCCGACTCATTCGTCTACAACACAATATTCTGTATCAGGGGACCTTTCCCCGGATAATCGGTATTATAATGCAAACCGCGACTTTCCTTCCGGAACTGCGCTTCCTTTACAATAAGATAGCCAACCGTGATCAGGTTGCGCACCTCGCACAGCTGCGGTGACACTGCAGTTGTTTCATACAGAGACTCGATCTCTTCATGCAGCAGGTCAAGCCTTTTGCTGGCCCGCTGCAGCCGCGTATGGGTACGTACGATCCCCACATAATCGCTCATCAGCAACTGTAGTTCCTTTAGACTTTGAGTGATCAGGATCATTTCATTGGGTTCGGTCGTTCCTTCCGCATTCCAGTCGGGAACGCCTTGTTTGAAATCAAGATAGGGCACCTGCCTAACGCTGTCAAGATAACAGCGGTGCGAAAACACCAGCGCTTCCAGAAGAGAGTTGCTGGCCAGCCGGTTAGCGCCGTGCAGCCCGGTGGAAGCACACTCGCCGCAAGCATATAGCCGGGCAATCGACGCGCGGCCCCACTCATCCACTTTGATCCCGCCACAGCTGTAATGGGCGGCGGGCGCGACCGGTATCATCTGCGTAGCCACATCGATCCCGATCGACCTGCATTTCTGGTAGATATTGGGGAAATGCTCAATGAACCTGGCCTGGTCCATATGCCGGCAGTCGAGATACACATGTTCGGTACCGGTTTTTTTCATTTCACTGTCAATAGCCCGCGCCACGATATCCCGCGGAGCGAGGTCTTTTCGCGGATCGTATCTTTCCATGAACGCTTCCCCACGACTGTTCCGAAGAATGCCGCCATCCCCACGTACCGCCTCAGTGATCAGAAAAGATGGACTGATGCCGGGCTCGAATAGCGCGGTAGGATGGAACTGGATGAACTCCATGTTCTCGATCCGTCCTTTAGCCCGGTAGACCATCGCCACCCCATCTCCCGTTGCGATCGTTGGATTTGTTGTGGTCCGGTAGGCCTGGCCATTCCCGCCGGTGGCCAGCAGCGTGATTTTTGAAAGGATCCCGACGATCTTGTTGGTATGCTGATCGAGCGCATAGACCCCATAACACTCGATGTCAGGGGTCGATTTGGTGACCAGGTAGCCCAGATGATGCTGGGTGATCAGATCAAGGACAAACCAATGCTTGATGAGCTCAATGTTCTTTTGTTTGCCGACGGTCTCCAGCAATGCCCGTTCGATCTCCTTACCCGTTACATCCTTATGATGCAGGATGCGGAATTCAGAATGCCCGCCCTCCTTTCCCAGCTTGAAATCGCCTTCGGCATCTTTATCGAACTGCGTTCCCCATTGGATGATCTCGTTTATCCGCTCGGGTCCTTCCGTTACCACGATCTCCACCGTTCGCGGGTTGCACAGCCCGTCACCGGCGATCAGGGTGTCTTGTATATGTTTGTCAAAACTATCGTGCTCGAAATCCGTCACTCCGGCAATACCTCCCTGTGCATATTTGGTATTGGTCTCGTCCGCCCGGCTCTTCGTGATCACCAAAACCTTCTTTTCCGGATGATGCTGGGCGACCTTAAGCGCATAGCTTAACCCGGCGATCCCCGAGCCGATAACGAGGAAATCTGTCTGTATCATAACGCAAATTTAGCACAGGATCGCTAATAAGCAATCGTGTACTCAAATTGCTCAGGATGATCGAAAGCGTCGATCAGGTTGAACTTCATGACAACGGTCTTCTTGTCATCGGACAATTTTG